>NZ_CP010802.1:3630746-3958620 GCF_001278055.1 Desulfuromonas soudanensis | reverse complement strand
TTTGCTGTTTTTTTTCACAGGACCCCTTTGGGTTGAGGGCGCAGTGCCCCTTATTCGGCATTTCAAACTAGCAAAGCTACACCGGGTTTGCAAGGTCTTTTTGGCTTTGGACCCCCCCTCGGACCCTGGGTAACCTCCGTGGCGCTTTCCTTTATTTTTGTTGACAGATAGTCCAAAAGATGGTTAAAGATACTCTTTGTTGAAAGTCACGGCTTTCAAAAATCCAAAAATTTCAGATAGGGGTAAAAAATATGAAACGCACCTACCAGCCGAGCAAAGTGAAGAGGAAGAGAACCCACGGTTTCCGTAAGCGGATGCAGACCAAAAATGGTCAGAGCGTCCTCAAGCGTCGTCGTGCCAAGGGACGTAAAATTCTTGCCGCAACCATCCCTGTTAAATAATTGCCGTAAAGGCTGGACGGTGACAAAAAGTGGAAAGTTTCCGTGCTCGAGACGCCTCAGGGCTCGTCGGGAATTTCTGCAGGCCAGGGAATGCGGGAAAAAAATTCATACCCGGCACTTTATCATCTTCGTCCTGAAAAAGGCTGAGGGCCCCACCCGACTCGGTATTACCGCCAGTCGAAAGGTCGGGGGGGCCGTTCAGCGAAACAGGGTCAAGAGGCTGGTGCGGGAAACGTTTCGCTTTAACTCTCGATTTTGGCCGTGCGACTGCGATTTATCCATCATTGCCAAAAAGGGCGCGCCGCTTCTGGACTTGTCACAGGTGGTCGAAGAACTGGCTGTTCTTAATGCAGCGGAGGTTCGCTGAGGCGGCATGATCAAACGATTCACAATTCTTCTCATACTGTTTTATCAAAAATTTTTATCACCCCTCAAGGGGCCTTCCTGCCGGTTTTATCCCTCCTGTTCTTGTTACACTCTCCAGGCTATTGAAAAATACGGTGTCGGTTCAGGTATTCTCAAGGGAATAGCCCGCCTGTGCCGTTGCCACCCCTGGCATCCCGGAGGGTTCGACCCCCTTAGTTAAATCTCCCCGTATATTTATTCATTCATACCGGAGTCTATCCATGGAAAACAAAAACACCCTGATCGCCCTTACCCTTATGCTGGTGGTCTGGATCGCCTTTAGTTTTATCTTCCCTTCCCGCACTCCGGTTCCGGAAAACAATCCGTCTGTTGTTGAAAAATCATCCGGCGATGAAAAGGTTCAGACCCCTTCTGCCGCAGAATCGGTGGTGGATCAACCCGTCAGTCAGATTTCGCCAGTGGCAGCCACGGTCATCGACGAGGTTCGTGAGATTACCGTCGAAAATGATTTTTTCACAGCAGTTTTCTCATCATCCGGTGCCAGCCTGAAGAGTTTTGTTCTTAAGCAATTCAAGCAAACCAAAGAGGCGGATTCCGGTCTCGTTTCCCTCGTCTCTGCCGGTCCTGAACGGACGACAACCCTGCGCCTGGAGGGAACAGAAAACTTTCGAGTGTCCGGCCAAAACAACTATACAGTGGACATACCAGGTGCTTCATTGACCCTCGCCCCCGGTGAATCCCGTTCCCTTACTTTTTCCTTCACAGACGTCAATGGCCTGGAACTCAAGAAAATTTTCACCTTTAACGGTGACGGCTACGATTTTTCCCTGCAGGTGAATGCGCGCAATCGGGGTCTTCAGGTCCTGCGGGGGAATCTGGTTCTCAATCTCGTCGAACCCTGGGATGATTCCCGCAAGGGCGGCAGCGGGAGTTTTACCGGCCCCGTTTCCCTCGTCGGCGACAAAATCAAAACTGAAGATGTGGACGACCTGGCCAAAGAAGCCAAAATCTACGGATCCGATCTTATTTTCAGCGGTTTCGAAACCACCTATTTCCTTTCGGCTCTTATTCCTCAGGGAGATGCCGTTGAAAAGGTACAAATCGCCAAAAGGGGAGACGTTCTTGAAAATCAGTTCAATACGCCCTATACATCCCTGAACCCTGGGGACGAGGTGAACTTCGGATTTCTCGCCTACTACGGGCCGCGAGACATCGATATTCTCAACACGGTAGATCCCCGGCTAAGCCAGGCCGTCGATTTCGGGTTTTTCGGATTGATCGCTCGGCCCCTGACACAGGTATTGAAGTTCTTTTATACCTATGTCGGCAATTACGGGGTGGCCATTATTCTGCTGACGGTTATCATCAAGCTTCTCTTCTGGCCACTGACCCAGAAGAGTTATCAATCCATGAAATCCATGCAGAAGCTTCAGCCGGAAATGGCCAAAATTCGGGAAAAATTCAAGAATGACAAGGAGCGGCTCAATCGGGAGATCATGACCCTTTATAAAGAAAAAAAGGTCAACCCACTGGGCGGTTGTCTGCCTATGGTTATTCAAATCCCTGTTTTTTTCGCCCTCTATAAGGTTCTCCTTCACAACATCGATCTTCGGCACGCTCCCTTCTTCCTGTGGATTACGGATCTTTCCGTGAAGGACCCTTTTTATATCACCCCTTTGATCATGGGGGCGACCATGTTCATTCAGCAGAAGATGACGCCTACCTCCATGGATCCGAAACAGGCGAAACTCTTCATGCTGATGCCTGTGGTTTTCACCTTCATGTTTCTCAACTTCCCGGCCGGTTTGGTCCTTTACTGGCTCGTTAACAACCTTCTTACTATTCTACAGCAGTACAGGATCAACCGCCCCGCCTGATAACCCCCTCGGGGTGTTTACTTTTTATCGTTGTGGGGCAGTTGACGGAAGATACGGTTTTTCTGGATTATTTGATTGGTGCTCTCTCTGTCACTCTCCCCGTCGGAACATTCCGGCGGGGAGTTGCCATTCAACCGTTTTTTTTATATTGGGACTTACGATGTCGATGGGCAAAACAGGAAGAAAGGGAGGGTACCCGTGGACATACTGAATCATGAGACCATCGTTGCCCCCGCCACGGCCATGGGGGAGGGAGGGGTCGGCATCATCCGCCTGTCCGGGACGGACGCAGAAGGGACCCTTTTGCGCTTTTTCAGACCTACGCGCCCCGTATCCCGACTAACATCCCATCGCCTCTATCACGGACGTATCTATACCAGTGATGAGGTTTTTCTCGACGAGGTCATGGCGGTTGTCATGCGGCAGCCTCACTCCTATACCCGGGAGGATGTGGTTGAAATACATTGCCATGGCGGGACCCTTGTGCTGCGGCGCATTCTTGATCTCCTGATAGACAGCGGCCTTCGTCTCGCTCGGCCCGGAGAATTCACCCTCAGAGCCTTTCTCAATGGTCGCATCGATCTCGCCGAAGCCGAAGGGGTGATAGACCTCATTCGCGCCCGGTCCGAGTCCGCCTGCAGCGTGGCCCTGCAACAGATGGAAGGCGGTCTGTCGCGGGCCATCTACCGGTTTCGCGACGGCACCATGAACCTCCTGGCCGAAATCGAAGCTCAGGTCGACTTCCCCGATGAGGATCTCGACTTTCAGGATCAGGAAAGAATCCTTCAGGCCGGGCGGGCCCTGATGTCCGAGATGGATGCTCTCCTTGCCACCTTTGACAGTGGTCGTGTCCTCCGTGAGGGGCTCTCCATTCTGATTCTGGGTCGCCCCAATGTGGGGAAAAGCTCCCTTCTCAACGCTTTGCTCGGCGAATCCCGTGCCATTGTCACGACGGTTCCAGGCACCACCAGGGATACACTTGAAGAGAATTTTGTTCTCGGCGGGATCCCCCTGAGGATCGTCGACACTGCGGGTGTGCGGATCACCGAGGATCCCGTGGAGGCCGAAGGGGTTCGGCGCGCCCGCGCCCGCATCCCCACGGCTGACCTGATCCTGCTCGTCGTCGACGGAAGCCTTGCCCTTGTCGAGGAGGACCATGAAGTCCTCTCCGCCTGTCTTGGCCGAAACCTGCTCCTGGTGGTCAATAAGGGTGACCTGGCACAAACGCCCCTGTCCGGTGGTTTTGCGGATTTACCCCAGGTGCGTCTTTCTGCGCACACGGGGGAGGGCCTCGATGTTTTGCGGGACACCATCGTCTCCCGCTTTTTGGGCAATTCTTCAGGGGAGGGTCGGGAGTCGATCCTTCTTTCCGACCGGCGGCACCGGGAGGCTCTGGTCCGCTCCCGCGAAGCCCTTGGCAACTTCTCCATCGCCGTCGAACGGCAAGCCCCCGTTGAGCTTCTTTCTGTTGATTTGCGGGGGGCTCTGCAGTCGTTGGGGGAAATTACCGGTGAAACTACCCCCGAGGCCATCCTCGACGTGATCTTTTCCAGATTTTGTATCGGAAAATAAGGTAATGTTTCACGTGAAACAATAGTCTAAGGGTCTGTATTTGTGACCAAATTGGCACCCTGGGTGGTTTGCCGCACTCTTTGATCGGAAACGACGATGTCGAATTACGGAAAACATTATCAGGTGATCGTCGTCGGCGCAGGTCATGCCGGCTGCGAGGCCGCCCTCGCCGCCGCACGGATGGGTTGTGTGACGCTGCTGCTGAATATGAGTCTCGATGCCGTGGCGCAGATGTCCTGCAATCCTGCCATCGGTGGTTTGGCCAAGGGGCACCTGGTGAGGGAAATTGATGCTCTCGGTGGCGAAATGGGGAGAAACATTGACGCTACGGGTATCCAGTTCAGGGTCCTGAACACAAAAAAGGGACCGGCTGTTCGTGCCTCCAGAGCGCAGGCCGATCGCTACCTCTATGCATCGCGGATGAAGGGGGTCGTCGAGCGCCAGGTGCGGCTCGATCTGAAACAGGGCGCCGTGGCCAATCTCTTGCTTGATGGGGATCGCGTCACCGGGGTGACTACACGGGACGGAGTCGTTTACAGCGGCGACACGGTGGTGTTGACCACCGGGACATTCATGCGCGGCCTGATCCACGTCGGGCTCAACCACTATCCGGGGGGAAGGGCAGGGGAGCCGCCCTCCGAGGGGTTGTCCGATTTTTTGCGCGGAATAGGATTGGAGGTCGGGCGGTTGAAAACGGGGACGCCTGCGCGCCTCAACGCCGGGTCCATTGATTTTACGCTTCTCGAGCCGCAGTACGGGGATGATCCTCCTCGACCTTTTTCGGCGGACACGACCCGGATCGAGGGGGAGCAGCTCCCCTGTCATATCACCTATACCCGACCCGAGACCCACGAGATCATCCGGTCCAACCTCGACCGATCCCCCCTCTACAGCGGGGTCATTGAAGGAGTCGGACCGCGCTATTGCCCCTCTATCGAGGACAAGGTCGTCCGTTTTCCGGAAAAAGATCAGCACCAGGTCTTTCTCGAACCGGAAGGCCGGACCAGTGCCGAAGTTTATCCCAACGGTTTATCCACATCCCTTCCCCCAGACGTGCAACTCGCCTTTCTCCGGACCATTCCAGGTCTCGAGAAGGCTGAAATCATGCGTCCGGGGTACGCCATCGAATACGATTATGTCAATCCCGATCAGCTCCATCCGACCCTGGAAACCAAAGGGATCCGCGGACTCTTTCATGCCGGTCAGATCAATGGCACCTCCGGCTACGAAGAGGCCGCCGCCCAGGGGTTGATCGCCGGGATCAACGCCGCCCGCAGGGTCCAAGGAGGGGAGCCGGTGATCATCGGACGGGATCAGGGGTATGTCGGCGTGTTGATCGACGATCTGGTCAATCTCGGAACCTCGGAACCCTACCGGATGTTTACCTCCAGGGCCGAATACCGCCTGTTGTTGCGCGAGGACAACGCCGACCAGCGTCTGACCGAACTCGGTTACCGCATAGGCCTGGTCACCGGCGAGCGCTGGGAACGCTATTGCGCCAAGATGGAAGCGTTGGGTATCGGCCAGGGGCGTCTCCGGGATGTCCGGATCGGCGCCTCGGCGCAGGAGGCGGTCACTCGTCTCGGTTTGAACGATCTCAAAAATGGGGCCTCGCTCGAAGAACTCCTCCGTCGGCCCGATCTCTCCATCGACAAACTCCTTTTTCTCGACGAAACCCTTGCCGGTCTCTCCGGCCCCGTTCTCGAGCAACTCGAAATCGCAACCAAATATGCAGGATATATCGACCGACAACTGGAACAGGTGGCCCGCTTTCATCGCTCGGAAGGCGTTTCCATCCCTCCGGATTTTGATTACGCCGCCGTTTCCGGACTCACCGCCGAGGTCAGGGAAAAGCTTCGAAAGGGGCGGCCGATGACCCTCGGTCAGGCTTCAAGGATTCCCGGTGTCACCCCGGCGGGGATCGCCATTCTTTCCGTCTGTCTGCGCAGGAGGTAGGATGAAGGGCTCACCACTGTTGCAGGATCAACTGTCCGAGATGGGAATCGTCCTTGGAACGGAAACCGAGGAGAAATTGCTGGCCTTTCTCGCGGGTATGCTCAACTGGAATAAAAAGGTCAATTTGACCGCCATTACCGAGCCTCGGGCCGCCATCGAAAAACACCTGGTCGATTCCCTGACCCTCCTGCCGCTTCTGAGGGGGGACGAACGGCTCCTCGATCTCGGGTCGGGAGGCGGCCTGCCGGCGATTCCCCTGAAGATTGCCTCTCCCGGCCTGCAGGTGCTCTCCGTCGATGCGGTGGAGAAAAAAGTCGTCTTTCAGCGCCATATCGCTCGCCAATTAAAACTGGAAAATTTTCAGGCCCATCATGGTCGGGCCGAGTCTCTGTCGAACAATCCCCTCTGGGCCGGTGGTTTTGATCTGGTTGTTTCCCGGGCCTTTACAGCCCTCCCGGCCTTTGCCGCCCTGGCGCTCCCCTGTCTGGCTCCCGGGGGGCGGATTGTCGCCATGAAAGGGGGGGATGGAGTGCGTGAACTGGCGGAGGGTTCGGAGCTTCTCGCCGGACTAGGGCTGGAGTGCAGCGAGGTTCGGTCTCTGCGTCTTCCCGCATCCGACGCGGCACGGACTCTGATCGTCCTGGTGCGCCGAAACGAGGAGGAGGACCACTAGATATGGGGTGTCGAAGTGCTCGAAATACAAGATATCCCAACCTCTTACCAGGCCTTTCCCTGACCCCCTTTTTCCTTTTCAGAGGCACGGGGAATGTGGTAGTCTTTGCCCCCTGTCAAGGTTAAAGGAGAGAGCCCATGGGCCAGATTATTGCCATTGCCAACCAGAAGGGTGGCGTGGGGAAAACGACGACGGCGGTCAATCTATCCGCTTCCCTGGCGGCCGCCGAAAAGCGGACCCTGCTGGTCGACATGGACCCTCAGGCCAATTCCTGCAGTGGCGTCGGCCTCGACAAGGGGAAGCAGGAGTTGACCATCTACAATGCCCTCCTCGGCGAGGTGAGCGCGGAGGAAATCGTTGTCCACACCGACCTCAAACATCTGGATATCCTGCCGGCCAATACCGACCTGATCGGCGCCGAGATTGAGCTGGTGACGGCCATGGCCAGGGAGTTGAAGCTGCAGGGGGTTCTCTCTTCGATTCGCGACCAGTACGACTATATCATCATCGATTGTCCGCCCTCCCTCGGGCTTCTCACCGTGAACGCCCTGACTGCCGCCGATGCCGTCCTGATCCCCCTGCAGTGCGAATTTTACGCCATGGAGGGGATGAGTCAGTTGATGAATACCATCCGACTGATCCAGAAGGAACTCAATCCCCGCCTGACGATCCGGGGGATCCTGCTGACCATGTTCGACGGCCGGAACAACCTGTCCCACCAGGTGAGCGAGGGGATCCGGCAGCATTTTAACGACCTGGTTTTTCAGGTGGTCATTCCGCGCAATGTCCGGCTTTCCGAGGCCCCGAGCCACGGGTTGCCGGTACTTCTCTACGACATCACCTCCCGCGGCGCCACGGCATACCTGGAACTGGCTAAAGAAATCATCGAGACGGGGAACTGATCATGGCAAAAAGACCAGCCCTGGGCAAGGGGATCGGCGCTCTGCTGAATTCTGCGACCCAGGAGGGGGGAAAAAAATATTTTCTCTGTCCCATCGAAGAATTAAAACCCCACAGCAACCAGCCGCGCAAGAATTTCAACGATGAAAAGATGGCGGAACTGGTGGCGTCCATCCAGGCCAAGGGGGTGATTCAACCCCTTGTGGTGCGTCGGGTGGATGATCATTACCAGATCATCGCCGGCGAACGTCGCTGGCGCGCCTCGCAAAAGGCCGGATTGCGGGAAATTCCCGTGGTCATCCAGGATGTCTCAGAGGACTGGGCACTGGAAATGGCCCTGATTGAGAATATCCAGCGCGAGGACCTCAATCCCATCGAAGAGGCCATGGCCTATCAGAACCTGATGGACGGTTTTGACCTGTCGCAGGAGGAGGTGGCACGCCGGGTCGGTAAAGACCGCTCCACGGTCGCCAACTCCCTGCGCCTGCTGCGTCTTCCCGAGCGGGTCCGTGAGGATGTGATGGTCGGCAACCTCAGCATGGGCCATGCTCGCGCTCTTCTCGCGCTGGAAGTGGTCGAGGATATACTCGAGGCGCGGGATCAGGTGGTCCAGAAAAAACTTTCGGTCCGCGAGACGGAGGCCCTGGTTAAAAAGATTAAGAGTTTCGGTAGCTTTCCTAAGGTTAAAGGGAAAAAGGAAAGCGATCCCGAGCTGGTCCACCTGGCCGGGGAACTGAAGCGGGCTCTTGGAACCCAGGTCAAAATCACCCCCCGCGGGAAGGGGGGGCGCATCGAAATTTCCTATTTTAATCCCCAGGATCTGGATCGTCTTCTCGAAGTCCTGGGCGTTTCTTCGAACGAGTTGGCATAAGGCACGGTGTCTCCCATGTTTGGCAGGAAGGACAACAAAATAATGAAAAAAGAAACACCCTTGGCGAAAAGTGAAATCAAGGCGTTCCTCGGCCCCGGCAGTCAGTTTGAAGGAAAGTTGCTCTTCGATGAAATCGTTCGCATCGACGGATCTTTTCGCGGCGAGGTGACTTCCAAAGACACCCTGATCGTCGGCGAAGCCGCCGACATTGAGGCGGAGGTCACGGTCGGGACCCTCATCCTCAGCGGCCGCTTTAAAGGAAACATCAAGGCGGCCACCAAGGTGGAACTCCGTGCTCCCGCTCAGGTGCAGGGGACGATTGAAACCCCGCTGCTGGTGGTGGAGGAGGGGGTCCTGCTCAACGCCACCCTGACGATGAACCGTGGCGGACGTCCCGGTGAGCCGGCGGCCAAAAAATAAGTCGCCGTTCCGTCGAGGCCCGGCGGGGAATTTTTGCCATTGCGGCCAGGGGGAAAACAAATGCCCCTTGACACAAAAAGCCCTATATGGTAGCTATTCGCATCTTTTGCCCGAATGAGGCAAATTTTTAATCCCGAAAATCTTTGTATACAGTATACCGACTTCGCAGGGGGAAACACCTGCGGATGTGACGAGGTGCCGAAGTGATAAGTATCGATTGGACCCTGGGTCTGCAGTTCATCAATTTTGTTGTGCTCATGCTGGCGTTGAACGTCATTCTCTACCGCCCGCTGCGGAAGGTGATGCAACAACGAAAAGAAACCGTCGACGGATCTTACCGGAAGGCGAAATCCCTCGAGGGGGCCATCGATGAAAAGATGGCTCATTACCAGGAACAACTGCAGCAGGCCAAGCTCAAGGGAAATCAGGAAAAGAACGAACTTCGCAGCCAGGCGCATGCCGAGGAAGGGAAAATTCTCTCCGCAGCCCGCGCCACGGCGACGGAGTATATGGACACGATCAAGGTGAAGGTCGCCAGCGAGGCCGACCGTGCCCGCCAGGCCCTCAAGGCCGAAACGGAGGGATTGGCAGCCCAGATTGCCTCCAAGGTTCTCGGAAGGGGGCTGTAATGACCATCTGCAGGGATATGAAAATGAAAAAAGGAAACCTGGTCGCCCTCGCCACCGTCGCCTTCTTAGCTCTGGCCACCGCTGCCCTTGCTTCGACGGGTGGAGAAGGACATGCTGTCGACGGCGGTGTCCTGCTGAAGGATTTTCTTTACCGCTGCTTCAACTTTGCCGTGACTTTCGGTATTCTCGCCTATTTCATCACCAAGCCGATCCGCAAAGGGCTGGCGGGCCGCCGGGAGGGGATTGCTCAGGCTCTCGCTCAGGCCGAGACCGCCCGGCAGGAAGCGGAGGCCAAGTTCGCCGAATACGACGGCAAACTGGCCAAAGCTTCTGCGGAAATCGAGGAGATCTACGCCGAAATCCGCCGCGAGGGGGAATTGGAGCGGGAGAAGATTCTCCTTAACGCCAGGGAGATGGCAGAGAAAATTAAACAGGAGGCGGAAAAGACCGCCGCCCATGAGGTGACCAAGGCTTGTTCAGAGCTGCGCCAGGAAACGGCCAGGATGGCTGTCAGTCTCGCCGAAAACCTGCTCAAAAGGGATTTTACAGCGGACGACAACACCCGTCTGGTCAACGAATACATGCACAAGGTGGGAGAACTAAATTGAGTAACAGCGCGATATCCAGGAGATATGCTCAGGCCCTGGTAAACCTCGGTTCCGAGCAGAAGACGGTGGAGCTCTTTGGTCATGAACTGGCGCAGGTAGGGTCCGTCCTCAAGGGGGAAGACCAGCTGCGGCTCATTCTCGAGTGCCCCACCTTCGCCACGGACAAGAAGGCAGTCATCCTGTCGGAAATTTACGATGCGATGAAGCTTTCGACGGGCATCCGGAATTTTCTCGGTCTCCTTCTGACCAAGGATCGACTCAAGTACCTCTCGGAAATCGAGGGGGACTACCGCAGGCTCGCCGATGAACTCTCGGGTGTCGTGAGGGCGCAGATTACCTCCGCTGTCGAGCTCAATGAGGGCCAGTGCCGCGAGATCCAGTCGGGCCTTGAGAAACAGACCGGAAAGAAAGTCGAATTGAAGGTGCAGCTCGACCCTTCCCTGCTCGGCGGCATCCAGGCCGAAATCGGCGGGAAGGTCTTTGACGGCAGCATCAAAACTCAGCTGAAACGGATTGAAGATACCTTAAAGAAGGGGTGAGATCGTCTTATGGAAATCAGGGCAGAAGAAATCAGCGCAATAATCAAGAAGCAGATTGAGAATTTCGGTCGCGAAGTCGAAGTCAGCGAGACGGGCACCATCATCTCCGTCGGGGACGGCATTGCCCGCATCCACGGCCTCGATCGGGCCATGGCCGGCGAACTCCTCGAGTTCCCGGGCGGCATCATGGGCATGGTCCTCAACCTCGAGGAGGATAATGTCGGTGCGGCTCTCCTCGGCGACTGCCACCATATCAAGGAGGGGGATACCGTCAAGCGCACCGAGCGCATCGTTCAGGTTCCCGTCGGCGAAGCCCTGATCGGCCGCGTCGTCAACGGTATCGGTATTGCCATCGACGGCCTGGGGGAGATCGCGACCGACACCTATCGTCAGGTCGAGATCAAGGCCCCGGGGATTGTCGCCCGTAAATCGGTTCATGAACCGATGCAGACCGGTCTCAAGGCGATTGACGCCATGGTTCCCATCGGTCGCGGGCAGCGCGAGCTGATCATCGGCGACCGCCAGACCGGCAAGACGGCCGTCGCCACCGATACCATCATCAATCAGAAGGGGCAGGGCGTCATCTGCATCTATGTCGCCATCGGTCAGAAACGCTCGACGGTGGCCCAGGTGGTGGACAGGCTCAAGCACCACGGCGCCATGGACTACACCATCGTCGTATCCGCCAGTGCCTCCGACCCGGCTCCCCTTCAGTTTATTTCTCCCTACACCGGCGTGACCATGGGTGAGTACTTCCGCGATAACGGCAAGCATGCCCTGATTATCTACGATGATCTCTCCAAGCAGGCCGTCGCTTATCGCCAGCTTTCTCTCCTCCTGCGCCGCCCCCCGGGACGTGAAGCCTATCCCGGCGACGTCTTTTACCTGCACAGCCGCCTTCTCGAGCGGGCCTGCAAGCTCAACGACGAACTCGGCGCCGGAAGCCTCACCGCCCTGCCGATCATTGAGACCCAGGCCGGTGACGTTTCTGCTTATATCCCGACCAACGTCATCTCCATCACCGACGGTCAGATCTTCCTCGAAACCGACCTTTTCTATTCCGGCGTTCGTCCTGCCATCAACGTCGGTCTCTCCGTTTCCCGCGTCGGCGGAAGCGCCCAGATCAAGGCGATGAAGCAGGTTGCCGGCACCTTGCGTCTGGCCCTGGCTCAGTACCGCGAGATGGCCGCCTTCGCCCAGTTCGGTTCCGACCTCGATGCGGCGACCCAGCGTCAGCTCGCCCGCGGCGCCCGCCTGGTGGAAATTCTCAAGCAGGGACAATACCAGCCTCTCCCCGTCGAGAAGCAGGTTGTGGTTATCTATGCCGCCAACAACGGCTTTATCGACCAGTACGAAGTGAACGACATCTGTCGCTACGAGTCGGAACTCCTCTCCTTTCTGGAGGCCAAGCAGGGGCAGCTGCTGACCGATCTGCGCGAGAAAAAGGCGATCGACGCCGATCTCGACGGCCGCATCAAGGCCGCCCTTGAGGATTTCAAAGGGCAGTTCGCGACCGCATAAACCGCAAGCAAAGGTAAGGACAGATGGCAAATCTCAAGGATATAAAAAAGCGAATCAGCTCGGTAAAAAATACCCAGCAGATCACCAAGGCGATGAAGATGGTTTCCGCCTCCAAGCTCCGGCGAGCCCAAAGCGCCGTGGTCGCGGCCCGACCTTATGCCGACAAGATGCTCGACGTCCTCTCCAGTCTTGCTGCCCGAGAGGACCAGAGCGCTCATCCTCTTCTTCAGGAACGGGGAATGGGACGGGCCCTGGTGGTGCTGATGACAGCCGACCGCGGACTCTGCGGCGGTTTCAACGGCAATGTCTCCAAGGGTGCCGAGCGTTTTATCCGCGCCAACAGCGCCGGGTTTGAGGGGTATGATCTTCTGATCATCGGCCGCAAGGGGAAGGAGCTTCTTAAACACCGCTCCGGCCTGACCATCACCAAGGTTTACGAGAACATCACCGGCAGCATTACCTACAGCACGGCGGCGCTGCTCGGCCAGGAGATCGTCGAGGGGTACATCGGTGACCGGTATGATGCCGTATTTCTGGTCTACAACGCTTTCCGAAGCGCCATCTGCCAGGAAGTAACCATTGACAAACTCCTTCCCATCGTTCCGAAGACGATCGAAGAAGGGGAGCAGGTGACCGAATACCTCTACGAGCCGAATCGCGGCGAGGTTCTCGCGCAGCTGTTGCCGAAACATGTCGAGGTGCAGGTCTTCCGGGCGCTGCTCGAATCGGTAGCGTCCGAACTCGGGGCCCGGATGAGTGCCATGGACAGTGCCAGCAAGAATGCGGCGGAAATGATCGGCAAGCTGACGCTGCAGTATAACAGGGCGCGCCAGGCGGCGATCACCAAGGAGCTGATGGAAATCATCTCCGGATCCGAATCCATTAAGTAACAACACGAACGATGATCCACACCTGGTGAGGGGTGGGAAAAAAGGAGGAATGGTTCATCATGAATAAAGGAAAGATCACTCAGGTTATCGGTCCCGTCGTCGACGTGGAATTCGAGGCCGGTAAACTCCCCGAGATTTATTACGCTCTGAAAATCACCAACCCCTCCCTCGGTGAAGGCGAATGGAACCTGGTCGTCGAGGTTGCCCAGCACCTCGGCGAGAATACGGTCCGGGCCATCGCCATGGATTCCACCGACGGCCTGGTCCGCGGTCAGGAGGTTTTGGACACGGGCAAGCAGATCCTTATGCCTGTCGGTCGCGGCACCCTGGGGCGCATCCTCAACGTCGTCGGCGAGCCGGTGGACGAGATGGGTCCGGTCAAGACCGATAAAAACTGGGAAATCCATCGTCCGGCCCCCGACTTCATCGACCAGTCGACCAAGGTTGAAGCCTTCGAAACCGGAATCAAGGTTGTCGACCTTCTGGCGCCCTACGCCCGCGGCGGCAAAATCGGCCTCTTCGGCGGAGCCGGCGTCGGCAAAACCGTTCTGATCATGGAACTGATCCATAACATCGGCAAGCAGCATGGCGGCTTTTCGGTCTTCGCCGGCGTCGGCGAGCGGACACGGGAAGGAAACGACCTGTGGCACGAGATGAAGGAGTCGGGGGTTCTCGAGAAGACCGCCCTGATTTACGGCCAGATGAACGAGCCCCCCGGGGCCCGGGCCCGCGTCGCCCTTTCCGCCCTGACCGTCGCCGAATACTTCCGCGATGAGGAAGGACAGGACGTCCTCCTTTTCATCGACAATATTTTCCGGTTTACCCAGGCCGGGTCGGAAGTTTCGGCCCTCCTTGGCCGTATCCCCTCGGCCGTCGGCTACCAGCCGACCCTGTCGACGGAAATGGGTGAGCTTCAGGAGCGGATCACCACCACACACAAGGGTTCCATTACCTCGGTTCAGGCTATTTATGTTCCCGCCGACGACCTGACGGACCCGGCTCCGGCCACCGCCTTCGCCCATCTCGATGCGACAACCGTTCTCTCCCGACAGATTGCCGAACTCGGGATCTATCCCGCCGTCGATCCGCTCGACTCCACCAGCCGCATCCTCGACCCCCAGGTCGTCGGCGCGGAGCATTATAAAATCGCCCGCGACGTTCAGTATGTTCTGCAGCGTTACAAAGACCTCCAGGACATCATCGCCATCCTCGGCATGGACGAACTCTCCGAGGAAGACAAGCTGGTCGTGGCCCGTGCCCGCAAGATTCAGCGTTTCCTGTCCCAGCCGTTCCACGTGGCCGAGGTTTTTACCGGGTCTCCCGGCAAGTATGTCGAACTCAAGGACACCATTCGCGGCTTTCAGGAAATCGTCGAAGGCAAGCACGACGACCTTCCCGAGCAGGCCTTCTACCTGGTGGGCACCATCGAAGAGGCCATCGAAAAGGCCAAGAAGCTGGCGGCCTGATAGACGAAGCAACGGCGGGTCCTGACGGGGCCCGCCATCGCGCCAAAGGACGTTCGTAATGGCAGAAAAGCTCAGACTGGAAATGGTCACACCCTACAAGAAAGTTCTCTCCCAGGAGGTCGACGAGATTGTCGCGCCTGGCGTCATCGGTGAGTTCGGCGTGCTTCCCGGGCATACTCCGATGTTGACCACCCTCAAGATCGGCGAACTGACCTATCGTCAGGGTGCCGAGTCCTATCACGTCGCCGTGAACTGGGGGTACGTGGAGGTGGAAAACGATACCGTGACCGTGCTGGTGGAAACGGCCGAGCCGGCCGATGAAATCGACCTGGATCGGGCCAAGCTGGCACTCGGTCGCGCCGAAGAGGCTCTCAAGCGTCTCGGACCGGAGGACAAGGAATTTATCGTCATGCAGGCCGCACTCGAGCGGGCCATGATAAGGATCATGGTTGCCGGGCGCAAGGCACAGCGCGGCCACTGAGAGTCAGGTACAAGACATGAAGAGGGAAAAGGGGCGGACCTTCAGGTCCGCCCCTTTTTTCTGTGGTGTCTGCCGTGTTAAACCAGGGATGTTTAAATGCCGAGGCGGGACAGGGTCGAGGCGTTGAATCGGACGATCAGTGTCCCCGTTCCTCAAGGAGCTGTGAAAGTTTCTGCTCGACAATGGTGAGGTGTTCCACCATCCTCAGGCGGGCCTCTTCGGGCTCGCGGCGGGCGATGGCGTCGACGATCGCCTCATGTTGCCGGAGGAGGAGTTCGGCATACCCCTCTTTGCGGTAAAATTCGAAAAGGGCCACCTCGATGGTGGCCTTGAACAGACCGTGGATGGTGTTGAGGACGTGCTGCTGGATGGTGTTGTGGCTGGCGGCGGTGATGGTGTAGTGGAAGCGGGTATCGATTTCGGCTCCCCAGCCACCCGACGGGACTTTTTTCCGCATCTCTTCGAGGAGAGCGCGAAGCTCGGCAATCTCTTCTTCGGTGGCGTTCCTGGCGGCGAGGTAGGAGGACCATCCCTCAAGACCCATGCGGACTTCGGCGAGGGCATGAAGAAGGTTGGGGTCCCGCTCGACCAGGTTGCTCAGGGGGTCGGCGAGGGCTTTGTCGGCGACGGAACGGACGTAGGTCCCACCCCCCTGGCGGGATTCCACCAGACCCAGCGCCTCGAGAACCATGATCGCTTCGCGTACGGAGGGACGGCTGACTCCGAGGGCCGTGGCGAGATCCCGCTCGGAGGGGATACGCTCGCCGGGTTTGAGTTGTCCCTGGGATATGTGCTGGATGATCTGTTCGACGATTTCTTCAGAAATCTTTTTTGGCCGGATCGGTTTGAACATGGTGGTCATGCCATTTCCCCTCTTGGCGTAGTGGTATGACCAGGTATCTAGCATGCCGGAGGGAAAAGGTCAAGTGACGGAATTCGTTCCCCGGGGATAGGGTCTGCGATCATGGGTCGAGCCATCATACATCTCGATATGGATGCCTTTTTCGCGGCGGTGGAGCAGCGCGACTTTCCTGAACTGCGGGGCAAACCGGTCATTGTCGGCGGCAGCCCGGAGCGAGGGGTCGTTTGCGCCTGTTCCTATGAAGCCCGTCCCTTCGGGGTTCGATCCGCCATGGGGATGTCCAGGGCCTTGCGCCTCTGTCCCCAGGCGCTGGTCCGGCCGGTGCGAATGGGTCGTTACCGGGAGATTTCCCTGGCGGTTTTCGCCATTTTCCGCCGATACACGGACCGTGTCGAGCCGCTGTCCATCGACGAAGCCTTTCTCGATGTCACCGGCTGCGAACGGCTCTTCGGCACCCCTGTGGAGATCGCAGCCAGGATTCGCCGCGAGGTCCGGGAACAACTCGGCCTGGTGGTCAGTGCCGGGATCGCCCCCAACAAGCTTTTGGCCAAACTCGCCTCCGAACAGGGGAAACCCGACGGTCTCTACGCCATCCGGGAGGAGGAAGTTGAGTCCTTCCTGCACCCTCTCCCCGTCGGCCGCCTCTGGGGAGTCGGTCCCGTCGCCTCCCGGCGTCTGGAGAACGGCGGGATCAAAACCGTGGGCGATCTGCAATCCCTTTCCCGTGAGTATCTGGAGCGTCACTTCGGGTCCTTCGGCCCGACCCTCTTCGAAATGGCCCGGGGGCACGACGATCGGGAGGTGGTCTCCGGCGGCACAGCCCAGTCGCTCGGTCATGAAGAAACCTTCGATTGCGACCTTTGGCAGCCGGAGGATATGGAGCGGGAACTGCTGGGCATTGCCGAGAGGGTCGCCCGCCGCCTGCGGCGCCTGGGATTCAGCGGCCGCTGCATTACGCTTCGGGTCAAGTATTCCGACCACATCTCCGTGACCAGGAGCCATACCCTGGCCCGCGGGGAGGAGAGCTCCGGCGAAATCCACAGGATCGCCGTCGAGCTTCTCCAGCGGACGGAAGCCGGGAGCCGGGCGGTGCGTCTTCTCGGCATCACGCTGAGTCAGCTCGGTCAGAGGGGGTCGGGACAGGAGAGTCTCTTCGATGAGGACGACAGGCGGCGCCGGGAGACATTGAACCGGACCCTCGACGGCTTGCAGGAGCGCTTTGGTGAATGGGGAATTTGCCGGGGGTCGCTCCTTGCACCTCCAGGGAGAAGGGAAGGGGGCGACGGCGACCAGGGGTCTTAGCAGGGCTCCGGCCCAGAGGGGTCCGGGGGGCTCTGATATCAGGTCGCCTGGTGAACCGGCGGGCCGAGCATTCCGGGATGGAGATTGATGAAGGGGATGCGAAAAGAGGAGGGGTCATGCATCGCCGGTTGAGCCGCCGGCGATGTTTTCCAGATTCTGGGTCGCTGTCGGCTCGCCGAGGGTGATGAGAACATCCCCCGCTTCGATGAGGATGGACGGGGGGGGGTTGAACAGCATCTGTCCATCGACCTTCTTGATGCCGACAATGATTATGCCCAGGTCGCGGCGGATCCCCGAGGTCACCAGCGTCTTGTTGACCAGAGACGATTTGAGGGTGACCCGGATTTCTTCGAGCTGCAATTCAAGATTTCGGCTGGCCGTGGCGATCTCGATGAAATCGACCACCGAGGGACGGAGGATGGCCTGGGCCATCCTGCTGGCACCGATGGTATAGGGGGAAACGACCTTGGTCGCACCGGCGCGGCGCAGCTTCTTTTCCGAACCTTCTTCCCCGGAGCGGGCGAGGATGAAGAGATCGGGGTTGAGGCCCCTGGCCGTGAGGGTAATATAGACGTTTTCCGTGTCGGAGGTCACAGCGGTAATCAGCCCCTTGGCGCGGCGGATGCCGGCGGCAATCAGGGTGTCGTCGTCGGTGGCGTCGCCGCGTACGTAGAGCACTCCGTCGCCTGCCAGTTTTTCCACCAGGGTCGGGTCCTTTTCCACGACGACGAAGGGAAGAGGGCGGGCATGGAATTCCTTGCAGATGAGGGTCCCGATCCGCCCGTAGCCGCAGATGATGTAATGCCCCTGGAGTTTGCTGATCTGATTTTCCAACTTCTTCCTCCCGAGAATGAGCCGCAGTTGTCCCTCGACCATGAACTGGACGAGACTCCCCACCGCATAGGCGATAATCCCCGCGCCAAAAATAATCAGGGCGATGGTGAAGGCCTTCCCCTGGTCGGAGAGATCGTGGACCTCGCGGAAGCCGACGGTGGCCAGGGTAATGACCGTCATGTAGAGGGCTTCGAAGGGGGTCCAGCCCTCGATGAGTGTATACCCCAGAGTGCCGCAGCCGACGACAATGACAAGAATAGACAGGGAAAAACGGAGATGGCGGACGGGATCCATAAATTATCAGTCCTGGGTAAAAATCCAGATACTATCGATGCACAGCAAAAAAATCAAGGAGATATGGTGACTTGGCTCGCGGTCGCGGGAGAGAAAAATCTTGACATGATATGTATACTGTATACAATTTGACCAAAATATACTCTATGGAGAAACCAGTTTGCGAAGAAAGCCGATCGAACGCCACCAGACCCTGCGAGAGAAGATACTGGAAACAATACGCGAAGCGATTCTCAAGGGTTCGCTCAAGCCGGGGGAGAAGGTGGCCGAGCCCGAACTTGCCGAGCGCTTCGGGATCAGCCGCACCCCGATTCGGGAGGCCTTTCGGCAGCTGGAGTCGGAGGGATACCTGACCGTCATCCCCCGCAAGGGGGCGGTGGTGACGTCCCTGTCCGAACGGGATGTGGAGGAGTTTTATGCCATCAAAAGCATTCTCGAAGGGTATGCCGCGCGCATTGCCGCAGAACGGCTGACCGATCGCGACATCGAACGTCTCGAGGGAATCAACAATCGGCTGGAACAGCTCGCCCGGGACGGCGATGTGAAAACCTTTTTCCGTGTGCACAACGAGTTCCACGAACTCTTCATTCGTGCGGCGGGAAACGAAAAGCTCTTCGATCTGATCAGTCACCTGATGATGAAGTTCAACCGGCCGCGCATGGCCTCCCTGGCGCTGCCGGGTCGGATGGAAATTTCCGTTCAGGAGCACCACAAGATCATTGAAGCCTTCAAGGCCCACGACGGTGAACGGGCTGACAACCTGGTGCGCAAGACCGCCGCCTACGGCGGGCAGGTTCTGATCCAGAGTCTGGCCAAGGAAGAGGGGCGTCGCGTCGAAAAATCGGTGTTGCGACGATCCATCGACGTCTGACCGAGGTGGATGAAGTTCAACGGGGAGCAGGATCTGACCCGGCGGCCCTTCCGGGCGCGCCGGGTTTTTTTTGGGGAGGGAGGGGGATCAGCGGTCTTCCATGTCGAGTTTAAAGAAGTCCCGGGCCCGGGGCTTCTTGTCGTCGAGGGCGTAATGGGTTGGCGCGGTCCCGGGGGCAAAAACTTCAATGATGGAGTCGGCGTTATCTTCGGGAGCCAGAAGGCCGGTCTGGGGATCGATGGCGCGAAACTCGATGGAGTCGGGAACCGGGAATTCCAGGGGTTCGAAATTGGCCACGGCAGCCGTCATGAAATCAACCCAGGCCGGGGCCGCCGCCTTGGAGCCTGTCTCGTCCTCGCCGAGAGGGCGTTCCTGATCGTAGCCGACCCAGGAGACGGCCGCCAGTTGAGGGACGTAACCGGCGAACCAGGCGTCCTTGAGGTCGTTGGTGGTGCCGGTTTTGGCGGCGACGGGACGGTGCAGCGCCTTGGCGCGCCAGCCGGTGCCGTTTTGCACCACGCTCTCCATCAGATTGGAAATCAGATAGGCCGTTTCCGGGGAGATCACCCGTTCGGGGGACTGACGGATGAGTTTTTGTCCGGGGCCGATTCCATCGGGAAAATCGGCGGGATCCGTCGATTCGAGGACCTGGCCGTCCCGGTCGAGAATCCGGGTGATGTAGGTCGGGGCGAGGCGGACACCGCCATTGGCGAAGACGCTGTAGGCGGTGGCGAGTTCGAGGGGGGTGAGTGCCGAGGATCCAAGGGCCAGGGTCAGGTCCTTGTCCATCGGCGAGACGATACCCAGCTTGTGAGCGTAGTTGGCGGCGTAGCCGACGCCGATATCCTCGAGCACCCGGATGGTGATGACGTTGTGCGAGTGCGTCAAGGCGGTGCGCAGAGAGGTGGCGCCGTAGAACTTGTCGCCGTAGTTCTTCGGTTTCCATTCCGTTTCCTCCCCGGCGCCGGATTTTTCCTTGAAAATCAAAGGCGTATCGAGGAGGACGGTACCGGGGGTGTATCCCTTGTCGAGGGCGGCCGCGTAGATCAGCGGTTTGAAGGCCGAGCCGGGGAGACGGTGGGCCTGAATCACCCGGTTGAACTGGCTCCTGGTGAAATCGTATCCGCCGATCATCGCCTTGACTTCGCCGTTGCGAGGGTCGAGGGCGATCAGCGCCCCCTGGGCGAGGGGTTCCTGGTCGAGGGCCAGAAGGAGTGAGCCGTCGGGGCGAACTTCCTGGACCCGCACCTGGAGAACGGAGCCGATGGGGAGTTGAGAGACAGAGGTCGGAGTGGCGGTGGCGGAAATGACGCGCAGGGACCCGGCCCACCGGCTCAGTTCAGCGGGGATCTGTCCCCGGAAGGACCCGAGCTGCAGAGAGAGGCCCTCCTTGGTGGCACCGGTCAGAAGGGCGTCGAAATAGGCACCGGCCTCCGGCGGGGTCTCGCTGAAGGCCGAGGTCTGTTCGGCGAGAAAGGTTTCGGCCTCTTCGCCGTGGAGGACCCGGAGAGGGCCTCGGAAACCCTGGCGCTTGTCGTGAGCGCGCAGATTTTCGCGGACGGCCTTTTGCGCCTCCTGCTGCATGGAGAGATTCATGGTGGTCTGAATCTCCAGGCCGGCGGTATAGAGGCGGTCCTCCCCGAAGGTTTCCTCGAGGTAGCGGCGAACCTGTTCGGTGAAGTAGGCGGCTTCGGTGATGTGGGTGTTCACCCGGGGGTGAATGACCAGGGTCTCCGCCATGGCCGCGGTCGCCTGGTCGTTGGTGATGTACCCCTCCTCGACCATGCGGCCGAGGACGTATTTCTGGCGCTCCTTGGCGCGATCCAGGTGGCGGTAGGGGGAGTAACGGCTCGGGGCCTGGGGAAGTCCGGCGAGGAGGGACAGTTCGCCGAGCGTGAGGTCCTCTATGTTTTTGTCGAAATAGTTTTCTGCCGCCGCCTGGACCCCGTAGGCCCCGTGGCCGAGATAGATCTGGTTGAGGTAGAGGTAGAGGATATCGTCCTTGGAGAGTTTTTTCTCCATGCGCCGGGCGAGAATCGCTTCCTTGAATTTTCTCTCGAATTTCTTCTCCGGGGAAAGAAGGAGGCTTTTGGCCACCTGCTGGGTTATGGTGCTCCCCCCTTGGACGATCCCTCCGGCTTTCAGGTTCTTGAGGGCGGCGCGGAGGATGGAGGGGAGGTCGATCCCCTGGTGCTGGAAAAAGTTGGAATCTTCGGCGGCGACGAAGGCCTCGATGAGCTGCCGCGGCATGGTGGCTACGGGGACGACGATGCGTCGCTCCTTGTAGAATTCGGCGATGATCGCTCCGTCCTCGCTGTAGACCCGGGTGATGATCGGCGGACGGTAGTCGGCCAGGGTATCGACCCGTGGCAGGGTTCGGGAAACATAGAGGTAGGCACCGGCCCCGGTCAGAATTCCGACCAGGGCCAGGGCGCCTCCGGACAGCAGGAGGATGCGCAACGGCTTAGGTATAGTCATGGTAGCTTCAAGTGCTCCCTTGGTAAAAGAATCAATTAATACCACAATTCGGTGGAGACCGGCAACCGTTTTGCCGTTTGCCGGCCTCTGCCCCTGTGCTATAGTGACCGGGTAAAATCCTTGGTTCAAAACAATTTTTCCCTCCCCGACGGCAGTTCCACGCCGTTCCGGGGCCGGGTCCCATCCACAGGAGATCGTCATTGATGAAGAAAACGCTCCTACTTGTCTCCCTGATCGTTTTCTGCGGCTGGGGATGCACCATGTTCGCATCCTGGAAGTCGATACCCCCTCCCGGAGGGTGTGACAGCTGCCACACCCAGGCGATCAGCGCCAACTGGCAGCTGGCCTATGCACCGGTGACACTTACGGACGAGACGGGAAAATATTCCTGGCAGACTCCCGCTGCAGTCATGCCCGGCGATTCCTCGCCGCTGGAACAGCAGAAGGTGACGGAAGAGCGCTGTTTTCGCTGTCACAAGGGACCCGACAAGGCCCATGCCGAGCGCCAGGGGCGCTACCACCACTAGGCCTTGCGCCCAGGGGTTCGGAACGCAATCCTCTTCCGCCCCGAAGAGGGCTTTTTACCGGGGCTTCCCGGTCAGGAGGCGTCATGTTCTGTCGCACCAAGATTGTCGCTACAATCGGACCGGCCTGCGACTCGGAAGAAATGTTGCGGGCACTGATGGAGGCGGGGGCCGAAGTTTTCCGACTCAATTTCTCTCACGGCGCCCAGGAGGGAAAGGGGGAGCTGATCCGGCGGATCCGCGAGATTTCCCGGCTGCGCCAGCGGGCGGTGGCGATCCTCGGCGATCTGCAGGGTCCCAAGATCCGGGCCGGCCAGATGGATGGTGGTGAAGTCTCTTTGCGCACCGGCGAGGAAGTGACCATCACCACCCGGAACGTCCTGGGGACCCGCACCCTCATCCCGACCACCTATGACAAACTCCCCGGCGACGTCCTGGTCGGCGACCGGATACTCCTCGACGACGGACTCCTGGAGCTTGCCGTTCTGGCGATTTCCGGAGACGAGGTGCGCTGCCGCATCGTCGAGGGGGGGGTGCTCAAGGACCGCAAGGGGATCAATCTCCCCGGGGTCAAGGTCTCGTCGCCGGCCTTGACCGCCAAGGACCGGGACGACCTGCAATTCTGCATCGGCGAGGGGATCGATTACGTCGCCCTCTCCTTTGTGCGCAGTGCGACGGATGTCCAGGAGTTGAGGGATCTTCTGCAGGCGGCGGGGTCGGAGATCCGGATAATTTCCAAGATCGAAAAACCCGAGGCGGTGGCCGATTTCGACGCCATCCTTGAAGCCAGCGACGGAATCATGGTGGCCCGCGGCGACCTCGGTGTCGAGATGAGCCCGGAGAAGGTTCCCCTGATCCAGAAGCGGATCATCCGCAAATGCAACGCCGCCGGCAAGCCGGTGATCACCGCCACCCAGATGCTCGAAAGCATGATCGAGCATCCCCGGCCGACCCGGGCGGAAATCTCCGATGTGGCCAACGCCATTCTCGACGGCACCGATGCCGTCATGCTCTCGGCGGAGACCGCCTCGGGGAAATATCCCGTGGAGGCCGTTTCCGTCATGGTCCGGGTCGCCACGGACATCGAGGGAGATCGGACTCTTCACGAGGGTTATTATCACCCGAGTCCCCTGGTTCAGCGCTTCCCCAGCCTTCCCGAGGCCATCGGTCAGGCGGCCTGCCGGGTGGCGGAAAATACCGGCGCCGCAGCGATCCTGGCCTTTACCCAGACGGGGAGCACGGCAGCGCTGGTCGCCAAGTACCGTCCGGCTCTGCCGATCTATGCCGTCACCCCCTCGCAGCGGGTCCGCAGGCAGTTGGCCCTCTACGCCGGAGTCCGGTCGCTTCGCGTCGACATCGAGGGGGATACGGAGGCGCAGATTCGTGCGGTGGAAGAAGCCGTTCTCGCCGCCGGAGTTTTGCAGCGAGGGGATGTGGTGGTCATCACCATGGGGAGTCCGGTCTCGGCGCCGGGAACCACCAACCTCCTGAAGGTTCACCGGCTGGGGACCGCGCCGTTCTACGAAGTCCATTAGCCCGCCGGGTCGCAGTGCGCCACCGGCCCGAATAAGGAAATCAAGCCATGAGCAAGAAAGCCGTCATCCTCTACAGCGGCGGACTCGACTCCACCACCTGTCTTGCGATCGCCCGCGCCGAAGGATTTACCCCCTACGCCATGAGCTTCGCCTATGGCCAGCGCCACTCCATCGAGATTGAAAAAGCCCGCCATAACGCCCCCCTGATCGGCGCCGCGGAACACCAGCTGGTGGAGATCGACCTGCGGCGCATCGGCGGCAGCGCCCTGACCAGTGACGCGGCCGTCCCCAAGGGGCGCGACATCGACGCATCGATCCCGGTGACCTATGTCCCGGCGCGCAACACGATTTTTCTCTCCTTCGCCCTCGCCTGGGCCGAGGTCCTCGGCGCCTTCGACATTTACATCGGCGTCAATGCCCTCGACTACTCCGGCTATCCGGACTGCCGCCCCGAATATATCGCCGCCTTCGAGGCGATGGCCAACCTCGCCACCAAAGCGGCGGTCGAGGGGGAGGGACGCTACCTCATCCACACGCCGCTCATCGCCCAGAGCAAGGGGGAAATTATCCGCAGGGGGCTGGCTCTCGGGGTCGATTACGCCCTGACCCATTCCTGCTACGACCCGACCCCCGAGGGATTGGCCTGCGGCGAATGCGATTCCTGTGTCCTGCGACTCAAGGGTTTTGCCGAGATCGGGATGGCCGACCCGGCCGCCTATCTCCGTTAGAACAACCCGCCCGCCTTTTTTCGCCTTCAGCAACATTTTCCCGGGGAAAAAAACATGACCGTCATGCCTGACCTGCAGAAATCCCTCGACAGCCGCAATATCGCCATCGACAAGGTCGGCGTCAAGGATATCCGCTATCCGATCGTCGTCATGGACAGGAGCAAGGTCCATCAGCACACCGTGGCCCGGATCAACATGTATGTGGACCTCCCCCACCACTTCAAGGGGACCCACATGAGCCGCTTCATCGAAATTCTCAACCAGTACCACGGCGAAATCAGCATCGAGAGTCTCGACACCATTCTCGTGGAGATGAAGGAGCGCCTGGAGGCCTCCAGTGCCCACCTGGAGATGGAGTTCCCCTATTTCATCGAGAAAACGGCGCCGGTTTCCGGCTCGCGCGGCCTCATGGAATACCAGTGCCGGATGACCGGTTCCCTCGGCAAGGAGTCCGATTTCGTGCTCGGCGTGACCGTTCCCGTCACCTCCCTGTGCCCCTGCTCCAAGGAGATCAGCGCCCGTGGCGCCCACAACCAGCGCAGCGCCATCAGCGTACAGATTCGCTATACCGGGCACATCTGGCTGGAGGATCTCATCGCCTGGGTGGAGTCCTGCGCCAGCGCCCCGGTCTATTCCCTCCTTAAGCGCGAGGACGAAAAGGCGGTCACCGAGCAGGCCTACGACAATCCGATGTTTGTCGAAGATCTGGTCCGAGGGGTGACGGAGCGTCTGAGCGAGGTTCCCGAGATCGTCTGGTTCAAGGTCGAGTGCGAGAACTTCGAATCGATCCACAACCATTCGGCCTTCGCCCTCGTGGAAAGGGACCGGCGGTAAAACGCCTGCTGTGGACAAGTCTGTGGAAACGGTGGATAAGTTGCGGATGGATGAGAAAAAAATACTCCTGGGGATCTTCGCCAAGGAGCCGCTGCCGGGGAAGGTGAAGACCCGCCTCACTCCCCCCCTGTCGGCGACACAGGCCGCGGAACTTTATCGCCTTTCCCTTAAGGAGACGGTCGAAGCCCTGTCCGGGGGGTCCTTTTCGCCGGTGATCTTCTATGCCGGAGATCCCGAGTACTTCCGTACCGCCTTTCCGCAGGTGCCGCTCGTCTCCCAGGGCCCGGGGGATCTCGGGATGCGCCTGTCCCGGGCCCTTGGCGCCCTTCTGGGCGCAGGGGAGGGGGCGGCCCTGGTCGGATCGGACAGTCCGGACCTCCCGGCGACCCTGGTCAAAGAGGCCCTCTCCGCGCTCTCCCGGGCCGAGGTGGTGACCATCCCTGCCCGGGACGGCGGCTATGTGCTCATCGGGGAGCGCCGCCATCATCCAGAGCTCTTCCGCCAGATCCCCTGGAGTACCGCCGCAGTCCTTTCGGAAACCCGGGCGCGGGCCGAGGCCTGCGGTCTTTCCTACCTGGAGGTGGGAGCGTGGGAGGACATCGATGACCGGCCATCGCTGGAGCGCTTCCTTCGGCGCTCCCCGGATTCGGCGACGGCGCGCTTTGCCGCACCGATTTTGGCCGGGGCGGCGGAGGGACGCCCGGTCATTCGAGGAGAAGGCGGCGCGGCTGCAGATCGTCCAGGAGGCTGAAGAGCGTCTCCCCCAGGGGGTCTTCCATCAGATGCACCCAGCCGCCGATGTGCGCCAAAGGACCCCTTGCGCCCCCCTCCAGTTGCCTGCGGATTTCCTCTGCCATGCCCCGGTCGCGCCCCCCGATTCCTTCCCGCCCCCGTCTTCCCTGAAGATAGGCCAGGTTTAAGGGGGGGTCGAAGGGACCGAAAATCAATTGTTTGGCCGTCTGGTATCCTTCGCTTCTGTGGTCGGAAGCGGTCGAGGGGAGCCCCACGAGAATCCTCAGGTTGCAAGGGGTGATCAACTCGCTCTCCACCTTCTTCAGTTTGGCGGTCGAGATGGCCGAATCGTCGATGAGGGCGAGGGAGGCGCCTCTGCGCTCTGCGAAATCGACGGCGGCACGGTATTCGAAGGGGAGGGCGAGAAGGGTGCGGATTGAAGTCACCGTCGGATGCTCATCGAGCTCCTTTCGGCTGCGGCCCAGTTCGTCGGCGAGATCATTGAGAATCGTTTCGAGGCGTATCGACAGGAGACCCGCTCTCTTCTGACGATAGAGGAGGGCGGCCGGGCTCATCTCCAGGGTGAGGCGTCGGGGACGCAGCCTTTCGAGGAGGGCCGACAGCCGCTCATACCCCCGGGGGTCGCGGTGAACGGTGCCGATCAGGGTCAGGTTGGCTCGCCTGCGGTCGCTCATGGGGGTTCCTGCACAAGACGGCTCAGCGCACCAGGCGTGCGCCGTATCCCTGCTCGTGGAGATTTTCGAGGATGTCCCGGATATGCTCCGGCCCCCGGGTTTCCAGTTCGAGATGAACCTCGACCCGGCCGAGGGGGAGCGCGGCGCTGCGCCGGTCGTGGCTGATGTGAAAGATGTTGGCTCCTATCCGGGCGACAAGTTCGGCGAGGCGGGCCAGGGCTCCCGGCGAGTCCTCCAGTTCGATGCAGACCTTCAAAAAACGCCCTTCCCCGATCATGGCTCTTTCCACCACCCGGGCCAGGGTCTGGACATCGATGTTTCCCCCCGAAAGGAGGCAGACGGTCCGCCCGGTCCGCAGTGCCCGGTTGCCGAAGAGGAGGGCCGCCAGGGAGACGGCTCCGGCGCCCTCCGTCACGAGCTTGGCCTTTTCCATCAGGCTGACGATCGCCTGGGCGATGGCATCCTCCTCGACGGTCACGATCTCGTCCACCAGCGCTTCGATGATCGGAAAGGTCTGTTCGCCCACCCGCTTGATGACGATGCCGTCGGCCAGGGAGGCTGCGGCGGCCAGGGTGACCGGCGCCCCCTGCCGGCGGGCGAGGAGGGCCGCCGGCGAGCCTGCGGCCTCGACGCCGACGATGCGGATATTTGGTTTGAGCGCCCGGGCCGCCACGGCGATGCCGGCGATCAGTCCGCCGCCGCCGATGGGGACGATGAGGGTCTCGGCCTCGGGGAGGTCTTCAAGGATCTCCAGTCCCACCGTCCCCTGGCCGGCCATCACCGCCGGATCGTCGAAGGCCGGAACGAGGAGCATCCCCCGCTCCGACGCCAGTTCCCTGGCCCGGGAGAGGGCGTCGTCAAAGTTTGCGCCATGAAGAACGACCTCGGCGCCGTAGTCCTGCGTGGCCAGGAGCTTGGCCAGGGGGGTGCTCTCGGGCATCACCATCAGGGCGGGGATCCCCAGGAGGGCGGCGGCATGGGCCACCCCCTGGGCATGGTTGCCGGCGGAGGCGGCGACGACTCCGGAGCGCAGCTCCTTTACCGTCTGCCGGGAGAGAAAGTTGCAGGCGCCGCGGATTTTGAAGGAGCCGGTGCGTTGCAGGTTTTCGCACTTGAAGTGGACGGGGATGCCGGTCCGCGCGGTAAAGTAATGGGAGTGGATCAGCGGGGTGCGGTGAATGCGCCCCCTGAGGGTGTCGGCTGCAGCGCGGATCTGGTCCAGGTCGAGCATGACGGCTCCTTCCGGCGAATCTGTCGCCTGAAAAAAGGATAGCCCTCCCGGGCCTCCTTGACAACCGCCCCCCCCCGCTCGCCGGAGACCCCTGGGGCGAAGGCGGTTGACTTGTCCTGGTTCCTGGCCGATAATCGACGCCGCAAATAGATAACACCAACAGGGAGGAACACCTTGGACCTCATTCTCAATGCCGGCCTGGTCGTCAAACTGGTCCTGCTGATTCTCGTCTATTTCTCCGTGGTCTCCTGGGCCATCATATTTCACAAGCTGCGGGTCATCCACCGCGCCGCCAGCGACTCGGAGCGCTTTCTCGAGTTCTTCTGGAGCAAAAAGCGCTTCGATGTCATCGGCCAGGGACTCAAGGACTATGCCCATTCCCCCCTCGCCGTCCTCTTCCGCGAGGGATATCAGGAAATGGTCAAGGGACAGCGCCCCCGCGAAGGGGAAGAATCCGCCTTCCATGCCGAGGGGGCGAGCGCCGAGAATGTGAGCCGCGCTCTGCGGCGGGCCATGACCCAGGAAACCCACCGCCTGGAAAAATATCTGACCTTTCTCGCCACCACCGGATCGACCGCCCCCTTCATCGGCCTCTTCGGGACCGTCTGGGGGATCATGGACTCCTTTCACGGCATCGGCAAGACCGGCAGCGCCTCTCTGGCGGTGGTCGCTCCGGGGATCTCCGAGGCGCTGGTGGCCACGGCCATCGGCCTGGTGGCGGCGATTCCGGCGGTGGTGGCCTACAACCACTTCCTCAACAAGGTCAATGTTCTGACGGGGGAGATGGATAACTTCAGCCAGGAATTTCTCAACATCGTCCAGCGCATGGTGCGGAGGGGATAGATGGAGGTCGGCCGTCGCGACACCCGGGGGCGCAGCTCCCTTTCCCAGATCAACGTCACCCCCTTCGTCGACGTCATGCTGGTGCTCCTGATCATTTTCATGGTCACCGCGCCGATGATGGAGCGCGGGGTCGAGGTCAACCTCCCCGAAGTCCAGGACGCCCCCAACCTCGCCGCCATCAAGGAACCGCTCATCGTCACCGTCGACAAAAAGGGGCGAATCACCATCGGCAAGTCGAAGGTGGAGAGCGCCGCCAAGCTCGGCCCGGTGCTCAAGCAGATCCTTTCCGAGCGCGAAAGCAAAGAGGTCTTCCTCGAAGCCGACCGCGACGTTCCCTATGGGCGGGTCATCGAGGTGATGGCCGCCGTCAAGGGGGCGGGGGTGGAAAAGCTGGGGATGGTTGCTGAAACACCCGAACCCTGAGACGGAAAGTAGATCCGCTACGAAACGATGCTTCCTATGGTAAATACACGGCAGGGAATCCGGTCGGGCAGCGATCCCGGCATCGGCAGGACGCTCCTCGGGTCCCTGGGATTACACCTCCTGATCATCTTCTTTTTCGCCGGCTCCCTCCTTCCCCGTTTCGAGGAGGAGCGCCGCCCCGTCTACTACGTCGATCTCGCCAATCTTCCGGTCAAGGCTCCCCGGGCCGGCCGTCCCGATGCTCCTCCGATCAAGCCGGCAACTCCGGTCAAGCCGGCGCCGCTTCCGGCGAAGGCGCCGCCCCCCCCGGTAAAAACCAGGACGGAGCCGGTCAAGGTCTCCCCGCCGGCCGCAAAAACGACCCCACCTGCCAAGGCGACCGCGCCGGCGGCGAGAACCACAAAAGCCGACGATTCCCCGTCCTCGGCGATCGACGATATGCGCCGGAAAAAGGAGATTGCCGATCTCAAGGCGACCCTGGCGGCCCTGGCCGACGATCGCCGCGCCCGGGCACCCGACGATGCGCCCGTCGGCATGCCGGACGGCCGCGGCAGCGAGTCCGGGGTTTCCTACGACGCCTGGGTTCAGTCCGCCTATAAACAGGCGTGGACCCTCTCCCGCTATCAGGTCGGCCGTCTCGACCTGGAGGCGAAGGTGCGGGTGACCTTCGATGCCGAAGGGAACCTCAGGGACTATAAAATCGACGCCGAATCCGGGGATGCCCGATTCGACGATTCGGTCAAAAGCGCCATACTCCAGATCAAGAAACTTCCCACCGCTCCGGGGGAGAGGCTTGAACTGGAGGTCGTTTTCAATCTCAAGGATCTTCTTAAGGACTAATATGCGCCGTACCCTGTTGTTGATCAGTCTCTGCCTTATCCTCGCCGCGCCCCTTGCGGCGGCACCCATCGAGATCCGCGCCCCGGGACAGCAGACCATTCCCCTGGCCCTGACGCGGATTCTCCCTCTCGACGGCGTCGTCCGCCCCGAAGTGGCAACGGAAATCGACGAGGTGCTGAGGGGCGACCTCGACCTCAGCGGCCTCTTCACTCTGGTCGATCCCGCCGCATTTCTCGACGACGCCGGGCGCCTCGGCCTTTCCAGCACCGAGGTCGACTTCGAGCAGTGGCGCCTTCTCGGCGCCCAGGCTGTGGTCAAGGGGGCCTATTCCCTGCGCGGCGAGGAGCTTTCCCTGGAAATGCGCATCTACGACGTTCCCGGCCGGCGCCTCCTCGTCGGCCGGCGCTATCTCGGCAAGCGCGCCGATCTGCGGCGCATGGCCCATTCCTTCGCCGACCAGATTCTCAAGGGGCTCACCGGCGAGGAAGGTCCCTTCAACACCCGCATCGCTTACATCTCCCGCCGCAGCGGACACAAGGAACTCTACCTGATGGAGGTGGACGGCCACAATCCGCAGCGGATCACCGATCACCGCTCCATCGTGCTCAACCCCGACTTCTCCCCCCTCGGCAAAGAGCTGATCTTCACCTCCTACAAGGCGGGAAATCCCGATCTCTATCGCAAGGAGATCTACTCCGGGGCCGAGGCTCGCCTCTCCTATCGCCAGGGGCTCAATATTTCCGGGCGCTACAGTCCCGGCGGGCGGGAGATCGCCCTGACCCTCTCCAAGGACGGCAACAGCGAGCTCTACCTCATCGGCACCGACGGCACCTTGCACAAGCGGCTGACCAACCAGTGGGGGATCGATGTCGATGCCAGCTGGAGCCCTCGGGGGGACGCGATGGCCTTCGTTTCCGACCGACTCGGCAACCCCCACATCTTCGTTGTCGACGTCGTCAGCGGCGCGGTGCGCCGCCTGACGGCCGAAGGGAAATACAACGCCACCCCCGCCTGGAGCCCCAAGGGGGACCGCATCGTCTTCAGTCGCCTCGAGGAGGGGCGTTTTGATCTCTACTCCCTCCGTCCGGACGGCAGCGACGAACGGCGTCTGACCTTCGGGCCCGGGAACAAGGAGCATCCCCGGTGGAGCCCCGACGGCCGTTTTATCGTCTATTCCTCCGACGCCAGCGGCGAGAAGGCGATCCACGTCATGCGCGCCGACGGCAGCGGTTCCCGGCTCATTTCGGCCGACGGGGGGAGCGCCAGCCACCCGGCCTGGTCGGGACCCTGGTAATTGAGTTTGTTTTTTCATCAGGTTGTAGTAGAGTTAAATGCGTTTTATTTCAGGAAACCTGTGCATTGAATCCGCGGTGAGACATCCGCCAATACCAAAGGAGTGGAAGAGTATGAAGAACATGATCATTCTACGTTTGCTGCTTGTCGTCGCCCTGAGTGCCCTGCTTGTCACCGGTTGCGCGAAGAAACCGGCGCCTGCTCCTGAGGCCCCTGTGGCCCAGGCCGATGAGGCACCCGCCGGAATGACCGGCATGCAGGACGGGTCCATGACCGAGGCACCGGTGAGCGAGAGCGCGACCCAGGCTGATGCGGTCGTTGCAACTCTGCAGAGAATCTTTTTTGAATTCGACCAGTACACCCTCACCGATGAGGCTCGGGCGACCCTGGCCGGCAACGCCGCCTACTTGAAGGCCAACTCTTCGGTTCAACTGCGCATCGAAGGTCATTGCGACGAGCGCGGCTCGGACGAGTACAACCTGGCACTCGGCGAGCGCCGGGCGATGGCGGCCAAAAGCTACCTCGAAACCCTCGGCGTTGCGGCCAACCGCCTGTCGATCATCTCCTACGGCGAAGAGATGCCTCTCGATCCCGGTCACGGGGAAGAGGCCTGGGCCAAGAACCGGCGGGCCGAGTTCAAACCCCTTCGCTAAGAAAAACGGTTGACCGAGGCCGCGCTCCGGCGCGGCCTCATTTTTTTGGAGGATGCCGGTGCAAAAGGGATGGAAAAGGTTCATGCTGGCCGCAGGTCTGCTGGGGATTCTCTCGGGATGTATCCCGACCCAGAACGAACTGCGCCTGGAGCGCGATCTCGAGGAGATGAAGCGGCGACTGGCCGCGGTGGAGCGGGATCTGAGCGCTCAGCGCAGTGCCGGACCGGATGACCGGTTGCTGCAGATGGCGCGCAGTCAGGCCGACCTGCAGGCCGGAGTCGATGCGCTGCGGGTCGAGCTTCAGTCCGTTGGGGGGCGCTTCGAGGACATGACCCGGAAGCAGCGGGAGCTTCACGACGACCTCTCCATGGTGCGGGAAGACCTCGGGCTCAAGGTCGGCGCCATCGAAGCGCGCATTGACCGTCTGGAGAAACGATCCTCGTCTCAGAGCCTGAATGCGGAGACCCTGTCGCCGCAGGGCGATTCAGCTGCGGCCCTCTATGAGCAGGGTCTGGATCTGATCCAGAAGAAATCGGCCTTTGCCGAAGGGCGCAAGCTTCTCCAGGACTTTGTCAAGCGCTATCCGAAGGATCCCCTGGCGGTCAATGCCCAGTACTGGGTCGGCGAATCCTATTACGGGGAAAAAAAATACGAGGATGCGATCCTGCAGTTCCAGGAGGTCATTCAACAGTATGGCGACCACCCCAAGGTCGCTGCCGCCCTTCTCAAGCAGGGTCTGGCCTTCAAGGCCCTCGGCGACGACAAGAATAGCCGGTTGATTCTGCAGAAGGTGGTCGACACCTTCCCCCTCTCCGACGAGGCGAAAAAGGCCCGGGAGCGCCTGGCGGAGGGACGCGGCAAGTAGCCGTGAAACGATTCCAGCGCCGAGACAGCAATAAATCGGGGGCCGGCCGGCAGGTCGTCCCCTTTTTTATTCGCCGTTGTGCCTCGCCGAGACCCTGCCCATGAAAAGCCGGAAAATTCTCGCACCGAAGAAGTGGAGTTGATTCTGCCCCCATGTGTCTTATTCTCCTTGCTTACCGCAGCCATCCCGACTATCCGCTGATCCTCGCCGCCAATCGCGACGAGTTCTACGACCGCCCGACCGCTCCGGCGCGCTTCTGGCCGGAGTCGCCGCGCCTGCTGGCCGGGCGCGACCTGCGAAGAGGCGGGACCTGGCTGGGGGTGACCCGGGACGGTCGTTGGTCGGCGGTGACCAATGTCCGCGAGGCGGACCGGACCATGACGGGGGGCCGTTCCCGGGGGGAGCTGGTGAAGGGATTTCTGGCCGGGGAAGAGAGCCCCGAGGACTTTCTCTCGCAGTTGAACGCCGAGGCGGGGACCTATCCCGGCTTCAATCTCCTGGCCGGTACGCCGGAGAATCTCTGGTATCTCTCCAATCGCGTCGACGGCGTCCGCCTCCTGTCCCCTGGACTCTACGGCCTGAGCAACGCCCTTCTGGATACCCCCTGGCCGAAGGTCGTCCGCTGCCGGAGGGCCCTCGCCTCCGCCCTTGCCCTTTCGGGATCTTCCCTGGAGGCCGATCTCTTCGCCCTCCTGGCCGACCGGAACGTCCCCCCGGACAGCGAACTCCCCGACACCGGCTTCGGCCTCCCCTGGGAGCGCCTCCTCTCGCCCCCTTTCATCCTCTCCCCGGCCTACGGTACCCGGTCTTCGACCGTCCTGATGGTCTCCGGCGACGGCCAGGCGTCTCTGATTGAGCGTACCTTTTCTCCCGGGGAGGGTCCGGATCACTTTAAAGAGATCCGCCATGTTTTTCCCATCAAGGGGGGGTGAAAAAGGGAGAGGGAACCCCGCTTGCCGGCAAGGGACCGAGGCTCTGAGCGCCTTTTCCGGCTGGACATTCCCGGTAAGCTCCAGTATGTTAAAGCCGTCGCCGGCACTCCCCCTATCGGAGCGTCTTCAGGGGCGCAGCGACCGGTTAATCCATCCAGAGTCTGATCAGCCCCGCCGGAGGAATCTTGGCCCAACCCACCGAAAACCGCGATTTGAATATTCCGAATGAACTCCCCCTTTTGCCCGTGCGGGATGTGGTTATCTTCCCCTATATGATTCTCCCCCTCTTCGTCGGACGGGAGAAATCGATCGCCGCCGTGGAGGCCGCTCTTTCCCGGGACCGGATGATCTTTCTCGCCACGCAGAGGGAGATGGGGGAGGAAGAACCGCAGCCCGAAGACATCTTTACCGTCGGCACGGTGGCGATGATCATGCGTATGCTCAAACTCCCCGACGGGCGGGTCAAGATTCTGGTGCAGGGGCTGGCCAAGGGTCGCCTCGAGGCATTCACGTCCGAGGCCCCCTTCTTTACCGCCCGGATCGAGCGCCTGGTCGAGCCCCGCCTCAGCGAGCTCCCCCTCGAGGTCGAAGCCCTGATGCGCACCGTGCGGGACCAGCTCGCCGAGCTGCTCAATATGGGAAGGACCCTCGCTCCCGAGGTCATGGTGGTGGTGGAGAATATCGAAGACCCGGGGAGCCTCGCCGACCTTGTGGCCAGCAACATGGGTCTCAAGGTCGCCAGCGCCCAGGAGCTGATCGAAGTTCTCGACCCCCTCGAGCGGCTGCGGAGGGTCAAGGATCTCCTGGCCAAGGAGCTGGAGCTGATGTCGGTGCAAAACCGTATCCAGAGCCAGGCCAAGGAGGAGATGGGAAAATCGCAGCGGGAATATTTTCTCCGGGAGCAGCTGCGGGCCATTCAGTCCGAGCTGGGGGAAGCCGACGCCCGCGCCGAGGAGATCGCCGAGCTCCGGCAGAAGCTGGAGGCGGCCGGTCTCCCCGAGACGGCCAGGGGTGAGGCCGAAAAACAACTCAAGCGCCTGGAAACCATGCACCCGGAGGCCGCCGAGTATTCTATCCTGCGTACCTACATGGACTGGCTGGTGGAGCTCCCCTGGAGCAGGACGACCCGGGACAACCTCGATCTGAAGAAGGCGCGCAAGGTCCTCGACGAGGACCACTATAATCTGGAGAAGGTCAAGGAGCGCATCCTCGAATTCCTCGCCGTGCGCAAACTCAAGAAGGAGCTCAAGGGGCCGGTGCTCTGTTTCGTCGGCCCCCCGGGGGTCGGCAAAACGAGTCTCGGCCGCTCCATCGCCCGCGCCCTCGGGCGGGAGTTCGTCCGGCTCTCCCTGGGCGGAGTTCGGGATGAGGCCGAGATCCGCGGCCATCGCCGCACCTACGTCGGGGCGCTTCCGGGGCGGATCATCCAGGGAATCAAGCAGGCCGGGACCAGCAACCCGGTCTTCATGCTCGACGAACTCGACAAGATCGGCGCCGATTTCCGCGGCGATCCCTCCTCGGCCCTCCTCGAACTTCTCGACCCCGAGCAGAATCACGCCTTTTCCGACCACTACATCAATCTCCCCTTTGACCTCTCCAACGTGATGTTTATCGCCACGGCCAACGTCATGGACCCGATCCCCTCGGCCCTCAAGGACCGTCTCGAGGTGATTCGCCTGGCGGGGTATACGGCGGAGGAAAAACTCTCCATTGCCCGGCAGTACCTGGTCCCCCGCCAGCAGAAGGCCAACGGACTCAAGAAGGGGAACGTGCGTTTCTCCGACAATGCGATCATGAAACTGATTACCGGGTACACCGCCGAATCGGGGCTACGCAACCTGGAGCGGGAGCTGGGGAGTATCTGCCGCAAGGTGGCCCGCCGGGTCGCCGAGGGGCGCAAAGACCCGGTGCTGGTCACCGAGACGGCCGTGACCCGTTTCCTCGGAGCGCCCCGCTACCTCCCCGAGGAGGAGCGCCGGGAGGACGAGATCGGCGTGGCCACCGGCCTGGCCTGGACGGAAGTCGGCGGCGAAATCCTCTATATCGAGGTCAGCACCATGAAGGGGAAGGGGAACCTGACGCTCACCGGTCAGCTCGGCGACGTCATGAAGGAGAGTGCCCAGGCCGCCCTCTCCTATGCCCGGGCGCACGCCGTGGAGCTGGGGATCGATCCCGATATTTTCGAAACGATCGATCTGCATGTCCATGTCCCCGCCGGGGCGATCCCCAAGGACGGCCCGAGCGCCGGGGTGACCATGGCCACGGCGCTGATCTCGGCCCTTTCCGGCCGCCGGGTCAGCAAGGACGTGGCGATGACCGGCGAGATCACCCTGCGCGGGAAGGTTCTTCCCATCGGCGGCCTCAAGGAAAAGGTCCTGGCGGCGGTGCAGGCCCACATCGGCACCATCATCATTCCCCGGCGCAACGAGAAGGATCTCGAGGATATTCCCCGTCACCTGCGCAAGAAGGTCGAATTCGTTCTGGCCCGCACCATGGACGAGGTTCTGGCCGCGGCGCTGAAGGGGACCGCGTGAATCTCGCCGCCCTCGGCGAGTTCGGTTTTATCGAGCGGATCCGCCGTCGGGCCGCAAGCGTTCCGGCCGTCCGGGTCGCCATCGGCGACGATTGCGCCGCTCTGTCCCTGCCGGCCGGGGAGCTCCTCCTGACCACCACCGATCTGCTGATCGAGGACGTCCATTTCCGCCGCGCCTTTACGGACCTCAAAACGCTCGGACGCAAGAGCGTTGCGGTAAATGTCAGTGATATCGCAGCAATGGGCGGTGTTCCCCGCTATCTTTACCTCGGACTGGGAGTCCCCGCCGATCTTGGTCTTGAGGATCTCGACGCCTTCATCGACGGTTTTCTCGAGTCTGCCGCCGCCTATGGCGCGGTCCTGGCGGGGGGGGACACCTGCCGATCCCCCGGCCCGTTGCTCATTTCCGTCACCGCCGAAGGGAGCGTGGCCGAGGGGGAGTTGGTGCGCCGGAGCGGCGCCGTCGTCGGCGACGGCATCTACCTTTCCGGGACCGTCGGCGACAGTGCCCTGGCCCTGCATCTTCTCCAGAGAGGAGAGGTTCCGGCTCCGGCACTGGCCGCACGCCACCATGATCCGACGGCCCGCACCCTTCTCGGACGGGCCCTGGCCGAGGCCAAGCTCCCTTCGGCGATGATTGACGTCTCCGACGGTGTCCTTGCCGACCTCGGCCATCTCCTCGAGGCCTCAGGCGTCGGTGCCCTCCTCGAGGAGGAAGCGCTCCCCCTCTCCGCGCTCTTTCGAGAGGGTCTGTCTGCCGATCCCTCCCGGATCGAGCTGGCCTGGAGCGGCGGCGAGGATTACGAACTCCTCTTTACCGCCCCGGCCGGGCAAAAGGAGGCTCTTTGCGCCCTGGCCCGCCGCCTCGACCTCCCCCTGACGCGCATCGGAACGGTGACAGCAAATGCCGAGGGACTCTCCGTCAGGACCGGCGACGGCCGTCTCCTTCACCCGGCTCCGGCGGGATTTAATCATTTCGCTTCCGGTGGCCAGCCGTCCGGGAATTGATCAGCGATCTTCGTATTTTGGACCGAAAATTGCTTAATACCAGGCGGGGTTTGCGTGGACCGGAGAGCTTCGGGGACACAACATCCGGCTCCTTTTGTCGGGAGCGATTTTACCGAGGAGGATTTTGAGGCCGTTCGCCTCCATCTCTTGCAGGAGCGGGGGATCGACCTCGGCATGTACAAGGACCGTTGCATCAAGCGGCGGATTGCCACCCGGGTGCGGGCGCGGGGGTTTCATGCCCCGGGCCCCTACCTGGAGGTGCTGCGCCGGGAGCCCGAGGAAGTCACGGCGCTCCTGGCGGCCCTGACGATTCATGTCTCCCAGTTCTTCCGCAATCCCTCGACCTTCGCCGTCCTTGAGGGGGTGGTTCTCCCCGAATTGGTCGCTCGGGCCAGCGAGGAGGGTCGACGGGAGGTGCGGCTGTGGAGTCTCGGCTGCGCCGCCGGCGAAGAGCCCTATTCCCTGGCCCTTCTCGCCGAGTCTTTGGCTCCGGAGGTGCAGATATCCATTCTCGGCACCGACCTGAGCCCGGCGGTCCTGGAGAGGGCCCGGGAAGGACTCTATGACGCCCAGCGCCTCGTCGAGGTTCCCGAAGCGGTCCTGAATCGTTATTTTTCCGAGGAAGGTCGCGAATTCCGGCTCAGCCGGTCGATCCGCGAGAAGGTGCGTTTCGAGTGCCGGAACATCCTCGATTCCGGGGCCTATCCGCCGGCGGATCTGATCCTCTGTCGCAATGTGCTGATTTACTTCGGCCGTCGGGACCAGGAAACGATCCTTTCCAGAGTCGCCGCCGTCCTTCCTTCCGGGGGCTATCTGGTGCTGGGGAGAGCCGAGACGTTGCCGGGCGAGGTCAGAGGGCTGTTTCACGTCGCCTTTCCCGCCGAGCGCATCTACCGGAAGCTCTAGGGTCTTTCAGGTTCCTGGACCTTCGGGGGACGAATCCTCAGCTGAAATCGATCAATTGTCAATTTTTCCGGGATTGCAAAAGGAGTGGGCCAATGCGCATAGACATCAGCTATAAGTTCATCATGGGCTTCATTATTGTGGTGGCCTCCATCGTGCTGCTGAACGTTGTCGCACCCCATCTGGGGATACCCGAGGAGTGGCAGCAGCTGGTGACGGTGAGCGTCGCCATCCTGGTCGGGCTTATCCTCGGGTCGATCTTTTCCAAGGCCTTTACCGCCAACATCCGCCACCTCACCGAGGCCGCAGAAAATCTCAGCAACGGCAACCTTTCGCGGGTGGTGCGCCTGCGCAGCACGCTCTTTCCCGATGAGACCCATGATCTGGCCCTGTCGCTGAACCGGGTGGTGGAGAGCCTGCGCGAACTGGTCGGCTACATCCGCACCTCCTCGACCAAGGTTGCCGAGTCGTCCCAGAACCTTTCGGCGACTTCTCAGCAGATCACCGCCTCGGCTCACGAGGTCACCAACACCATCGAGCAGGTCAGTCGCGGGGCCGAAACCCAGGCGGAGATGATCGAGCGCTGCTCGCATCTGATCAAGGAGATGGCGACCTCCATCGACATGGTCGCCGCCTCGGCCGACAGGGTGGAGGATTCGGCCCGGGATACGGCCGACAATGCGCAGCGCGGCGGAGATCTCGCCCGGGCGGCGATGAAGAAGATGAAGCAGGTCCTCGGCGAAGTCGAGCAGAACGGAGCGCAGATCGTCTCCTTCGGCACCCAGGTCCAGAAGATCGGCAAGATCGTCGAGGTCATCACCGGCATCGCCCAGAAGACCAACCTGCTGGCCCTCAATGCCACCATCGAGGCGGCCCGGGCCGGGGAATACGGCCGCGGCTTCGCCGTGGTCGCCGAGGAGATCAGCAAGCTCGCCGACTCCACAGGGCGCTCGGCCGGGGAGATCACCGACCTCATCGGCGCCATTCGCGAGGAAAATCAGAAGGTCCAGGCCTCGATGAAGGAGAGCATCGGCGAGATGGATGCCGGCCGGGAGGCTCTCGACAGCACCGGTCAGGCCTTCGAGGCGATCATTCAGACCGCCCTCGGCACCCAGGTCAAGGCGACGGGAATCGCCGAGCTCTCCCAGAAGCAGACCGACGGGGCCAGGGAGCTGGTGGTGGCCATCGACGAGATTTCCAAGGTGGTAACCGACAACGCGGCCGCCACCGAGGAGGTTTCTGCGGCGTCCGAACAGCAGGCGGCATCCATGGAGGATATGGCCCATTCGGCGCAGGCCCTCTCGGCCCTGGCCGAAAATCTCCTCGATGTGGTCAAGCGTTTCCAGGTGGGGACAGAGAAGGGCTGAGGGGATCATGGAACAGGTTCTGATCTTTCAACTGGGGGAGGAGACCTTCGGACTGGAGGTGGCTCTCATCCAGGAGGTCGTCGAATCGCCGCTCCTCCATTACATCCCCCGGGCTCCGAATCACGTCCTCGGCGCCATCAATTTTCACGGCAACATCCTTCCGGTTCTCGATCTGGCCTCCTACCTCGGTTTTCCTTCCGGGGGAAGGGATCACCGGGTCGTCGTGCTCCCGCCGGAGGTCTGCTCCCTGGCCCTGGCCGTGGCCTCCATTCGCCGAATCATCCCCATGGATGCCGAGGCGCTCCTCCCCTTCCCGAGGGAGCAGCAGGAGCAGCTCTACATCCGGGCGGTGCTCAATTACCAGGGAACGATGATCAATCTGCTGGATACCACGCGGCTGCTGGCCAGCCTGGAAACCGTTTAGGACTTTGACAGGAGGAAAATAATGGGGCCCAAGGTGCTGATCGTAGATGATGCCTTGTTCATGCGCAACATGCTCAGGGACATCTTCGTCAAGGGGGGCTACTCCATTGTCGGCGAAGCCGCCAACGGCGTCGAGGCGGTGGAAAAATTCCAGGAATTCAAGCCGGACCTGGTGACCATGGATATCGTTATGCCCCTGAAGAGCGGAATCGAGGCTCTTCAGGAGATCAACCTCATCGATCCCAACGCCCGGGTCGTGATGTGCAGCGCACTCGGACAGGACGCCCTGGTGGTGGAGGCGGTGGAGGCCGGCGCAAGGGATTTCATTGTCAAGCCGTTTCAGGAACAGCGAGTCCTCGACGTAGTGCGGCGGGTTCTCGGTCAGGGCTGAGAAAGGTTCGGTCTCCGCCCGGTCCTTTTGCCTCCGTCCTTCGCCCGCAAAGGTTCGCCCATGGATATGTCCAAATACAAGGGGATGTTCCTCTCCGAGTCCAAAGAACATCTCCGGAGCATGAGCACCCTCCTCATCAACCTGGAGAAGAATCCCTCCGACCGCGAGGGGATCGATTCCCTCTTCCGTGAAGCCCATTCGGTCAAGGGGATGGCGGCTTCCATGGGGTACGACCGCACCACCGAACTCGCCCATCACCTCGAAGACTACATGGATGGTTTTCGCAAGAGCGGCGCCGTCCCTTCGGCCGCCGTCGACCGGCTCCTCGGCGGAATAGACCTCCTCGAGGGGCTTCTGGCCGACATCGAGGCCGACCGGGTCGAACGACCGATCGCCGCCTTCCTCGCCGCCGGCAAGGAACAGGGGACGGAAGAATTCGACGCCGAACTCGAACTCATTTCCGACCCCCCTCCGGTCGGGGAATCGTTTCCCGCCGGCGATGCTGTTGAAACCTCCCCCCTCTCCGTCGACCCTTCCTCCCTCCGCCTGGTGGTTGAACTGACTCCGGAGGCGATGGCCCCCTCGGCTCGCTTTCTCCTCCTCCTTCGGGAAGCGGGTCGCCTCGGCACCCTGGTGATGAGCGTTCCCAGCGAGGCGCAGTTGCGCAAAGGGGGGGAAATACGGCGCATGGAACTGACCCTGGATTCGGAGTTGGACCCGGACCGGGTCGTCGAACTCCTCTCGGGGGTCAGCGACGTCGCCCGGGTCTTTCGCCCCGCCTCCTCCGTCGCGCCGCCGAAAAGGGTCCGCCGGGAGGCGCAGCCTCAGACGGTGCGGGTGCGAACCGACCTCCTCGACCACTTCATCAATCTGACCGGGGAGTTGATCACGCAACGCTATATGTTGCAGACGGCCTCCCGCCAGGAACGCTGGTCCGATGTCCAGGGGGGGCTCGATCACCTGGCCCGCCTGATCAGCGCCCTGCACCACAACGTGCTGCAGGTGAGGATGATGCCGCTGGAGAGCATCACCGGCCATCTGCCGCGCCTGGTGCGGGATCTTTCCCGCAAGACCGGCAAGGAGGTGGTGCTGCGGGTGGAAGGGGAGGAGGTGGAACTGGACCGGGCGATTCTCGAGGGCCTGGCCGATCCCCTGGTGCACATGGTGCGCAATGCCGTTGACCACGGAATCGAGGAGCAGGGGGAGGTCGTTGTCCGTGCCTGGCGGGAAAGGGACATGGTCCTTCTCGAGGTCGCCGACAACGGACGGGGGATCGATGCCCTGGTCATCCGCCAGAAGGCGGTCGCCAAAGGGCTGATCTCTCCTGCCCAGGCCCGGTCCCTGCGGGATCGCGAGGCCCTGCAGCTGGTGTGCATCCCGGGCTTTTCCACGGCAACCGAAATTACGGAAACCTCCGGTCGCGGAGTCGGCATGGATGTCGTCAAATCGGCGGTGGAAAACCTCGGCGGCGGGCTGGAGATCCTTTCCGAACCGGGAAAGGGGACCCGCATGCGTCTCAAGCTCCCCCTGTCGGTGGCCATTATCCAGATCCTCCTCGTGGAGTGCTCCGGTCGCACCATCGGCATACCCATTACCAAGGTCGAACGGACTCTCGACCTTCCCCGGGAGGGAATCCAGACCTCGGGGCGCAAGGCGGTGATCCAGCTCGGCGAGGAAATGGTCCCCCTGTTGTCGCTGCACAAGATCCTCGGGCTCCCCAAGAACCCCTCCGAGGGGTCGATTTCGGTAGTGATCACCGAGGGTCGGGGACGCCGGGTCGGCCTGGTGGTCGACCGATTCTGCGGGCAGCGCGAGGCCTTCGTCAAGACCCTCGCCTTTCCCCTCGATTCCCTGGCCGGGGTCAGCGGCGCCACCGTCATTGGCGACGGCAGCATCATTTTCATTATCGATCCCCAGTACCTCCTCGAGGAGCGCACCGTCGCTCCCCTCTCCAGGGTCCCAGGAGACAGCCGATGACCTATGCCAGCATGACGGAAGGGCAGCTCGATGCCCTCAAGGAAATCAGCAACATCGGGATGGGCCATGCGGCGACCGCCCTCTCCCAGCTGATCGGCGAGACCGTCTACCTGCGGGTGCCGCGCATCACCGTGACCGACATCGGACAGGTCCCCGAACTCCTGGGGGGAGCAGAGCGGGTCGTCGCCGGCGTCACCCTGCAGATCCTCGGTGACGCCCGGGGGAATATTCTTCTGATTTTCCCGGCGGAGTCCGCCCTTCGGCTCATTTCCCGTCTCCTGGGGAAGGAGGCGGAGGGGATGGCCCTCGACGAGCTCGGGGAGTCGACGCTCAAGGAGGTCGGCAACATCCTGGCCTCGGCCTATCTCAGCGCCATGGGGAGCCTGCTGCACATAACCCTGATCCCCTCCATCCCCCTGCTGGCCTTCGACATGGCCGGGGCGGTGGTCGACTGTGTCCTGATCGAACTGAGTCAGGCCAGCGATCTGGCGCTGATGGTCGAGACCGAGTTTCACGGCAAGGAACCGAATCTGGAGCCGATCAAGGGGCATTTCTTTCTCCTCCCCGATCCCGGTTCCCTCGACGTTCTCCTGCGGGCGGTGGGGGGGAAGGAATGAATTCCAGGATCCGCGTCGGCATCTCCGAGTTTCATGTCGCCAGGGCGCCCGCCGTTCTGGTGACCTACGGCCTGGGGAGCTGTCTGGGCATCGTCCTGTGCGACCGGGAAAACGGGGTGGGGGGACTCGCCCACACCCTTCTCCCCTCCCTGCGGCCGGGAATCAGGGAGGTGCGGATGAGCAAGTTCGTCGACACCGCCATTCGCCTGATGGTCGAGGAGATGCTCCTTCAGGGGGCGCTTCGCGAGCGGATCGTCGCGGTGATCGTCGGCGGTGCCAACATGTTCGAGCCTCCCGGCGGCGTCCCGGCCAATGCCATCGGCACCCGAAATATCTCCGCCGCCCGCGACACCCTGCAGGCCCTCAACCTCCCCCTCCTGGCGGAGGATGTCGGCGGAAATTACGGGCGCACCGTCGAATTCGATCTGGCCACCTGGCAGGTGGCGGTGCGTTCGGTGCGAACTGGTGATAGAATCATTTCCATCTAAGCCCTAAGGAGAGACCCTATGAGACAGATTGCTGCTATTTTGCTGGTCCTGCTGCTGATTTCCGCAAACGCCTGCCTGGCCGCCGACGAGCGGATCGGCCTCAGCGACGTGATCAAGACGCTGGAAACCCCCTTCAGGATCGATGCGGTCGGTGCCCGCGGCACCGCATCCTCGGCCATTGTCGATTTCGAGGCCGATTTTTTTCAGGAGTCGCGCCTGGAGTCCCTCGACCGAATTCAGCGCGGCCGGGGGCGGGTGTCGGTCCTCTTCGACCGCACCCTGACCGACCGGGTCCCTTTGACCATGTTTTACTGGGAGTACGACCAGCCCACCACCCAGGAGATCATCTCCGACGGCAAAACCCTCTGGGTCTATCTGCCGGAGAACGCCCAGGTGATCGAGTCGCAGATCGATTTTACCAGCCGCGAGCGGGCCGACGACCCGACGACCTTCCTCACCGGCCTCGGAAACATTTCCCGGGATTTCCTCATCACCTGGGCCGAGCCGAATCAGGATGTGGAGGGGAACTATATCCTTGAGCTCCGTCCGCGGCGGACCTCGGCGATGATGCAGCAGATGCAGATCGTCGTCGACCGGGACGCCGTCCTGGCCTACACCCGAAGCGGGGTCACCGGCAACATCCTGCCGATCCTCTCCTCGACCGTCACCGACCCCAACGGCAACCGCACCACCATCGAATTCAGCAACGTCCGCGTCAACCGCGGCCTGAGCAGCAGCCGGTTCCGCTTCATTCTGCCGGCCGGCGTCGAGGTGCTCCGCCCCACCGGCGGCGAAATGGGCTTTTAGACCTTTTCTCCGACAGCAGGAAGTGGCCGCCCCGGAATCGGACTTTTCAGCCGGGGCGTTTCTGTGTTACAAGTGATTGATTCAATGGGGTTTGTGTCCCCCGACTCCCCCGAAGGCCATGGAGGTTTTTGATGCCCAGTTTCGATGTCGTATCCAAGGTGGACATGCAGGAAGTCGATAACGCGGTCAACCAGGCTCTCAAGGAGATTGAGCAGCGCTTTGATTTCAAGGGGAGCCACAACGAAGTCACCCTCGAAAAGGACGCCATCGTCCTCCTCGGGGCCGACGACTACAAACTGCAGGCGGTCATCGATATTCTCAAGGGGAAGCTGGTCCGGCGCAATGTCTCTCCCAAATGTCTCGATTTCGGCAAGAAGGAGCCGGCTTCGGGCGGGGCGGTGCGGCAGCGGGTGACCATCGTCCAGGGGATTCCCACGGAAAAGGCCAAGGAGATCATCAAGCTGATCAAGGAGGCCAAGCTCAAGGTTCAGGCGCAGATCATGGAGGAACAGGTGCGGGTCACCTCGAAAAACATCGATGATCTGCAGGACGTCATTCAACTGCTCAAGGGGAAAGACCTCGACGTCGAACTGCAATTCGTCAACATGCGTTCCTGATCCGGGAACCGAGCGTACCGCCTCCGCTGCGAGGCGATTTCATCTGAGGACCGCGAATTTGGACAAGCAGAAAGTCAGCCTGGTCAGCCTGGGCTGCCCGAAAAACCTGGTCGATGCCGAAGTCATGCTCGGCCATCTCCCCACCGACCGCTTCGAAATCATCACCGACGAATCGAAGGCCGACATTATCATCGTCAATACCTGCTCCTTCATTCAGGACGCCAAGGAGGAGTCGGTGGAGACGATCCTCGAGGTCGCCGACTACAAGAAGACCGGGCGCTGCAGGCTCCTGGTCGTCTCGGGATGTCTGCCGCAGCGCTACCGCGAGGAGCTGTTGCGCGAACTGCCGGAGGTCGATCTCTTCATGGGGACGGGGGACGCGGCGCGGATCGTCGAACTCCTCGATGCCCATGTCCCCGGCCAGGCGCCCCGCCATGAGGTCGGCCTCCCCGACTTCCTCTACGACCACACCACCCCCCGGGTCAAGTCGTCCCCCTTCTATTCGACCTACGTCAAGATCGCCGACGGCTGCTCCAACCACTGCTCCTACTGCATCATCCCCCAGTTGCGCGGGACTCTGCGCTCCCGGTCCATCGACTCCCTCGTCTCCGAGGTGCGGACCCTGACGGCGGAAGGGGTGAAGGAGATCAACCTGATCGCCCAGGACATCACCGCCTACGGTCGGGATCGGGAAGACGGCGCCTCCCTCGAGGATCTCCTGCGCGCCCTGGTGAAGATCGAGGATCTGCAATGGCTGCGTCTCCTCTATGCCTACCCCGACGCCATCGGTCCCGAGCTCATCGAGCTGATGGCCAGCGAAGAGAAGATCTGCAACTACCTCGACATCCCGCTTCAGCACATCGACGACACCATCCTCAAGAAGATGAATCGTCGGGTCGACGAACAAACGATCCGCGCCCTGCTTGCTCGGGTGCGGCAGAGAATTCCCGACGTCACCCTGCGCACCTCCTTTATCGTCGGTTTTCCCGGCGAAACCGAAGAGCAGTTTGCCGCCCTCCTCTCCTTCGTCAACGAGGGGCATTTCGAGAGGGTCGGCGTCTTCCGCTATTCGCGGGAGGAGGGAACCGCCGCGGCGGCTCTCGAGGAGCAGATTCCCGAGCGGGTCAAAAAGAGCCGTTACCAGAAGCTGATGAAAGCCCAGAGCCGGGTTTCCTTTCGCAAGAACCGGGCCCTGGTCGGACGCATCGAGCCGGTGCTGGTGGAGGGGGTCAGCGAAGAGACCGATCTGCTGCTGCGGGGGCGAAGCATCCGCCAGGCTCCCGACGTCGACGGCCAGGTCTACATCACCGCCGGCCAGGCGGAAATCGGCGCCATCGTCCCCTTGAGGATCACTGATTCCTCCGAATACGACCTGATCGGCGAGATCTGTCAGGACGAAACCGCCGGCGAGGCATGAAGCCCTCGCCGCCGCCGGAAGAGGCGAGGCGCACCCCGGCGTGGTTCCTTCGCCCTCCTCTCCTCCTCGCCGTCCTGGTCCTGGTCGCTCTCTTCTGCACCCAGCGCTGTACCGGCAAAAGAGAGGAGGACCTGAGCCGCAGTCGCATCATCATGGGGACGGTGGTGGAAATCACCGTTCTGGGAAAGACGGCAGGGGAGGCGTCGGCGGCCATCGATGAGGCCTTTGCCGTAATGGCCCGCATCGAGGCGCTGATGACCCCCCACGACCCGGCAAGCGATGTCGCCAGGCTCTCGGGGGCGCTCAGCGCTCTCGAGGTTTCGGCCGAGACGGCGGAGGTTGTCGCCCTCGGGGAGAGGGTCGCCGCAGCCAGTGACGGCGCCTTCGATATGGCCCTCGGTCGCCTCAAGGAGTTGTGGGGGGTCGAAGGAGAGGCGCCGCGGGTTCCGACGTCCGCCGAAATTGACGCTGCCCTCGAAGGGACGGGGGTCGGAGACCTGATCCGGGATGGGCAGACCATCGTCAAGCGCTCCCCGGACCTTGCCGTTGATCTCGGCGGCATCGCCAAGGGCTACGCCGTCGACCGGGCCGCGGCCGTTCTGCGCAGAGCGGGGGTAAAAAGCGCAGCGATCAATGCCGGAGGGGACATCCGTCTGCTCGGCGATCGAAATGGGCGCCCCTGGCGCATCGGCATCCAGCATCCCCGGGAGGACGGCAGGCTCCTGGCCACCCTTTCCCTCGGCCCGACGGCGGTGGTGACCTCGGGGGATTACGAACGGTATTTCGAGGTCGGGGGAGTGCGATATCATCACCTCTTCGACCCGGCCACCGGTTACCCGTCCCGCCGCTGCCAGAGCGTGACGGTGGTGGCCGAGAGCGCGGCCCTGGCTGACGCCCTGGCGACCGCCGCCTTCGTTCTCGGTCCCGAGGGGGGACTGAGGCTTCTTGAAAAATTCCCCGGAGCCGAGGTGATTCTGGTGGCCGCAGACGGTTCCCGGCACGTAAGTCCCGGGTTGCAGGGAGCCGTGACGTGGCCCTAGCAGACCTGCTGAGGCGGACCACGCTCCTCGACCGGGTCCTGGTTCTGGCCCTCTTTTCCGCCGCCCTCCTCTCTCTTCTCCTGTTGCGACCGGGGGAGAGGGGGGAGTTAGTCATCGTCGAGCAGGGGGGGCGGATCGTTTACCGGGCGCCCCTGGAGCAGGAGCGCACTCTTCGCCTCTCCGGGCCGCGAGGAGAGACGGTTCTGAATATCGCCGGCGGTCACGCCTGCATTGTCTCCGCCTCCTGTCCCCACAAGGTCTGCATGGGGATGGGGGAGATCGCCCGTCACGGCGAGCTCCTCGCCTGCGTCCCCAACAATCTGCTGGTGCGCATCGAGGGGGGAAAGAAAAGGGATGGGGACTTTGATCTCCTCAGTCGCTGAAGCCGAAGAGCTGGAAAGGATGCGGCGCCGGATCTTTCTCGGGCTCTTCGCCGCCCTGGCCGTGGCCCTGCATACCCTGGAAGCCCTCCTCCCTTCCCCGGCCCCCTGGTTCCGCCTCGGATTCGCCAATATCCTGACCCTGACGGCTCTCTTCCTCTACGGGGGGCGGGCCGCCTGGAGTCTGACCCTGACCCGCATCGGTGTCGGGTCCCTGGTCCTGGGATCCCTTTTTTCTCCCGGATTCTTCCTTTCCCTGGCCGGAGGGACCCTGGCGACGGCCCTGATGGTCGGAGCCAAAGCCCTGTTCGGACAACGAATCGGCCCGGTGGGAGTCTCCGCGCTCGGAGCCTGCGGCCACGCCGCCGGTCAACTGCTGGTCGCCTGGCTCCTGCTGGTACGCCACCCGGGGCTGCTCAATCTCTTTCCCCTCTTTTTTCTCTTCGCTCTCGGTACCGGCATCGCCAACGGCATCGCCGCAAGTCTCCTCCTCGACCTGCTGCGCAGCCATCGGGCCTTCGGCGGCTCCACCGAAAGGAGCACCGGAAATCCCCCTCTTCCGGAAAAAAACGAAAGGACGCCGACATGATCCTGCGCACTGCCCCCCTTCTCCTTTTTTTCTCTCTCTTTGCCTGCGTCCCGGCCGGTCCTCCGGCTCCGGTCCCTCTCGACGTCGCCGCTATTTCGGCGGCGGCCGCGGCGCTTCCCGGTGTTCGGATCGATTCCGTCGACCCGCTGTCCCTGAGCTATCCGGGAGAAATTCTTTTCGCCCGGGGAGCCGTCCTCCCCCTCCCCGGCGGCCCCGCTCTTCTCGATCCCCTGGCGGCCCTGATTGCCGCCGAGCCCCGGAGTCGGTGGCGGGGGACGGTGCGAAGTGCCGGCGGGGAGTCTCCCCCCTACGACCTCGCCCTGGCGGAAAAGCGTCGGGAGCTGCTCGAACGCTATCTGCAGGGTCGAGGGGTTCAGACCGGGCTCGTAACACTTGTCGCGGTTGCGGAGGAGGGTCCCCCCCTGGAGCTGACGTTGCTGGGGGATCAGGGGATGAACGCGGCAATTTCTTCCGGAGTGAAGCCGTAGCGTTCCTTGCAGAACTCGCAGGTGACCGTAGTCTCCTCGCTGCCGGCGGCCATCTCCCGCAGTTCCTTCTCCCCCAGGGACCGCAGCATCCCCGCGACCTGCTCGCGGCTGCAGTTGCAGCGGAAACTCAAGGGTATCTCGTCCTTGACGGAAAAGGGGATGCCGGTAAAGATCCGCTGCAGGATCTCGACCGGACCCTCCCCCTGGCGCAGCAGCTCGGTCGTTGCCGGCAGTGCCGCCAGATTCGCCTCTATGAGGGGGATCAGCGATTCGTCCCCGCCGGGGAGGAGCTGGATGAGAAAACCGCCCGCCACCGCCACGCCGAGTTCGGGGTCGAGATAGACTCCGAGGCCCACCGTCGAGGGGACCTGCTCGGAGGTCGTCAGATAGTAGGCGAGATCCTCGGCAATCTCTCCGCTTTGCAGCTGCACCATGCCGCGGTAGGGTTCCTTGAGACCGAGATCCTTGATGACGTGAAGGAATCCGGCCCGGCCGACGGCCGCGGCCACGTCGAACTTCCCCTGTCGCAGCGGCAGGGCGCTGACGGGTTCCTTGATCGAAGCGCGCACCTGTCCGCAGGCATCGGTTTCGGCGTGGAGTTTCTTGAGGGGGCCGTTCCCCTCGATCATCAGTGCCAGGCGCTGCTCCCCCTTGAGGAGGCTCCCCATGAGGGCCGCTCCGGTGGCCAGGCGTCCGAGAGCGACGGTGGCGGTGGGATCGGTGTCCTGGCGGCGCCGGCACTCCTCGACCAGATCGGTGGTGACGGCGGCGACGGCGCGCAGTGAGCCGTCCTCGGTCATGATGCGGGTCATGCGGTCGCTCATGGTTTCTCTCCCTGGTGGAACGCCGTCGCGCACGCACCCCTTGCCGTCCGGCGGTTTATGGTTATCATCAAATATCGGCAAAACGGGACCGACTAAAAAAAGGGTCCCCGAACAAGAATCCTGGCAACGTCTCCGGAGGAAACATGAAGATCATTTTGCCGGTGGCCGGCAAGGGAACCCGCCTGCGCCCCCACACCCATACCAAGGCCAAATCGCTGGTGCACGTCGCCGGCAAAACCGTCCTCGAGCACATCATCGGCCGCCTTGCCCCCCTGGTGGCGTCCGAATACATCTTCATCACCGACGAAAACAGCGCCCAGATCGAAGGCTTCATGAAGGAGAAATTTCCGCAAATCCCCTGCCGCTACACGGTGCAGAAGCAGCGCCTCGGTCCGGCCCACGCCGTGGCTCTGGCCGCCCCGTTCATTGAGAAGGGGGACGATGTTCTGGTCGTCTTCAACGATACCATTTTCGTCGCCGATCTAACGGCCATCCCCCGACTCTGCGCCGACGCCGACGGGCTGATCTATTCCAAGGAGGTGGAGGACTACCAGCGTTTCGGGGTCAATGTCGTCAACGACGGCTACATCACCGGCATGGTGGAGAAACCGGACACCCCCATCTCCCGTCTGGCCCAGGTCGGGCTCTACTATCTCAAGGATGGTCGGGGCTTCATGGATTACCTCGAGCGCACCATCGCCGCCGGGGAGACGGTGAAGGGGGAATATTACCTGCCGCCGGTCTTCATGCGCATGATCCGCGACGGCCTCAGGTTCCGGGCCCCGGAAATCGACGCCTGGCTCGACTGCGGCAAGCCGGAAACCCTCCTCGAGACTAACCGCTATCTGCTGCGGGGGCGCCATCACGTGCACGGGGAGGCGATCAACACCGTTCTCGTCGAACCGGTGCACATCGCCGCCGGGGCGAAGGTGAGAAACTGCATTCTCGGCCCCAACGTCTCTATCGCTCCGGGGTGCGTTATCGCCGAGAGCATCATTCGCGACTCGATTGTCAACGTCGACAGCGAAGTGCGCGACCTGGTTCTGCATTCGACGATTCTCGGCGATTCGGTGCGCCTGATCGGAGCGCCGCAGCGAATGAACATCGGAGATCACTCGCTCATTGAGATGGAAGGGGCGTAGAAAGCGCCCCCTCTCCGTCCGGAGGCGGACAGAGGGCGATGGCGGCGTAGATCCTGGCGGCGGCGACGACCTCGGCCAGCGAGGTCTGCTCGTCGGCGGTATGGGCGGTTTCCAGGGACCCGGGGCCGAGGATCAGAGGGCGCACCCCGGCCTGGAAAAAAAGATTGCCGTCCGAATGGGAACGAAAGGCGTCGAGGCGCAGGGGCATTCCCAGTTTGTGATAAATCCTGTCCAGTTCCCCGGCGATGGGGTTTTCCTCCCCGAGGCGGTACCCCTGGGAGGCGAAATCGAAGCTGACTTCGAGGTTGAGATCGGCGATGAAGTTTTTCCCCTCTCCGGCCCGCAGGCGGATCGCCTCCTGGACGGCCCCCGGCTGCATTTCCGGCGGGAGGTGCAGGTCGATCCAGGCTTCGCAGCGGTCGGGGACGACAAAGCCGGCCCGAGCCGAACTCAGCTCGCGGATCGAATAGACCAGACCGGAGGTCTCCCGGTCGAAGAGGGGGTCCTTGCCGAGGTGCAGCAGGACCCGCAGCATCGACTCCACGGCGTTGTGGCCCAGTTCCGGCAAGGAGGAATGGATCCTCCAGCCGCGGGTGACGAATCCGGCCTCGAGATAGCCGTAGTGGGCGAAACAGGCGGAAAGGGAGGTCGGTTCGCCGATCACCACCCAGGGAGGGCGGCGCTTCTGCAAAAAAGCGGCGCTGCCGTCGCCGTTTTCTTCTTCCCCCACCACCAGCAGCAGCCCAACCGACGGCCGCTGGTCGGCGGGGAGGGCGGTCGCCAGGGCGACAAAGGCCTCGACCATCGCCGCACACCCCCCCTTCATGTCGGCGCTGCCGAGGCCGGCAATGATACCGGCTTCCTCCTTCGGTCCGTATTCATCCAGATCCCAGGCGGCGACGGTATCGACGTGCCCCACCAGGTAGAGCCAGGGCTCCCCCTCCCCCATGGTCACTTCGAGGTTGTAGCGGTCCTCTTCCACCACCTGCCGGGTGACGGCGAAACCTGCGGCCGTGAGGTGTTCTTCCAGGTAGAGCTGCAGATCCTCCTCTTTTCCCGAAGGCGAATAGATGTCGAGCATCTCCAGAAACATCGTGCGCAGCCGTTCGGGGTCGATGGCCCTCCAGACCTCCTTGAGCAGGGGGTTCATATCTTTTTCCCGGTCTTCCGTCGCGCCTGACGCGAGAGATTGAGAGTCATGTAGACATGCTCCTGGATGTTGTCGAAGCCCTGTTTTTTAAAGAAGCGGATCGCCCCTTCGTTGTCGGCGGCGGTGTCGATGATGATCATGCGCACCGCCTGCTCTTGCATGCGGCGGCGGATCTCGGTGAAGAGCCGCTGGCCGACCTGCCCCTTCTGCAGCCCCTTGCGCACCCCGAGCCAGACCAGATACCCGTATTTCCACGGCGAGTTGTGCTTGGTGACCGTGGTGCCGAGGGCAAACCCGAGGATGGAGCCGTCCTCACCCTCGGCGACGAGGCAGAGTTCGCTGTCGCTGTTGAACAGGGTGGTGATCTCGTATTCATCCCAGGTGCGGTAGAGGCTCTGGGAAAATTCGGCGGTGAAGATTTCTTCGCCGATGTGGAAGACGTCGGAGAAGTCATCAATGGTCATTTCGCGAATCTGCGGTTTTTCATCGGCTCTGGATGGAAAGTCGGACACGGTTCACCTCGAAAACGTAGGGGTTGGCATTGAGAATTACTATAGCAAATTCGGTGTATTGTGCGAAGAACCAATTGCAGCTATATTAGAGGACTGGCCGCCCGGCGGCCCCTGGACTCCCCACCCGAAAAAACGACAGGGAAACAATGACCGCCATCGAACAGTTTCTCCCTTATCTCCTCCCCCCTCTCCTCGGCGCCTTCATCGGCTACGTGACCAACTACATCGCCATCCGCATGCTCTTTCGCCCCCTCAAGCCCTGGCATCTCTTCGGGGTGCGCCTCCCCCTGACTCCGGGAATCATCCCGGCCAAGCGCGGCGAGCTGGCGGTGCGGATGGGCGCCATGGTCGGCTCCCACCTGCTGACGTCCGACGATGTCGGCCGCACCCTGGAGAAGGAGGGGTTCCGCCGCGAATTGCGCGGGGCGGTGGACGAAAAGCTCGGCGGCTTCCTCGACCGCGAACTCGGCCCCCTGGCCTCCCTGGTCCCCGCCGAATTCCGCGGCCGCTTCCGGGAACTCACCGATCTGCTGCGCTGGAAGGTCTGCAAGGCGCTCTATACTTACATGGACAGCCCCGAGTTCGAGGAGCGGCTCCGGGGTTACCTGCAGCGCAAGGGGGACGAGCTGCTGGCCCGGGACCTGGAGAGCTTTCTCACCCCTGAGCGCTACGAAGCCCTGCGGGGGCATCTCGAGGGGCGCATCGGCGACTTTCTCCGCTCCGCGGAGGTCGCCCGGGCCGTGGCCGGGTTCGTCGATGCCCGGACCGAGCAATGGCTGAGTTCCGAGCGAACCATCCGCGCCCTGCTCCCCGCCGATCTGGTGGAGGTGATCCTCGCCCAGCTGGAGAAGGAGGTCCCGCCCCTTCTGGAAAAATTCGGCGGCATGCTCTACGACCCCGAATTCCGCGAGCGCCTGGTGGCGAAGGGGAAGGAGGGGATCGAGGCCTTTCTCGATTCCCTCGGGGGGCTCTCGGGGCTGTTGGCGGGGTTTATCAATATCGACAAGATCTACGGCCGAATTCCCGAATTTCTCGACAAGGCCGGGGACGAGCTCGCCCGCTGGCTGCGGGAGGAGAAGACCCAGGCTCAGGTCTCGGCGATGCTGCGCGAGCGTATCGACGCCCTTCTCGACCGCCCCTTGAGCGTCTATCTGGAGAAAGTCCCCTACGAGAAGGTTGCCGGAGTCCGGCGCTTCGTGCGGGAGCGGGCGGTGGCGGCGGTGCAGGGGCGGCGGGCCGTGGAGACGGCGCTGGCCCTGGTGGAGGGGGGGATCGGCGGTGTCAAGGACCGCTCCTTTGCTTCGCTGCTGACAAAGGCTCTCCCCGAGGGGGGGGTGGATCGGGTGCGCACCTTCCTTTGCCAGCGGCTGCTGGCGACCCTGCGCGCTCCCGAAGCCCGTCAATCCCTGGAACGTCTGGTCGCCGAAAAGACCGAGCGCTACCTTTTCAGCGTTTCCCTCGGCAAGCTGGCGGCACGCCTCCCCGCCGATGTGCGGGAAGAGCTCGAGGAGGGGATCTGCCGCCTCCTCGGCGAGATCCTTAAAAAGGAAGTTCCGCCGCTGGTGGAGACCCTCAACGTGGCGCGAATGGTCGAGGACAAGGTCAATACCCTCGACATCCTCGAGGTGGAGGGGCTGCTGATGGGAATCATGCAGGAGCAGTTCAAATATATCAATATCTTCGGCGCCTTGCTCGGCGCCCTCATCGGCCTCCTCAACCTGCTGCTGCTGGGGATGTTCTAGACATAATGGCTGACAGTTAGAGACAAAAAAAGACCTGCCCCTTGCAAACGTGGGTTATGTTGGAAGCTCTTGAACCCCAACACAGAGCCAAAATCAAGGAGGCAGGTCATGAAGAAGTCTAGCATGTTTATCGGGTTGGACGTCCACAAAAACTCCATTGAGATCGCTATCGCCGAGGAGGGTCGCACCGGCGAAATTCGACACTATGGGAAAATTGACGGGAGTTTGGTTGCTCTCGACAAGGTTGTTAGGAAACTGGTTTCGAGAGGCTGCGAACTCCATTTCGTCTACGAAGCTGGCCCTTGTGGCTATGATGTTTACCGACACCTTACATTTCAGGGGTTCGATTGTGTGGTGGTAGCGCCCTCAAAGATCCCCAAGAAAAGCGGCGACCGTATTAAGAATGACCGCCGGGATGCCCAAATGCTTGCCCGCCTGCATCGAGCCGGTGAACTGTCTCCCGTTTTTGTGCCTCTTACCGAAGATGAAGCCATGCGGGACCTTACCCGATCAAGGGAGGATGCCAAGGCGTCGGAGAAAAAAGCCAAGCAGCACATTCTGGCATTTCTTCTTCGACACGGTCACCGATTCAGTGGACGAACCCCCTGGAGCCAGGCACATATGCGCTGGATCGCTGGAATCAAAATGCCTCATCCGGCCCAGCAGATTACCCTTCAGGAATATGTCGGCGCGCTTACTGAAAGCACTCGGCGGGTGGAGCGGCTGACTGAGCAGATTCAACAACTCTTGCCCCAGTGGCGGATGTTTCCGGTAGCTAAAGCCTACCAATCCCTGCGAGGCGTCTCCTTGATTGTCGCAGCCACAACCGTTGCTGAAATAGGAGATTTGAAGCGCTTTAAGAGCCCCGTTGAACTGATGTCCTATCTCGGACTGGTTCCATCGGAACATTCCAGTGGCGAGACAACGAAACGAGGTTCAATTACCAAAGCAGGCAATGGACATGTGCGCCGGGTCCTGGTGGAAGCCTCCTGGGCTTACCGCCTTCCTGCCCGGGTCAGTCGGGAGTTACGCAGACGACAAGAAGGCCTGTCGCAAGCAATTTGCGATATCTCCTGGAAAGCTCAACTCCGATTATGTGCCCGCTACAAACGTATGCTGGCGAAGGGTAAATCCAAACAGGTGATCGTGACGGCTATAGCTCGAGAACTCTGTGCTTTTATGTGGGCAATAGCCCATGAAGTTGAAATCCCGGCCATGGCATAACAAACCACAAACAACTCAATCACCTCAAAAACCTGTTGGAGAAAGCATATTGAAGCAAAACTAACATTCCAGGGCAGTTACAGGGGCGCAACCGCGGTCAGGAGAACCCTCGAGGACACTATTGGATAAGGCCTTGGCCGAACTCACGTTACTAGAGAGAGGCAGCTCCGCGACGAAGACAAGTCTGGCGGTACCCAACCCGCGAATATCAGTCTGATTAGCCGTCGCAATACAGGTTCCGCCCCTGCAAGTGCCCTGGAACATAACGCACGAAAAACCGCTGAAAATCAGTTGGGCAGTGAGCGTTTCTTCTATTGACAACTGTCAGCCATATCAGTGTCCCGATTGGTTACTTCCGTCCATTAATTCTGGTCCTTTTGGCCGCTCCCTGCGTTGGGTCTTCTCGGCTTAAGCCCGGCTAGGCCTGCGTCGACCCGCCTTGGCAGCGACCAAAATGCCTCAGAATTATCTGAATGGACTAACCAAACGGGACACTGGCCCGTGTCTTCCGCCACTCGACAGGGGGGATTTGGACGCTAGACTCAAGAAATCACCTGTTGCCGCATCCCTCTCCCCTCGCCGTGCAAAGATAAGGACGCCGCCATGTCAGCCGATTCTCCGGACAAGAATCAACTGAGCGCCACCCTCACCGATCTTCCGCCGCTGGGCACCGATGTGCTCAGTCTGGTGGACGATTTCCGCAGTTACTATACCTATCACCTGGGGCGTGACCGCCACTGCACCTCCAATCACTACGCCTACCAGGCGCTGGTGCTGATTCTGCGCAACCGGCTGATGGAGCGCTGGAAGAACACCCGCTACGCCTATGAGGGGGTCGATTCCCGCCACGCCTACTACCTCTCCCTCGAGTTCCTCATGGGGCGCGCTCTCGGCAACGCCACCCTCAACCTCGGCCTCGAAGAGTCCACGACTCTGGCTCTGCAGTGTCTCGGCTTCGAACTCGAGGATCTCGCCGAGGCCGAACAGGACGCCGGGCTCGGCAACGGCGGTCTCGGTCGGTTGGCCGCCTGTTTTCTCGACAGCTGCGCCACTCTGCAGCTGCCGGTCACCGGCTACGGGATCCGCTACGAGTACGGGATGTTCCGCCAGGAGATCGTCGACGGGCACCAGGTGGAGGAACCGGACCACTGGCTGCGCGCCGGCAACCCCTGGGAGATCGAGCGCCCCGAGTACACCCAGCGCATCCATTTCGGCGGCCGCAGTGAATTCTACCGCGACCACGCCGGGGCCCTGCGGGGGCGCTGGGTCGGTACCAGCGATGTGCTCGCCGTCCCCTATGATCTGCCGGTGCCCGGCTTTCAGAACGGCACTGTCAACACCCTGCGACTGTGGAAGGCGGCGGCCACCGACGAGTTCGACCTCGGCGAGTTCAATGCCGGCTTTTATCCCGAATCGGTCGCCGCCAAGAACGTCGCCGAGTTGATCACCCTCGTCCTCTACCCCAACGATTCCAGCGAGAACGGCAAGGAGCTCAGACTCCATCAACAGTATTTTCTCGCTTCGGCCAGTCTCCAGGACGTTCTCGCCCGCTGGATCGGCACTCACGGTCGGGATTTCTCGACCTTTGCCGAGAAGAACGTCTTCCAGCTCAACGACACCCATCCGAGCTGCTGCGTCCCGGAACTGATCCGTTTGCTGATGGACGAGCACGCCCTTTCCTGGGACGAAGCCTGGGAGATCGTCCGCCGGACCATGGCCTACACCAACCACACCCTCCTCCCCGAGGCCCTGGAGAAATGGCCGGTGCGCATCTTCCGCCAATTTCTGCCGCGGCTGCTGGAGATCATCTACGAAATCAATGCCCGCTTTCTCGAGGAGGTCGCCCGACGCTGGCCCGGGGACAGGGAGCGCCAGCGGCGCATGTCTCTCATCGAGGAGGGGGACGAGCCGAAGGTGCGCATGGCCTACCTGGCCATCGTCGGCTCCTTTTCCGTCAACGGCGTCGCCGCTCTCCACTCCCGCCTCCTGCAGGAAGGGCTGTTCCGGGATTTCTTCGAGCTGTGGCCGGAGAAATTCAACAACAAGACCAACGGCGTCACCCCTCGCCGCTGGCTCGCCTGGTGCAATCCTGGACTGCGGGGGCTGCTCAACGAAACGATCGGCGAAGGGTGGGTTGCCGACCTCGAAGAGTTGCGCCGTCTCGAGGCCCATGCCGGGGACCGGGGATTCAGGGAGCGCTGGCAGAAGGTCAAGAGGGTGAACAAGGAGCGACTTGCGGCCCTCGTTGAAAGGGAATGCGGCGTCTCCTTTGATCCGGCGGCCCTCTTCGACGTCCAGGTCAAGCGCATCCACGAATACAAGAGGCAGCTGCTCAATATCCTCCACGTCATTCATCTCTACGACCGGATCAAGCGGGGGGAGACCGCCGGCTGGACGCCGCGCTGCGTCCTTCTCGGCGGGAAGGCGGCGCCCGGCTACGTCATGGCCAAGAGCATCATCAAGCTGGCCAGCAACGTGTCCCGTGTGGTGAATGCCGAGCCGGCGGCCGCGGGGCTGCTGAAGATGGCCTTCTTCCCCAATTACCGGGTTTCAGCCATGGAGGTCATCTGTCCGGGGACCGATCTCTCCGAGCAGATTTCCACCGCCGGGAAGGAGGCCTCGGGGACCGGAAACATGAAGTTCATGATGAACGGCGCCCTGACCATCGGCACCCTCGACGGCGCCAATATCGAGATCCGCGAGGAGGTCGGCGACGAAAACTTCTTCCTTTTCGGCCTTACCGCCGAGGAGGTGGCGGACACCCGCGCCCATTACGATCCGGCAGCGATCATCGCCGCCGATCCCGATCTGGCCCGGGTGATGCAGCTCCTTGAAAGCGGCCATTTCAACCAGTTCGAACCGGGAATCTTCGATTCCGTCGTCCGGGCCCTCCTCAGCCCCGGCGACCCCTGGCTCGTCCTGGGGGATTTCGCCTCCTACGCCGAGGCCCAGCGCCGCGCCGCGACGGCCTACAGGGATCCGGAGGAATGGACAAGGATGAGTATTTTGAACACCGCCGCCAGCGGCAAGTTTTCCACCGACAGAACGATGCGTCAGTACGCCGGGGAGATCTGGCAGCTGGCGCCGGTCCCGGTCCTGGAGCCCGGGGGGTAGGAAGAAGAGGGAACCGCCCTGCTGCAGCGCTTGCAATCGGACTTTTTTGTGGCACTCTTTTAATCATGTGCGATTAATTCTTTGCAGCAGGAGCCGCCGCCGGTTTTGGGTGCAGCGGCAAGGGAGGCGGCGGGGAAGATGACCGATCTCGTGCAGTGGGTCTCCGGTGTCGAGGAGACGGCAGCCAAATTTTACTCGGGCGCCTCGCAACGTTTTCAGGCCGACCCGGTGCTGGCGAAATTTTTCGCCGACATGGCCGAGGAGGAAGAGGGGCACCGCCGTCTGCTGCAAAAGGCCGAGATTGCCCGCGGTGAAAGGGGGTTGGCCCATCCCGCCGTCGCCATCGACCAGATGACCCGTCGACGGGTGGAGGGGCGTCTGACGACGGCCCTGGAGGAGCTGAACCGGGGACGGCTCGACCGCAGCCGGGTACTCGAGCTGATGGTCGAGGTGGAATTTTCCGAATGGAACGACCTTTTTCTCTACGTCATGGAGGCGATAAAGGGGGGCGGCCGGGAATTCCAGCGCACCGTCGCCGAGATCGATCGGCACAAGAGGGGGATCGAACGTTTTCTCGCCAACCTCCCCGACGGGGGGAAGCCCCTGGCGCAGCTGCAGCGGATCTCTCCCCTGTGGCAGACCCGGATTCTTGTGGTCGAGGACGATCCCGCGGCCAATCGCCTGCTGCAGCAAACCCTCTCCCGTCTCGGGCATGTGGAGACGGCGGCCAACGGGGAGGAGGGTCTGGAGAAGGTCAAGGGGGGGTACTTCGACGTGATCCTCTCCGACGTGAAGATGCCCCTGATGAGCGGCATCGAATTCTACCTCCAGGCCCTGCTCGTCGAACCGGATATCGGTGAGCGTTTCCTCTTCTTCACCGGGATCGTTCAGGGAGAACACCAGGACTTTTTCCGCACCACCGCCGTTTCCCGCCTCAACAAACCCGCCTCCATTCTGAGCATCCGCCGGGCGGTCGACGACATCGCCCACCGCCGCCGCACCTGCCACTGATTTCCTCCCCTCAGGGGTGCCGCTCGCACCAATCCTTGCCGGACGCCTCCAATGCCGTTTAAGATGGAGCCTCACCGGGGAATGATCCCCTGCAAGCGGAGGTCTATCGTGAATCTGAAACCGGAATTGATCGGCCAGATGGAAAGGGTGCTGACATCCCTCGAGCAGCTCCTTCCCCGTCCTGTCCCCAGAATCGACTGGGGGACCTGTTATGCCGCCAACTTGCGGCGTCACTCCTTTACCGGCACGCTCGAGCCAATTCCTGCAGTGAGCGCCACCACCCTCGACGAACTTCTCGGTATCGATGAACAGAAGCGCCTCGTCGAGAACAACACCCGGCAGTTCCTCGCCGGGCTCCCCGCCAACAATGTCCTTCTCTGGGGGACCCGCGGCACCGGCAAATCCTCTCTGGTGCGGGCCATTCTCAACGCCTATGCGGCGCGGGGCCTGCGGGTCATCCAGGTCGACAAGAACGATCTTGTGCATCTCCCCGATATCTTCGCCGCCGTTGCGGCGCAGCCCTACCGTTTCATTCTGCTGTGCGACGATCTCTCCTTCGAGCCGGGGGAACTCGGTTACAAGATGCTTAAGAGCGCTCTCGACGGCTCGGTCTACGCGGCGCCGGACAACGTCCTCATCTACGTCACCTCCAACCGTCGCCATCTCCTCCCCGAATATCCCACCGACAACCTCGGTGCCAAGATGGTCAACAACGAGATACACCATGGCGAGGGGATCGAGGAAAAGATTTCCCTCTCCGACCGCTTCGGCCTCTGGGTCCCTTTTCACGCCTTCTCCCAGGAGCATTATCTGCGGGTCGTACGGCAGTGCATCGAAACGCTCGGTCGCCGACAGGGCGCGATCATCCCCTGGACCGAGGAGCTCAGCCTCGAGGCGATTGCCTGGTCCCACGACAAGAGCAAACGCTGCGGCCGAACCGCTCTGCAGTTCGCCAGTCACTGGGTGGGGCAGACTCTGCTCGGAGACTGAAAAAAAGGGACCTCAGGGGGGGCGGATGGCGGCGGGGCGTTCCATGATGGCTTCGACGGCAAGGCCGATGGGGATGGCAAAGAGGATGGTGAGGAGAGAGCGTGTGAGGGAGAAGCCCCAGCCGAGGTACTGGACCTCCAGGGGAATCATGGGGATTTTTACCGCGTAGGCGGCCAGGACCGTGACGATCACTCCCCAGCGCGCCCCCTGGGCGCGGATGCTCATCAGCAGCGGAAATATGATGTAGGCCGGGCCGATGAGGACGGTGCCGCAGGCGGCGGCGATGAAAAAGGCGCGAAAACCCCCTTGGCGACCGAGGAGGCGGGAAATCAGATCGCGGCTGATCCAGACCTGGATCACTCCGACGAGCCCCATGACGGCCACGATGAGCAGCAGCACCGAGGAAAAGGAGGTGCCGGCCACCGTCAGGGCCTCGAGGGCCCGATCGGGGGTGACGGAAAAGGCCCAGCCGTAGAGGACGATGGCCAGCAACAGAAGCCACTGGCTGCGTAGCAGCGTCCAGAGGGTTCCCTTCAGCTTCATGCCACCACCCCGACCAGCAGTCCGATCAGGAGGGCGGCGAGAAAGGCGATGCCGTTGCGCGCCAGGGCGAAGCGGAGCCCGAAGACTTCGGCCTCCACCGGCAGGGAAATGACTCCCACGGAGACCCAGGAGACGATGAAGGCGGCAATGGCCGGCGGCCAGGCCCCGGCCGCCAGGAGCGACCCCGCCAGGGGGAAGGCGGCCACGGGTGGGCCGATGGCCACCGCGCCGAGGAGGCCGCCGCTCACCAGGGCACTCCAGCCCGAGGCGGCGCCGAGGCGCTGCTGGATCGCTTCGGGGGGGAGGTAGACCTGGAAGAGGCCGATGAGGGCGAAGACGGCAATGAGAAGAGGGAAGAGCCGCCCCAGGGATTGGCCGGCGACGGCCAGGCTCTGTCGGGTACGGCCCGGGGAGATTCTGAAGAGGACGCCGTAGGTGATGACGATCAAAAGGAGGTAGGTCAGGCCGACGTTGGTCACAGGGGAGGCTCCATGGCGGGGGATGCGCCATCTTAGCCTGCGCCCGGGCCGGGGGAAAGGGATTTTTATGCCGGCTAGCGCTTGCGGCGCTTCGATTCCCAGAGGGTCGGCTCGACCTCGGCGCTGTAGCGGGCCACGAACTCGCCGATTTCCTCCCGGGTCAGTTCGATTTCCTCGCCGCTGAGCTCGATGCGGTCGCGACGTTCGGCAATCAGTGTATTAAACAACTTCTCCGCATGGTCCGGACCGAGATGGCAGTAACGAATCAGGCGGGTGACGACGTCTTCCTGGTGCTGGCGGTCGGTCATGGGGGTCTCCTTGGAAAAATGGGGGCTGGCTTGCGCCGGTCCCTGTGGCCGGCTCTGCCGAACCTGCTTCAATTTTATTCCATTTCTCCCTTCTGGCAAGGGACACCTTTACTGCCGATGGCTCGTCGTGGGACAATAGGGGCCTGAAACCTGTTTTCCCGGGAGTATTCATGGATTTGCTTGTCCGCTACCGCCTTCTTCTGGAGTCGATCGACGCCTGGTTTGCCGGCGCCCAGGCTCTCTACAGCGACCGCATGGCCTGCGCCCGGGGCTGCACCGGCTGCTGCCGCGGGCTATTCGACATCACCCTCCTCGATGGCGCCCTCCTCAAGAGCGGATTCGACCGCCTTCCCGCCGCCCTGCGCTCCCCGGTTCTGAAGAAGGCCGAAGCGCGCCTCGCCGAACTGCAGGGCCGCTGGCCCGAGTTTGCTCATCCCTACCTGCTCAACGCCATGGCCGACGAAGAGTGGACGGAGATGCCCGAGGAGGACGAGACTCCCTGCCCCCTCCTCGACGGCGACGGCTCCTGCCTGATCTATGCCTTTCGCCCCATGACCTGCCGCCTCCACGGCCTCCCCAACATCGACGGCAGCGGCGAGTCCTTCTCCGACCTCTGGTGCACCCGCAACTTCACCGGCGGCGAGAGCCCCCTGACCCTGACTCCCTTGCGCTGGGAGTTCCGGCGCGCCTTCGAGGAGGAGATGGCCCTCTTCGGCGAATTCACCGCCCGACGCTTCGGCCAACGCCGCAGAGAACTCGACACCTTTATTCCCACCGCCCTCCTCATCGATTTTCCCTCCCTGACCGCCGCCGACCTCCCTCTCCTTCCGGGAGGAATTAGCCGTTGACAACAGAGGTTCTCTATATATAAAATTCACGATGTCCATTGGTGGACGTCCGGGCCTTGGGCCAGAGGGGAGCCGCGCATGAAAATTACCGATTCCGCCAGGGAGAAGCTGCAGATCCTTCTCGGAGAAAACCCCGGGAAGAAACTGCGCCTCGTCTTCGAGGGGTTTGGCTGAGGGGGGCCCAAACTGGGCCTGGCTCTGGATGAGCCAAACGACAAGGAAAAAACGGTTAACCTGGGCGGTCTCGAGATCCTGATCGCCGAGGAGGTCGCCCCCTACACCGCCGAGCAGGTGGTCGATTACGTCGACTCCCGGCTGGGAAAAGGATTTGTCATCCGCAGGGCCTCCGGCGCCGCCGGTTGCTGAGGGGGCGGATCGCCAAATGCAAAGGGGCCGGTTTTGCTTAGCAAAACCGGCCCCTTTTTTTACTGACTCCTCGATCAAAGATCAGGCGCGTTGAAAACCGACAGCGACATCCTGGCGGTGAGCGGCGTCGATCTTCCACAACTCCCGGCCGTTGAAACGGAACTGGTTGGCGATCAGGACGTCGGGAAACTGCTCGATGCGGATGTTGTAAATATTGACCGCATCGTTGTAGAACTCGCGGCGGTCGGCGATCATGTCCTCGAGTTCGGAGATCCGCAGGCTCAGACGCATGAAGGCGGCGTCGGCCTTGAGCTCGGGGTAGCGCTCGACCACCATGAAGAGAGACTTGAGGGTCTCGGTGATGGCGTTTTGCCCCTGCAGCTTTTCGCTTTCGCTCGTGGCGTTGTTAACCATGGAACGGGCCTTGATCACCGCCTCGAGGGTTTCCCTCTCATGCTGCATGTACCCTTCGCAGACCTTGACCAGCTTGGGGAGTTCGTCGAAACGCTGCTTGAGAAGGACGTCGATGTTGCTCCAGTCCCGGGCCACGTTGTTGCGCAGCTGCACCAGGCCGTTGTAGATGGTGACGCCGTAGGTGATGAGCACCAGCAGAGCCAGAAGCAGTCCTGCCAAAACGATCCAGCCGATCATGTTTGACCTCCTTGGTGATAAAGTCGAAGTTTTTGCCGCTAAGGTTATTTGAGAATCCTGAGTATCTGGACGACAGCCCAGAGTGCCGAGACGAAGGCACCGGTCAGCAAGGGGAAAATGATTCGCGCGTAGTTGCGGGTCAAATGCGCTTCCGATTCGGTTTCGGCAATGACGAAGGGGAGGCCTTTGCTCTGCGGACGGGCAATGACGATCCGGTCCCCCTGGAGAGAAGCTTGAGGTGTTTTGCTCAGGCTGCGCCGGACCACCTCCGCCTCAATTTGCGCCCGGGCCCCTTCCCACTCCTCCGGACTGATACGTCCGTCGCCATCGGTGTCGAATCGTTTCAATTTCAGCGGCTCGCTCTTGAGACTGCGCAGGGCGGCAATCGTTTGTTCCCTGAGAGAGAGCTGAGTTTTCTCCCCGGAGCGGGCAAAACCGAGGACATAGAGATAAGTCCCCTCGGCGATGACCTCTTCAACCCACTTTTCGTTGGCGTCGGTTATGCCCGATGTCGCCATAAGGAGTCCCATCCTCCCCGGGAGCCCTTCACTCCTGGTCCGGGGTCTGACCGTCGCCCCCTCGGGGTTGACTTGGACCCGTCCCGTTTCGTCCTGGAGGAAGAAGGGGACCTGACCACTCTCGGTTTCGCTCGACAGGCGCCAGTTGCCCTTATCTCCTCGGACGTATTTTCGCACCCGGTAAAAGACGCAGGCCAACTGGGACATGGGTGAGACCAGAGCATACTGGCGCACCGCTCGCCCCTGCACCTCCACCATGCCCATGGCGACGGAGCGGGTCTTGCTCGTCGGCGTATTCTCCACCAGGCGCTTGAGGCGCAGGAAATAAAAGCCCCCTCCGAAGAGGCCGCCGGCGGCGATCGCCGGAAGTATGCCGGTGCGTATTCCCTGGTACAGAGCTGACCACATCCAGGCGCTGCCGTTGGCCAGCAGGGGCAGAAGAATGGCGGCAGCGGCCCCGCCGGTGCCGAGCCATATTCTGCCCACGGAGAAGCGCCCGGACCTCTTTTGTGGCGGCGGCAGAGGGAGCCCTTCCCTTTTTTCTGGGATCCTGGTGGCGGCAGGTCCTTCGGACGAGCCGACCGTCCCGACGGGGAAAAGCATTTCCTGGAGGAGGAGACCTGCCGGGCCTGCAGCAAGACCGGTCGTCGCCGAGAAAGCCGCCGCCCCGTCGCCTGCCGGGTCCTTGCGGGAGCGAAGCTCTTCTTTTCGCAGATCGACCATCAGGGAGCCGAAACGGGAGAGACGAAGAAGGTTGGCCCGTTGGCGTTCTTCCTCTCCCCCCTCCACCTGAAGCAGGCATCCGGGGAGGTGGGCCAGGCCAAAATCCGTGCGCAGGGTAAAATCTCCGGCGTATTCGCGAGTCAGATGGAGCAGTCCCTCAAGGTTGCCGGCGGAGCTGTAGGTTGCTCTCGTCCCCAATCCTGCAGGATTGAATTTGCCGGGGAAAACCCGCAGGACAGAGACGACGGCGCCCTCTGCATCGAGAAGATAGAGGTCGAGGACGGGGGAGGCCCGGAGAATGGCCTGATATTGCTCGTCTTCATTGATTTCCGTGGCATGATCGACGCCGCGGTAGGCATTTTGCACCAAGAGGCGCCGCAGACCTTTTTCTATGACCTTGCCGGAAAGATCGGCCAGGACCGCCAGGACCGCCTCGCCTCGTCCCAGGGTCACCTTTTCCCGGTGCGTCTCGAAGGAAATGCCGTCTTCACCTGCGGAGAGGCTGCGAAGGATCGGCGGGGAGAAACGGGGGGGGGAGGGGAGCAGAAGCCAGGATTTGAAGCCGTGACGGCGGAGTCGTCGGGCGGGTTTCTCCAGGTCGGGGCGCTGCCCCTTGGCAAAAAGAACCAGCCCCCTCCCGGTGAGACGCTGTCGGGTGGTAAAGGCGTCCAACGAGTCGCTGACGGAACCTTCGGCCAACAGAAGACCCAATCGGTCGTCGATGCCGACCTCCTTTTCGACAATGAGGTAGAGTTCCTGATCCATGAATTCCGTGGTCCGGGCGACGATGACAAGAGCCGGGTGGCCGATACGGAGAGGACGATGCAATCCGCATGCCCACAGCGGTAATGAGTCCCTATTCCATCGCCGACTCATAATTGAAGATCGAGGTCCCCGGGACGGAGGTGTCGCGGCGCAGGGCATCGAGAACCCTCTTGCCCCCCTCGGAGAAAGGGCCGAGGTGGGAGAGGTCGGCGGTAAAACGGCCGCAGCCGAGGCTATGCAGTTCGCCGAGACGGCCGATGAGGGAGAAGTCGTTCTCCGGGGTGACGACGGAGAGGCCGCTGCGGCTGTCGACGCGGTAGCCGTCGCCGCGGTCGGAGACGACCGGGGTGTCGGAGCGCACGTTGCGGATCGGGATGCGCGAGGTGATCAGGGCCACCGTCGAATAGACGGTGAGAGCCGGCGTGATGCCGGCGTCCCGCCGCAAAATGGCGCCGAGGTTCTCCCTGTCGTCCTCGATGTAGAGGGTCGCCTCCGTGGCGCCGAGTTCCCGCCAGGCCAGGAGCGCCTGGCTGTTGAGGGAAAAGAGGCGGTAACCGGTGATCAGGGTGAGCCCGGAAAGGCCGTCGAAAAGGGCGAAGTGACCGAGATTGTTGAGGCGGAATGTGGTGAAACCGGCCTGGGTCAGGGTGCGGATCGCCTCCCGGTAATCCCCCAATTGGCCGTCGGTGAGAAAGAAGGGGAGGTCCCAGACCAGGCTCGCCTCCTTGCCGGCCAGGCGCCGGCCGAGGCGGTAGAACCCCTGCAGGTTGCCGGGCGTCAGGGGGAGGAGAACCCGGTCGATCCCCGGGTCGTTGACGATCTGGACGTCGCGGATGTCGCGGATGCCGACGGTGAACTGGCGTTCCCGGGCCGGACGCGGGGTGGCGGCGGGGAGGAGCGCACCCAGGGCGGCCTCGACCTGGTGGCGCCGCTCCTTCTTTTCCCGGGTTTCCTCGGCCAGGAGGAGATCGGCGTAGAAATCGCGGCGAATCTCCTTGAGTCGGCTGGGGGGGATGACGACTGCAGGGAGCTCGCCGGTGGAAAGGTCCTCCAGGACAAAGGGGGAGCCGCCGGTCTTTTCGAAAACGGCGCGCAGCGTCGCGGCGTTCAACGGGCTGTCGCTGGCGGGGTAGGACGCGACGGCATAGCGGCGTTCGAAGCCTTCCGCTCCGTTTTCGGCACGGACGGTAAGAAGGTCGTCCTGCAGAGCGACGAAGAGGCGCGCCGGCCGCGGAGCGGGGGGGACGTGGGCGAGCTTGCGGCGGCAGGCGGGTTCGCTCATGTTGAAGGCCTGCTCGGAGGAGACCTTGAAGACGGTGTCGCCGACCTGGAAGACCCCCCTGAAGGTCGAGGGGGCGGTCACCAGACTCCCTGCCTGGGCGACCTTCACCGGGCGCTGGCCGACAAGGAGTTCCTTGACGGTGAAGGCCGTCCCGGCCCGGTCGGTCTTCGGTTGGATCCGGATGCGGTCGCCGACGTGGATTCGGTCCCGGGTCTTGAAGCTGACCGCTCCCCCCTTGACCGCCGTCACGTCGCCGAGAAAGCGCCCCGTCGCCCCTTTGAGGGCCGGGATGGCGATGTCGGTGGGGATCCCGCCGGGGAGAAAGCCCTTGGTCGGCAGGCGGCCGAAGGAGAGCTTCAAGAGCTCCTTGGCCTCGCGCAGCGCCTCCGCGCGCTGCGGAAGGGGCGCGTCGAGGACCTTGCGGTAGGCGCCGACGACGCTGGCCACATACTCGGCGCTCTTCATCCGCCCCTCGATCTTGAAGCTCATCACCCCGGCGGCGGAGAGCTCGGGGAGGAGGTCGATGGCCGAGAGGTCGTTGGTGGAGAAATAATAGCCCTCCTGCTGGCGGTAGCGGTAGCGGCGCCGGCAAGGCTGGGCGCAGCGCCCCCGGTTGCCGCTTTTTCCCCCGAGCCAGGAGGAGAAGTAGCACTGGCCGGAAAAGGAGAAGCAGAGGGCGCCGTGGATGAAGTGTTCGAGGTCGATGGTCGTCTCTTTGCGGATGGCGGCGATTTCGGTCAGGGAGAGTTCCCGGGCGAGGACGGCCCGGGAAAAGCCCATGCGCTCGAGCATCCGCACCCCGGCGGCGTTGTGCACCGTCATCTGGGTCGAGGCGTGCAGCTCGAGGGCGGGAAAATGCTCCCGGGCCAGGCGCCATACGGCGAGGTCCTGCAGGATCACCCCGCCGACCGCCATTTTTTCCAGGGCCGAGAGGGTCTCCACCAGCAGCGGCAACTCCCCCTCCTTGACCAGGGTGTTGAGGGTGACAAAGACCTTGCGTCCGAGGGGGCGGGCGTAGCCGACCATCTTCTCCAACTCTTCGAGAGAGACGTTCTTGGCCTTGGCCCGGGCGGAGAACTCCTTGAGCCCGGTATAGACGGCGTCGGCTCCGGCTTCCATGGCGGCGAAAAACGCTTCGGGGCTTCCGGCGGGGGCGAGAAGTTCGGGACGGGCTGCAGGGTGTTTCGACATCGGTGCTCCGGGGGGGTCCGCCGCGGCGGATCCGGGAAATAAAGGGGCCGGGTTCAAAAAGACCCCGGCCCTTAATTTATCAGGACTTGTTGTAAAAATACCATGCCCCGTCGCGCGGAGGCAACCGCAAACTCAGAGGGCAAGGAGCCTGTCGGACTATCCATGAGCCGGCTGCAAAATCGCCTATTTGGGCCATATCCGAGCTCCTTTTCGACCAATAGAGACGGCTATTGGCTCTCAAACGAGCTCGAATCTGTCCTCAAATATCCAATTTTTCGCTTCGGCCCGTATAATCCGACAGGCTCCTAGCCCATCAGGCCGCGGTCGACGAAGCTGACGTATTCGCCGCTGCCGATGATGATGTGATCGAGGACCCGCACCCCCATCAGTTCGCCTGCCTGGCGCAGGCGCCCTGTGATGTCGATATCCTCGCGGCTCGGGGTGGGGTCGCCGGAGGGGTGATTGTGAACAAAGAGAACGGCCGCCGCCGAGTCGCGGACCACCGGGGCGAAGACCTCGCGAGGGTGGACGATGCTTGCCGAAAGGCTTCCCTCGGAGATGCGCACTTCGCGGATCACCCGGTTCTTGCCGTCGAGAAGGAGGGCGAAGAAGACCTCCCGCTTGCAGTCGCGCAGCCGTTCGTGATAGTGGGCAAAGACGTCGGCGGAACTGGTGAAGCGATCTCCGGGGCGCAGCTCCTCGGTGGCAAAGCGCCGGGCGATCTGGAAGACCGCCTGCAACTCCGCCGCCTTGGCGGGACCGATCCCCTTGAGTTCGCAGAGTTCGGCCGTGTTGGCCCGGGCCAGCTCCCGCAGGGAGCCGAAGCGGTTCAACAGTTGCCGCGCGTGATCGAGGGCGCTGGTGGCCGTGGCGGCATCGCCGGTGCGCAGCACCAGGGCGAGAAGTTCGGCGCTGCTCAAGGTCTCGGCTCCGTTCTGTAGCAGCTTTTCCCGGGGGCGCTCCTCCTTTGGCCAGTCCTTGATCCGTTGCATGGTCTCTCTCCCGACAGGCGTTGTTATTTTGTCGGGCGATTCTAGCACGAAGCTTTCGGAATGGTGAGGATAAAGTTAACGAAGGCCAATGAAAAAGCCGGGGCACCCTTTTTGGGGTGCCCCGGCTTTTCTTACGTTTGCCCGGGAATGTTATTTCAGCGTCTCGATTTCGTGGGGGGGGAGTTCGGTGGTCCTCTCCTTGAGGGGACTTCCCCAGAAGGTGCCGAGGACCTTTCTGTCCCGCTCGCTCAGAACCGCACCCTTGCCCACCATGCGTTTCTGGAGATTTTCCAGGGCGGCGCGCTTCTTGATGGCCTCATCGACCCGTTCCCGGGTATGACAGACGGTGCAGCGGAGGTCGATCACCCGCTGGAACTCCTCCATGCCGCCAACGCGGTGAGCGCCCAGGTCTTCCACGGCCCGGGCCGTGCCCGGGAGGACCACCAGAAGGACCAGAAGGAGAGTTGAGACGAAGAGGGGGCTATTCGCGAACAAAGATGTCGATATCCGTTTCATGAACCATCCCCATGAGGTGCGCGTACTCCGACTCGATCAGCGCATAGTGATCGCTGGTCTCCTTGGCCATTTTTTCGAAGATGGAGCGCACCACCGGATCGACGATCTTGGCGGCGGTAAGGCGGAGGTTTTTCGCCAGATCCTCCTCTTCGCGAAGGGCGATCTCCATCGCCTTGCGCTCATGAACCTTGTCGTCGATGGCCTTTTTCAGATCGTGAAGCATGGCCGTATCCTTGCCGGGGGGGGTCGCCATGAATTCATCGAAGGTACCCAGGTCCTTCCCCTTGTAGAGATCGAAGAAGTGGCCGGCGTGCTCCCGCTCCTCGCCGGCGAGGAGGGTGAAAACCTTCTTCCCCCGGGGATTTTTGGTGATTTCGGCGGCCATGGTGTAGAAATCCATGACGTTTTTTTCGGTCTGGATCGCCAGTTTCAGGGCCTGCTGGACGTTGAATTCCTGGGGCATGCGCTTCTTCTCCTTTTCATCAGGCAAAGTATCGAATATCGCTTGTCTTTCCCCAATTATTACCGAAAACATCCCCATGTCAAATGGTGCTCCGGCAAATTCTCGCCGCCGGGGCGGACAGGCGAATCACCCGCCGGATGAAGGGCTGGACGGACCGGTGGCTTCCTCGGATCAGAGCGCCTTGCCGGCCGCCTGCCACTTGTCGCCGATATTGTTTTTCAGCCAGGAGGCGTCCCACCACTCCAGGGGATTGACCGGAACTCCGGAGACGATCATTCCGAAGTGGAGATGGTCCCCTCCGGCCATTCCCGACATCCCCGAGCGTCCGAGCAATTCTCCCTTTTTCACCTCATCCCCTTCCTTGACCCCGATCTGGCTGAGGTGGCCGTAGAGGCTCTGCAGCCCCAGGCCGTGGTCAAGGATGACGCACTTGCCGTAGATTCCCAGGGTTCCGGCAAAGACCACCTTGCCGTTGTTGGCCGCCTGGACCGGGGCGTGGGAGACGGAGGCGAGGTCGATGCCGAGATGAACCTGCTCGTCGACGACGGTCTTGTCGTGGATATAGCTGCGGCGCTCGCCGAAGAGGCCGCGGGTTTGCGTCCCGGGCTGGCGCAGAAAAGGGCCCTGCCAAAGGGGAGTGGTCGCCGTTTGCCGGCCGTAGTCGAGAAGGGAGGCGCGGTTGGCCGTCCGCAGTTCGCGGTTGAACCTGAGAAAGAGGTCCAGGGGATTGTCGGTTTCGGGAAAGCTGAGTTTGAATTCGGGAGCCTTGGTCTCGAGAAAGAGCGCGTCGAGAACAATGGGGGTCTTGGCAAAAGTGCGTGAATTGGCGCGGTAGTAAAAGGGACCGAGTCCCCGGTTTCCGGCCCGGTCGACGGCGACCAGCCGCGGTTTGAATTCGTCCGTTGCCAGGTCGTGGGGGAGGGCGAAGAGGGCGGCGTAGAAACCCTCCGGCTGTTTGTATCCGGGGAAGAAGCGTTCGCCGAGCTCGATGCCGCTTTTTTCCACCTCTTCGGAGAGGGTATAGAGTATCAGTCCCGCTCCCCCCTGGTTGAAATTGTGGGAGGTGCTCAACACCGTCACCTCGGGGGGTGCGCTGTCCCATTCCAGGGGGACGCGGATCGAGGTGGTGTTGCCGGAACCGAAATGGTAGATCGAGCGGTCGACGGCGGTGATCAGGAGTTCGAAGGGGCCTTCCTCGAGTCCGGCCTTCTCCAGGGTGAAGGTCATCTCCTGAGGGGGACTGTCCACGGCGGGTGCCTCATCGACGAGGACGACCGTCTTCCCCTTCTGAATGGCTTCCACCCTGAGAGAGCGCAGCCCCGATCCCGGGTCGCTTGCCGAAAGTCGCAGGGACCGGCCGGGGGCGACGGAGCCGCTATCGGGGTTCAGGAGGATCTGCGGCCCCCGGGTGTCGCTGAAATAATAGAAGGCACCGGTGGCCAGGGCGATCACCAGAACGGTCATGAGCAGAATCGGTTTTTTCATATTCCAAGTCCTTGTGGGGTGTTTCGATCTTCAGGGGGGCACCGGCAGAATGGGTGGCTATCCTATCCCCATTGACCTCCGGAGGCAATATGTCTCGAGAGGTCCCCGGCCTTTTTCCTACCAGGGGAGCTGACTGCCGTCCCAGCTCCAGAGTTTGCCGCTGTCTTCCGGGGTCAGGGTCGCCAACACCCGGTAAAGGCCGGCGGCGCTCTCGGCGGGGGAGACGGGGGCCTGGGGTCCTCCCATCTCTGTTTTCACCCAGCCGGGGTGGAGAGCCACCGAGGTGATGCGGCGATCGGCCAGATCGGCGGCGAGGCCCTTCATCACCATATGCACCGCCGCCTTGGAGGTGCGGTAGGCGTAGCGCCCCCCCGAGGTGTTGTCGGCGATGCTGCCGAGCTGGCTGCCGACGGTGGCAATGATCCGGCGGCTGCTGCGCGCCACCTGCTCGACGAAGGCCACGGCCATCTGGTAGGGGGCGAGGGTGTTGATGCGCAGCGTCTCCAGCCACTCCCCGGTGTCGATGGGGCCGAACCTCTGGGGGGAGGGGCCGGCGATGCCGGCGTTGTTGAAGAGGATGTCGATGCTCAGGTCGCCACAGGTCTCGGCCAGGGCGCGAATCTGCTCGCTGTCAGCGACGTCCAGAGGGTGGATCGTCACTCTCCCGCCGCTCTTTTCGGCTATAGCGGAAAGTTCGACGGCCTGCTGCGGCCGCCGGCAACAGGCGAGGACGTGCCAGTTGTGGTCGGCAAAGGTGCGCACCAGCTCGAGGCCGATCCCGCGGTTGCTGCCGGTGATCAATATGGTCGATGTCATGATCGCCTCCCGGACGGTTTTTAATAATAGTGTCCTGTCCGCGCGTCAATGACGGCCGACAAGACTTCGGTTTGGTTTGGTGGATTGCGTCCCTGAAGGCCGGGATTACTTGAGCTGGAAGGCGACCTTGATCACCACCTGGTATTCGCAGACCCGGCCGTCCGTATCGACGTGACCGCGCATTTCCATGACCTCGAACCAGGAGATGGCTTCCAGGCTCTTATGGGCCTTGGCGATCGCCACCTGGATGGCGTCCTCGAATCCCGACTTGGAAACGCCGATGATTTCAACCTTCTTGTAGATCCGGTCTTCGCCGTAAGTCATGATTTTCTCCCTTTTCAAAGGTGGACGTCGCTTTCAATACTAGCACCGGCCCCCGGGGTGTAAAGGGAGGAAGGGGTTCACTCCTGCGCCCGGATCGCCGAGAGCCCGGCGGCCAGGGTCGGATAGAGGAGCTCGACCCCGAGTTCCTCGCGCATCCTGCGGTTGTCGATGCGCCGCGATTCGCTGTTGTAGGAGAAGAGGAGGGGGTTCATGACCTCGCGGGCCTCCTGGCGGGAGACCTGCGGGGGGGCAGGGAGTCCGTAGGCGGCGGCGACGGCGTTGAAGTAATCGGTCATCGTCCCCTCTTCCCCGTCGCAGACGTTGTAGATGGCTCCCGCCCGCCCCCGTTCCGCCGCCGCAAGGCAGACCCGCGCCAGGTCGTCGGCGTGAATCCGGTTGCTGCAGGGGGCCTCGGACTCCCTGAGGACCGGCTGACCCGATCGGAGCTTGTCGAGGGGGAGCCGTCCGGGGCCGTATATCCCCGCCACCCGCAGGATCGTCACCCCGATGTTTCGCCCCTCTCCCCAGGCAGACAGGAGCTTTTCGGCGTCGAGACGGCGCCTGCCGCGGGCGGTCTCGGGGTTGACCGGGGATTCCTCGTCGATCCGGGCGCCGCCGCAGTCGCCGTAGACGCCGGTGGTGCTGAGATAGATCAGCCGGGCCGGTTCTTCTCCGGGCTCGACGGAGGCTCCGAAGACCCGGACCCGCGGATCGCTGTCGCCCCCGCCGGGAGGGGGGGCGAGGTAGAAGACCGTCGCCCCCCTGGTCGGCAACGAGGGGACGGGGAGGCCGCCGTCGAGATCGCCGATTACCGGATGGATGCCGAGGGACCGGAGGCGCTCGGCGTGCTCCGGGGAGCGGGTCAGGGCGGCAACGCGGGATCCCTGTTCGAGGGCCAGGGCGGCGACCCGGCGACCGATGTCGCCGCAGCCGATGATCAGAACCTGTTCCATGGAGCGTTCTCCTTGATGGCAATGGGACCGGTGGCGGCCCAGGGGGATTTCCTCCCCCCCCCGGCCCTTTTCCTGAAGTTGATTCCCCGGCTCAGGAGGGCTCGGCCCCGCCGGAGAGTTCGCCGCTCGGCCTGTCAGGCGAGGCTCTTCATAACAATTTCGTAAACATCCCTGGAGATGCCGGCGACGGCGGCGATCCGCTCGAGCTCCTCCTTCATCAGCGCCTGGCGTTTCGGATCGAAGCGGCGCCAGTTGCTGAAGGCGCCGGCGAGGCGGGCGGCGACCTGGGGATTGACGGGGTCAAGGGCCAGAACCTGATCGGCGCAGAAGGCGTATCCGGCTCCCGAGGGGTCGTGGAAGCGGGCGGGATTCCCCTGGCAGAAGGCGCCGACCAGGGCCCGGACCTTGTTGGGGTTTTTGCCGTTGTAGGCCGGGTGCCCGAGGAGGCGCCTGACTTCGGCGAGGGTGTCGGTCCGTCTTGAGGTGGCCTGCAGAGAGAGCCACTTGTCGAGGACCAGCGGATCGTTCTGCCAGCGGAGGTAGAAATCCTCCAGAGCCGCCGTCCCCTCTTCCGTGGCGCTTCCGGCCAGAGCGCCGAGAGCGGCGATGACGTCGGTCATGTTGTCGGCGCGCTTGAATTGCCTGAGGCAGAGGGACCGCAGCGCCGGGTCGTCGAGGGTCATCAGGTAGGAGAGAGCGAGATTTTTCAGGGCCCTTCGGCCGACGGCGGCCGGATCGGGGGTGTAGGGCCCGTCCTCCTGCTGGTCGGTGTAGACGGCCAAAAGGAGCTGGCGCAGGTCCGTGGCCAGTTGTCGCCGGAAGAATTCCCGCACCTCGTGGATGGCCGAAGGGTCGATGACCGGCATCTGCTCGGCGAGAAAGGTCTCGCTCGGCAGGGTCAGGGCCAGGGCGATCAGGGCCGGGTCGGCATCGGAATCGCCGAGGAGGGCGCGGAAGGCGCCGGGAAGGAGGGGGTCGAGGACGAGGGTCTCGCCGCGGCCGAAGGCCTCGACCTGGCGCAGCAGAAGGCGGGTGGAAAGCTGCTGGCCGGCTTCCCAGCGATTGAAGGGGTCGTTGTCGCAAGCCATGAGAAAGGCGAGGTCGTTGTCGTCGAGATCGGTCTTCAGGCGCACCGGGGCCGAGAAATTGCGCAGCAGCGAGGGGACCGGGGCCTCGGGGAGGTTGATGAAGCAAAAGGTCTCCTCTTCATTGTGCAGGGACAACACTCGGGTGCCGGTCGTCGCCTCCGTCTCTCCTTCAAGCTGCAGGGGGAGATCGCATCCGTTGCGGCCGACGAGCCCCAGGGCCAGGGGGATGTGGAAGGGGGCCTTCTCTGCCTCCCCGGGGGTCGGCGGGCAGGACTGGCGGACGGTGAGGGTGAGGGTGCGCCTCTCCTCGTCGTAGACGCATTTCACGGCGAGCTCGGGAGTCCCGGCCTGGCTGTACCAGAGGCGGAACTGCTCGAGGTCGATCTGTCCCGCCTCGGCCATCGCCGCCAGGAAGTCGTCGGTGGTGACGGCCTGGCCGTCGTGGCGCCGGAGGTAGAGGGCGAGGCCGCGGCAAAAGGCGGCGTCGCCGAGGAGCGTATGGTACATGCGGATCACCTCGGCCCCCTTGTTGTAGACCGTGGCGGTGTAGAAGTTGTTGATCTCCACGTAGGAGGCGGGCCGGACCGGGTGGGCCATGGGGCCGGCGTCCTCGGGGAACTGGGTGTTGCGCAGCAGGCGCACCTCCTCGATGCGCTTCACCGGGCGCGAGGTCATGTCGGCGGAGAACTCCTGGTCGCGGAAGACCGTCAGCCCCTCCTTGAGGCTGAGCTGGAACCAGTCGCGGCAGGTGACGCGGTTGCCGGTCCAGTTGTGGAAATATTCGTGCCCGATCACCCCCTCGATCCCCTGGTAGTCCGCGTCGGTGGCGGTGTCGGGGCGGGCGAGGACGTACTTGGAATTGAAGATGTTGAGCCCCTTGTTCTCCATCGCCCCGAAGTTGAAATCGTCGACGGCGACGATCATGTAGATATCGAGGTCGTATTCGAGGCCGTAGATCTCCTCGTCCCAGGCCATCGCCTTCTGCAGGGAGGCCATGGCGTGGGCGCAGCGGTCGGCGTTGCGCGCCTCGACATAGATCTGCAGGGTCACCTCCCGCCCCGAGCGGGTGCGGAAGCGGTCCTCGATCTTCACCAGATCGCCGGCGACCAGGGCAAAGAGGTAGGACGGCTTCTTGAAGGGGTCCTCCCAGCGGGCGAAGTGTCGACCCCCTTCGAGATCCCCTTTCTCCACCAGATTGCCGTTGGCGAGGAGAACCGGAAAGCGCCGGTCGGCGACGAGGGTGGTGGTGAAGCGGGCCATGACGTCGGAACGGTCGGGGTAGTAGGTGATCTTGCGGAATCCCTGGGGTTCGCACTGGGTGCAGAAATTGCCGCTCGACTGGTAGAGCCCCTCCAGGGAGGTATTCTCCCGGGGGCGGATCGCCGTCTCCACCTCGAGGACAAAGGCCTCGGGGACGCCGGCAAGGGTCAGGGTTTCGTCGTCGAGTCGGTAGTCCTCGGCGGCCAGGGTGCGGCCGTCGAGGCGTAGCGACCTCAGTTCGAGACATCGTCCCTGGAGAACCAGGGCGTTTTCCCCGCGGCAAAGGTCGGGATTGCGCCGCAGGGCCAGGCGGGAGCGGACGAGGGTGAGGTCGTCGCCGAGGTCGAAATGGAGGTCGACGGTCTCGACCAGATAGGCCGGGGGGGAATAGTCCCGGAGATAAATAGCCTGGGGTGTAGTCATGGGAAGCGTCCTGTCGTAGTATGGGCTCGTTATCCCTTTCTTCGGCGGGAAGAAAGAGGAGGCAATGCCAGGGGAGACGATACTAGAAAACGGGGAAATAATCAAAAGGAGAGGCTCCCCTTCAGGAGACCGGTTTCCTGGCCGAAGGGCGCCGAGGCTCCCCTTTTCGGTGAGAGCGGTGCAATATCGGCAGGTTAGCTTCGGGGGGGTCTCGGGACGGGGGTCTGGCAGAAATGGAGAGAGGGTCAGGTGGGGAGGAATCGTTTCCTGGAGGACGGCTGGGACCGGGGGACTTGAAAGGTTTTCCCCTTGCCGCAACGGAGTTTCCTAGGGGACCTCGTGGCGGGATGCCGTGGCCCTGAGCCGCTGCGCCTGGCCGAGGGCGTGGGGGACCCGGATGGTCACCGGCCCGGAGAGAATTCCCGGGGGGAGGTCGGGGTGGAGCTCAAAGCTCCCCTCCTCCCAGCTCAGGGCGTCGGCCAGAGCCCGGACCACCAGCTGGCAGAGGGCGCTCTCCAGTTCCTTGCGCTCGAAGACCTTTGCCGTCAGGAGATCGGCGGTAAAGCGCTCTCCCCGGCGGCGGCTCTCCGCCAGCAGCGATTCCATCCGCGCCAGATCGAGACAGCCGATGGCGCTGAGGAACTCTCCCAAACGCTCTCCCGGACGGGTTGAGGTAACGAAAACCATCGCACCCTCCTCAAAGAAGAACGTCTTGGCAATTCCGGCCCGGGCGACACCCAGGCGCCCGGTCTTCCCCTGGACCTCGACCGCCTCCACAATATTGTAGAGCGAGATCGTTTTCAGATCGCCGACAATGGTCTTCATTCCCTCGCTCCCCTGTTTCTTCCCTCCCGGCGTCCGCAGCAAGGGGAGGAAGTGACGTGAAAAACCGTAAAGGCAATGAAAGATTCGTGCCGGAGTTCTTCTCCTCGGGAAAATTGCCTCCCCGTGACTCTTGGAACGCCCCTTGCTGTTTCTATCGGAAAGAGGTGCCCTTATGACCATAAACAAAAAAATCTGTCGCCTGCTGGCTCTGGCCCTTCTCCTCGGCGGGTGCGGAATCGAGGTGCCGGCGCTGCCGCCGGGGAGCCGTTCAGTAGCCGTTGACGGCAGCATCGATGGGCTTGTGCAGCGGCAGGTCGATGCCGATGGCGGGATCTCCACCCTGGCCCGGGAGTGCGTCGGCGCACCCTATCGTTACGGCGGCGACGGTCCGGAAGGCTTTGATTGCAGCGGCCTGGTCCATTACGTCTTCGGCCGCTCGGGACTCCGGGTCCCCCGCACCTCGACGGAGCAGTACCTTCAGGCGCAGAGGGTTCCCTTGGAGGAACTGCAGCCTGGCGACCTGTTGTTTTTCCGGGTCTCGCGACAAAAAGTGTCACATGTGGGCATTTACATCGAAGGGAACACCTTCATCCACGCCCCCTCCTCCGGCAGCGCGGTCTGTTACGCCACCCTCGAAAACCCCTACTGGCAGACGCGTCTGCAGGGGGCCGGACGCTATCCGCGGAAACCCTGAGAAGGTCCAAAAAAAGGCGTCGTCCGAACAAGCATTGACGGCGGAGAAGAACTGCCTATCCATCCGACCGACCTGGCGGCATCTGCACAAACGCACAGTAAGGCACCGTCGAAGAGGAGCCGGTTTTTTACGGGGTTGACCATGGAAAGAGCCGCGCTCATCGGTTATATTGAAAGAAACAACAGGAGCGCGCATAATGCCGTGTCTCCGCAGCAACCGGAATCCACGCCTCCACACCTTGGCGCGTCGCACTTACCCTCCTGAGCGGCGCGTCTTTTTTTGCCCGCGCCGTACCGGGTCAGTCGATCACCGTTCCCCGCGACTCGACATTGAGAATCGTCATCAGGGAGGCGGGGTTGTAGGGGCACTCCTGGCTCTTGTCGGGGCGGTCCCAGACGATCACCTCCCGGCCGCTGGTGCGGGTTTCCCGGTGAATGTTCCCGAGTTCGCGTTCCTTGAGGAAGGCCCAGACCTGTTCCATATCGAGCAGTTCATACCCTTCGAACTCCTCGTCGGGGCCAGTCTTCTGGATGAACTCGTCGATCTCTTCAAAATTGAGAAAATCCTGCTCCTTGCGCCACCATTTGATGAAGCAGAGGCGCGGGTTGCGCTCTTCCTTGATCTGGCGGAGAATGTCGCTTCCTGTCATCGTGTCCCCCTTTCCCGGAGCCGCGCAAGGGAGGGCTCCCGTCGCGGTTCCACTTAAAGTATAGCGCCGGGGAGCGGACCTGCAATCGGCCGTTGGGCGGGCACGATTCTCGCAAATATGGAGAATGTTGCTGGAGGAAAGAGAACTTCGGCATGCGTCGGCCTTGATTTGTGTTAACCTTGCGGCACTGGACCCAACGATGCTGTCCGTTTTTGTTATGTGATGTTCGGGAGGAACTCCTTGATTTCAAAAAAAATCCTGCTGGTCGATGATGTGGAACTGTTCCTTGAGATGGAAAAGGATTTTTTTCGCAGGGAGAATTTTACCCTGCTGGTCGCCCGCAGTGGCCGCGAGGCCCTGGAGGTGATGCAGCGGGAGAGCCCCGACATGGTCTTTATGGATCTCTATATGCCCGAGGGGAACGGCGACGAGATCTGCCGGAAGATCAAGGAAAATCCCGAGACTCGGGGGATCCCGGTGGTCATTGTCACCAACAGTCGCGATGAGGCCGATTTTGACCGCTGCCGGCAGGCCGGCTGCGAGGAACTCCTGATGAAGCCCGTGGCCCGCGCCCCTTTTCTGGCTGCGGCCTATCGCATTCTCAAGGTCTCCGATACCGACACGCTGCGCATCCATACCCGACTGCCGGTGCGCTATGGCATCGACGGCGGCGAATCGACCTCCGGATACACCTATGATCTGAGTACCGGCGGGCTCTTCATCGAAACGGACAAGCCGCACCTCACCGACACCATCCTCCACCTGGAGATCAACCTCCTTCAGCCGGCAACCGTCCTGCACTGCCAGGGGCGGGTCGCCTGGGCAAACCATGCCGACTGGGTGCGCAAGGGGGATCTGCCCCCCGGCATGGCCATCCAGTTCCTTGCTCCGAGCCTTGCCACTCTAAGTGCACTCCGTTCTTTCGTCGCCCGGAAACGGTCGTTTCCGGCGGCGACATCCCTCTGAGATCCCCACCGCGGACCCTTCTCCCTCTCTGGTACCCTCCCCGCTTTCGGCAAACAAGACCAAGCCCCGCTCAGAAGATTTCCCTGCGAGGGGGAGCAATTACCAGGGGGGACGAAGCCAGGCCTTGAGCCGCCGGAAGCGCAGCAGGCGGGAAATTTCCTCAAAGCTGCTCTCCACCGCCTCCCGGCCGCAGGCGATGGCCTTCTCCGGCTGGGTGAAGTCCGCCCAGTGCAGGGTCTGCACCGCCGGCCGCAGGACGATGTCGGCCCGGGCCAGCTTCTCCCGGGCGAGGGCGTAGCGGCTGATGGTGTCGGCTCGGAAGATGATGTCGAGGGCGCGGCGGCCATGTTCGAGTTCGCTGATGTCCCGGGCGACATCGACGGCGATCACCAGGTCCGCCCCGAGATGCAGCGCCGGTTCGATGGGGACGGCGTCGATCCAGCCGCCGTCGATCAGCTGCATCTCCCCCCAGGGGACCGGCGGCAGGACTCCGGGGATCGCGCAACTGGCGGCGAGGGCGCGGCGCAGATTCCCCTGGTCGAGGACGAATTCCCTCCCCCCCCTGAGGTCCGTGGCCGCGGCGGCAAAGGGGAGGCGGGTCGACCTGATGTCGATGTCGTCGACGAGGGCGGCGAAGTTTCGCTCCACCGTTTCCTCGGAGATAAAAGAGCCGCGGGTCAGGGTGGCGGTAAAGAAGAGTCCTCGGCGGGCCAGGCGGCTAAAACGGTAATAGAGTCCCTCCCCTTCGAGGAGGTCCTTGTCCCGGATGAAGTCGAGACGGCCCTGGGCAAAGACATCGCTGGCGAGGTAGGCCAGGAGCTTCTCCCGCACCCTGCCGATGTCGGGGTCGATGGCGTACAGGGCGCCGATGATGGCGCCCATGCTGGTCCCGGTGACGACGTCGATGGGGATATCATGGGCAATCAGCGCCTCGATTACCCCGATGTGCGACAGCGCCCGTGCGGCGCCCCCTCCCAGAGCCAGTCCGATTTTCAATCGCGCCCCCAGTGCCCTTCTCCCTTTTTTGCTCCCTTGAAGGAGCAGCTTCCTCCTGCCGTTGCCTGTTGCCAGGCCAAGGCCTGTTCCATTTCTTGGCGGCGTCCTGACGACGAGGTTGTCAAAATAACGACAGGTGTCAAGATCCCGACCCCTCGAGGCTCAGCCGGGCGGTGAGGCGCAAAAAATTTTCCGTAAGGACCGGATTCAGTTCCGTTCCGGACAATTGGCGCATGATGGCGGTGATCCCCTCCATCTCCATCGGGTCATGGTAGGCGCGGCGGGTGCGCAGGGCGTCGAAGATATCAGAAACCATGGTCATCTGGCTGGCGAGGTTGAGCTCCCAGTTCGCGGCGACCCTCGGGTAGCCGCTGAGGTTGTACTTCATGTGGTGCTCGTAGGCGGTGAGAACCGCCAGGCGCGGAACACCGGGGGTGTCGAGAAGATACTGAGCCCCTCTGACGGGATGCTGTTTCATCACCGCCCATTCCTGCTCGTCGAGGGCGCCGTTTTTGTTGAGAATCTCCTCCGGGATGTAGAGCTTGCCGACATCGTGGAGCATGGCGGCGATGCCGATGTCATGGAGGAGCGCCCCGTCGATCCCCAGGGCCATGGCCTGGGCGAGATTGAGGATGCAGACGTTGGTCGAATGGGTGAAGGTGTAGTCGTCGACGGCGCGCAGCGGGGCCAGAGCCATCAGGGGATCGGCTTCGCGGCAGAAGGCCTCGACGAAGCCGTGAACGACTTCGGAGATCCCCGTCACCTGCAGCTTGCCGTGTTTTCTGACCCCTTCGCAGAGGTCCTGAAATCGGGCCCGCTCCTCTCCGGGGAGCTCGGCAAGGTCGAGACGCTTGATGCCGCCATCCTCTGCGGCCTCCTGGCGCACTTCCACCCGGCCGAAGCGCAGGTGTTCCGAGGAACGGATTTCTTCCCCCTGCCGAACCGGTCCGGCCAGCGCCTCGACCAGGGCGGCGACTTCGCCGTTCTCGATGCCGGCGACGAATCGGAGATGGCCGATGCCGTGGCGGCCGAGGGTCTGGGCGAAGCGGTTCAGATACATCCCGGCGGGGAGGGGGCTTCCGTCGGCCACCACTTCTCCCTCGATAATCAGCAGCGGGAGGGGGCCTTCTGCCAGAAGGGATTTGAGGGCCTTGCCGGCGCTCTCGGTGAGGTGCAGCACCTGGCGATGGCGAGGGGAATAGAGGGTGGCGTTGGCCACCGCCATGTCGAGCAGACGAATGAATCCGCAAATCTCCTCCCGGCGTGTATCGCTCATGCGCCCCTCCCCTGCAGATTCTTCAAGGTCTGTGCCGCCGTGCGGGCGAGGTCTCCCGACCCGGAACGGACCACCTCGGCGAGAATGATGGCGGCCTCTGCGGCGGGATAGTATTCCAGGGATTTAACGATCTCCAGCTTCAGCCGGGCGTGAAGTATGGGATGGAAGAGACTGTTTGATCGCAGGCGCCGCCCCAGTTCGGGGAGGGCCGCAGGGTTCCCCGTTTCGGCCAGCGCCTGAACCACCCCCCTCTTGAGTTCAAAGTTGCTGCCGGTGAGGATCCCCTGGTTCAGCAGCGCCAGCAGCGCCCGAAATACGGCGGGATAGGGGGTGCGGGGCGCCAGCAGCACGGCGCGGAGCTGCTCTGCCGGATCGTTGTCGCCAAGCATCTCAAGGAGGATACGGTCGGCTCCGGGGGCGCGAAAGTGGAGAAGGGTCGCAAAGGCCTCCTGACGGACCTTGGGATGGGGATGATTGAGGAGCGGCTTGATTTCCGCCGCGACGGCCGGATCGTTGAGGGTGCGCAGCATCATGATCAGGTTGCGGACGAAAAACCAGCGGCCGTCGCCGAGACGGGCACGAATCGCCGGAAGGGTCCGGTTACCGAAGGCCTGGAGGCGCTCCATGTAGTAGCGTCGCAGGGGGATGGTGTCGGCGGCCGCCAGCCGGTCGAGGAGGGGTTCGACAAAGGGGAGTCCGACGGCGGCGATCAGTGCCTCGATTTCCTCGAACTTCTCCTTCCCCCAGAGGCTGGGGGCGTTGAGGGTTCCCTCGAGGAAACGGGGGAGGGTAAAGGCGGCCAGGAGCTCCTGGTGGAGGGGGAGGGGAGCCTCCGCCCCGACGCCCCGGCGCAGCCCGGTGTGCATCAGCGACAGGGAGGCGAAATCCCCCATTTCGAGAAAATAGTCGAAGAGTTCCAATGTATTGCGTTTAAGGGATTGGGTTTGGGATTCCGAGGGAGCGTTGTTGAGGATCTCGAGGATGATGGCGCTCACCTTCGTCTCCACCCGGTGGCTGCCGAGAGTCTTCTTGAGCTCTTCGAGTTTGTCCCCTTCGTCCTTCCTTGGTTGTTCGACGGTGAGAATCTTGTCGAGTAAAACCTGATAGCCGGCGGGGACGAACTGATCGGCTTCGACTTCCCGAAAGATGAGGTCGAGGCTCTCGGAGGCATCTTCACCGGTGGACGGGGTCCCTCCGGTGACCTTCCCTCCCGGGTCGCCGCCGTGCCGGGAGAGTTTTTGGAGGATGCCGAAGATGGCCGGCGGCACGGACAGGCGGCGGTCGTTGATGTCGGCGAGGGTTTCGGCCACCCTGTCGGGAGAGAGCTTTTGGATAAATTCCGTTGCCAAAGACCCCTCGTCGGAAAGGGCGCCGAAGGTGCTGGAGAGGAACTGGCAGCGTAGTTCGGGGTTGAAGCGGCCGACCAGATCGGCGAGCTTCTCCAGGGCCAGACTGCGGGTTTCATCGTCCGATTGACCAGGTGCGAGACGGCGCAAAAAGGCGACGATGCTTGCGCCGTAGTTGGCGGGATTGGGGTCGAACTCGTCGTTGAGAAGGGCGGCGACGGCCCCTGCTCCCAGCTCCTCGAAGCCGCTCAGGGGAGCGCCTTCGGGATCGAGGCGGGCATGGAGAAGGGCGGTGATGAACCCTTCCCAAAGGGGGATGGCCGGTGGCGCGGCGGGGTTCTGGCCCGGGGGGAAAATCCGGAGCTCCTCCGTGGTGGCAAACGCCTGGTAATCGATCTCTTCGACGGCGATGTTGCGGATGCCGAGTCCCTCAAGAAGGAGGGCCAGGCCTCCGGCCTCCCGCACCTCCTCGCGGCTGTGGGAGAGGAGCTCGTTGAAGGTTATGATTTCCCCCCGGGTCAGGCCGCGGCTGAAGGTGAGGGAGGCGACCCCGAGGGCAAAGAGGTGACGCGCCAGATCCTGAAAGACGGGGTTTTTGCGTTCGAGGCAGGCCTCGCCGACCACCAGGACCTCCCGGGCGACGCCGAGGGTCACCTCGTCGCAGTTCTCGAGGAGGGAGGCGAAGATCTCCATGGTCTTCCCCGCCGCCGCGGCGATCACCGGGTGCCCCTTGGGATAGGCCGACATCTGGCGCCTGGCGATGTTGAATTCGTAGATGAACCGGCTCAGGACCAGGATGTCGGGGGGCCGGTCGGGGGTGGGGGGGAAAGACGGCAAGCAAACCTCCGTTGGACGGTGCCGGCCGGAGACCGGTCGATTTGCCGGATTATAGCAGAACGGCCCGACATTCCGGGAAAAATCCCTTTCCCCGGCGGCCGGGAGCTGGATCCCCTTAAAGATTGGTGGAATTTCAATGAAGAAAAGATAATCAGGACGGGTCCAAGGAAATCCCTTGCCAAGGAGAGCCCTTTGCGGGTATTTTGTTCGGCGAGAACAGAACCGATTGTTTTATAAAGGATCTGTGCGCAAAGACGCCACCCCCTGCGATCCGCCGCCCCTGAGAATTACGCCGCCGCTTTTTCCCTTATCCGAGGAGCTTCCTTTGCCCCAGGATCGCCCACGGACAATCAAGATGGTCGAGAAACTAAAAAAATTCCTCCAGGGGATCAGTCTCAAGCTGGCAATGGTGAGCCTGGTGCTGATCCTGTTCGTGACCACACTCTCTTCCCTGGTGGTGATCCGCCTCGTCGACAATTTTCTTCTCCGCGAGCTGGTGCACCGCGGACGGGCCATCTCCCTGAGTGCCGCCATTCCCGCCGGCTACAGCATCCTCGCCGGAGAGCGCCTGGCCCTGGATAATCTGGCCGTCAAAATCAGGGAATCCCAGCCCGACCTGGTCTATCTGGCCATCGTCGATATCAACGGGATCGTTGTCGCTCACGACGAGCTGGCCCTGGTCGGCACCCCCTATCAGGAGAAGAAGGGAACTCCGGTGCCGGCTGCTGAGGGGGCGGAAGTCTCCCTCGTCGAGCGCTCCGGTGAAGAAAACTATACCTTCAGGACGCCGATCGAGTTCGCCGGCCGGCGGGTGGGGGATGTCTATCTCGGGATCGATGCCGCCACCCTGCACCTCGCCCGACGGGCGGCGCGTCTGCAGCTCTTTCTCGTTTCGGCCCTCATGGTTATTCTCGGGGTCGGCGGCGCTTTTTTACTTTCCGGCTTTATTACCAATCCGGTCAAGCGTCTGGCGCGGGGAGTCTCGGCGATCAAGAACGGCGGTTACGGCGTGACCATAGAGGTCACCTCCCACGATGAACTGGGGGAGCTCACGCACAATTTCAACCAGATGTCCCAGATGATTCTCGAACAGAAGGAGAACCTGGAATGCACTGCGCGGGATCTGGAGCGCTCCTCCCTCTCCACGGTGCGGATTCTGGCCGCGGCCATCGACGCCCGGGATCAGTACACCTTTGGTCATTCGGCGCGGGTCGCCCGCCTTTCCCTGCGCATAGGGACGGCTCTGGGGCTCGAGGACGACCAGCTTACCGACCTGGAAATGGCCTGTTTCCTCCACGACGTGGGGAAGATCCGGGTCCCCGATCTGATCCTCAACAAAGAGGGGCCGCTGGACGACCGGGAATATCGGCTGGTGCGCTGTCATCCCGACCAGGGAGCGGAGATCCTGAGCATCGCCGAATCGCTGCACAAGTATATCCCCGTCGTCCTTCACCATCATGAATGGTACGACGGTAGCGGCTACCCCGCAGGTCTCCAGGGGGAGGATATTCCCCTCTATGCCCAGATCGTCGCCCTGGCCGATTGCTATGACGCCATCACCACCAGTCGTCCCTATCGCCCCGGAGCCAGCCGCGAGGAGGCCATCGCCGAGATCCGCCGGTTCCGGGGAACCCAGTTTTCGCCGGTTCTCACCGATCTTTTCAGCGACATCCTCGTCGATTACCAGCATGACGAGGAACTCTCCTTCATGGTGAAGGCGGTATGAAAAGACTCCCCCGTTTCTGCCTCCGGGCGGCTCTTTTGCTCCCGGTCCTCTCCTCCTGCACCTACGCCCCCCCCGGGACCGCCTTATTCGGCCCCAAAGCCGCCGCGGTTTCGGAGCGGCAGGGAATCGACCGAAACCTGAGAAAGGGGGCCTATCCCGAAGCCCTGGCCCTCATCGACGGAGAGCGCCGGCGGGGAGCGTCGAAGAGTCTGGTTGCCAAAGACTATCTTGCTGCCGTTGCCGGATCGCTCAAGAGCGCTGCGGCCGCCCAGGCCGAAGACGACTATCGGGGGGCGGGGCTCCTCTATCGCGCCATTCTCGACTACTACCCCGCCAATCTCCCCCTGGATCAGGAACTCAAGACGTCACGGCACTCCATCGAACTGAACCTGCGCTTCTGTTCCGATCGTCTCATGGAGCAGGGGCTCCATGCCTACCGCAGGGGGGACCTCGACGGCGCCATCGGCGCCTGGAGCCAGCTCCTCGACTTCGATCCCGGCCACGAACCCGCCGGCAACGCCCTCGCCACCGCCGTCCGCCAGCGCGACGCCCTGCGCACCCTCGAAAAAGTTTCCCGCCCCTGATTCATCCCCCTTGTTTCACCCCGTATTGCGCAGCCCGGCGGCGATGCCGTTGATGGTTGCCGCCAGCACATAGTCGAGCTCGTCGCTCTCCTCCCCGAGGCGCTTGCGGCGCAACAGCTCGATCTGGATCAGGCTCAGGGGGTCGACATAGGGATTGCGCAGCCGCAGGGAATGGGCGAGCCCCGGGTTTGTTTCCAGCAGCGTCTTCTGGGAGCTGACTGCCAGGATCATCTTGCGGGTGCGCCGGAATTCCTCGACGACCATGGAAAAGACCCGTTCCCGCAGGGCCGCATCGGAGACGAGTTCGGCATAGCGCCTTGCCAGGGGGAGGTCGACCTTGGTCAGCGCCAGTTCGACGTTGCGCATCAGGTCGCGGAAAAAGGGGAAGTGGCCCATCATCTCTTTGAGCCGCCCCAGTCGTTCCTCGCCCCCCGCGGCATAGCGCTCCAGGGCGTGGCCGACTCCGAACCAGCCGGGGATCATGTGCCGGCTCTGGATCCAGCCGAATCCCCAGGGGATGGCTCGCAGGTCGTCGAGGGAGCGGCTCTGCCTCCGTCGCGCCGGACGGGAGCCGAGCTTGGCCAGCTCGAACTCGAGGACCGGGGTGGCCTGCTCGAAGTAAGGGAGGATATCGGGATTGTCGACGATCTGCTTGCGGTAGCAGGCGAAGGCGGTCGCCGAGAGCTCCTCGAGGGTCTCCTCCCAGGCCTCCCCGTCGTCGCCGACGGCCGGCGGGGCGGCAAGGGCCTCGAGGGAGGCGGCGACCATGAGTTCAAGGTTGCGAAGGGCCAGGGCCGGGTCGGCATACTTGAAGTTGATCACCTCCCCCTGCTCGGTGATTTTCAGGGAGCCGGTAAAGGCCCCGGGGGGCTGGGCGAGGATGGAGCGGTGGGTCGGCCCGCCGCCGCGGCCGACGGTGCCGCCGCGGCCGTGAAAGAGGGTCAGGCGGACATTGCATTCGGCCGCCACCCGGTGCAGGGCGCGGTGGGCCTTGTAGGTCTCCCAGGTGCTGGTGAGCATCCCGCCGTCCTTGTTCGAGTCGGAGTAGCCGAGCATCACCTCCTGACGCCGCCCCCAGGAGTCGAGGAGGGGGGCGTAGCCCGGATCGCTCCAGAGGGTGCGGCAGACTTCCGGCGCCCGGCGCAGATCGTCGATGTACTCGAAGAGGGGGACCGGCATCAGGCCCGGATCTTCACCCTCCCCCGAGACCTGGATGCCGCAGAGTTCCATGAGCCAGACCAGAGCGTAGACGTCCTCCTCGGAAGAGGCACCGCTGATGATGTAGCTGCGGATGGATGCGGGGGGATAGGTTGTCTTGAGGGCGGCGATTTCTCGCAGCGTCCTCAGGAGCTCGGTGGTCTCCTCGGAGGGGGACGCGGCCCGTCCCCGCCCCCCCGCGCCGCTCCCTTCGGCACCGGCGCCGAGCTCCCGCAGCGCCAGGGAATGAACCCGGGCATGCTGGCGGATGTCGAGGGTGTGGAGATGGAAGCCGAAGGTCCCCAGGCGGCGCAGGAGCGGATCGAGGTAGCGCCGGGCGAGATGGGCGCCGCCGTGGGTAAGGAGGCTCTCCCGCACCAGCTCGAGATCGACGACGAGTTCGCCGGCCTTCCCGTACCCCTCGGGACCCTGCGGCTCTTCGCGGAGGGAGCGGCGGATCCGGTGGAGGACGAAGCGCAGGAAGCGCCGGTACGGTTCGCAGGGGGGATAACCTTCCGCCTCGGCCGCCACCGCCGGCAGGAGGGCGGCGTAGCGTTCGCAGGCCCGGAGAAGCTCGGGGGAGGCTTCGCGGCGGCAGGTCGAGGGGGTCAGAAGCTCCTTGAGCTCTTCGACGGAGGCGAGGTAGGCGGCGAGGATCGTCTCCCGTCCCTTCTGCAGCGCCTCCCGGGTGACCTCGGCGGTGACGAAGGGGTTGCCGTCGCGGTCGCCGCCGATCCAGGAGCCAAAGCGGACCAGCGTCGGCAGGCCCGCCGGGTCGGTGACGCCGCCGTAGGTCTCGTCCAGGGCCCGGGCCACGTCCCGGTAAAGGTCGGGGAGAGGAGCGATGAGGGCGCCGGGGTAGTGCTCGAGTCCCATGCGGATCTCGTCGGCCACCGTCGGCTGGCGGCGCCGGACCTCGTCGGTCTGCCAGAGGGCGGTCACCTCGGCGAGAATCCCCTCCTGGCCGTCGGCGGCCTCGGCGTCGGTAAGGGGGAGGCGGTCGAGCTCCTCGAGAACGCCGGCGACGCGCCGCCGCTTGGTGCGCACCACCCGCCGGGCGACCTCCGTCGGATGGGCCGTGAAGACGGGGACCGCCGTCACTTCCCCGAGAAGGCGCAGGATCTCCTCCCGGTCGACCCCGGCCTTGCGCAGCCGCTCCAGGGTGCCGCGCATCGATCCCGGCTTGTCTCCCCCCTGCGGGTTCAGCTCCAGGGCGCGGCGGCGGCGTTTGCGGTGGTTTGTCTCCGCCAGGTTGGTGAGCTCGAAATAGGTGGAGAAGGCCTTGACGATCTGGTAGGCCTCCGCCGGGGTCATCCCGGCGATGAGGGAGACGGCTTTTCCGGAGAGGCGCCGCTCTTCGTCGGTGTCGAGAGGCTCCCCCCCTTCCCCCTGCTCGAGCTCGCGGTGGCTGATCGCCAGGCGGCGCAGCTCCTCCTCGGTCTCGTAGACCTTCTCTCCCGCCTGCTCGCGGATGACCTCTCCCAGGACCTTGCCGAGAGAGCGCACGTCGCGACGCAGCGGCAGGTCCTTGCGCTTTGCCTCGCAGGTGGTCAGTTCGTCCAGGCGTTCCCGCTGGTCTTCGGCCCTCCAAAAGAGCTCCTTCATGATGGCTCACCCCTTGTTCCTGTGATATTAATCTGTTGCCTTGCCTTGAAAGTATAACGAAGCGGCGTACCTTGTATAGGGCGAACATCGGGAGGGAACCATGGAAGAGAAGAGAAGGGTCGCGGTGATCACCGGCGGCGCTCAGGGGATCGGCCGGGGGTCGGCGCAGGCCTTTCTGGCCGCAGGGTATCGGGTGGTGATCGCCGATTGCGATGGCGAGGCAGGGGAGGAGGCGGTGCGGGAGCTGGCCGGTGGGGAAAGGGTCCGCTTTGTCGAGACCGACGTCGCCTCGGAAAAGGCGGTGGAGCGCCTGGTCGAGACGACCCTGACGGAGTTCGGCGTCCTCGACGTCCTGATCAACAACGCCGGAATCATGGTCCGTTCTCCCCTGGCGGAGTTGACCCAGGAGGCCTGGCAGAAGGTCCTCGCCGTCAACCTCACCGGCCCGATGCTCTGCGCCCGATACGCCGCCCCCCATCTGCGGGAAGGGGGGGGCGCGATCGTCAACATCGCCTCGACCCGGGCCCTCATGTCGGAACCGGACACCGAGGCTTACTCCGCCAGCAAGGGGGGGCTCCTCGCCCTGACCCACGCCCTTTCCGTCAGTCTCGGTCCGGAAATCCGCGTCAACGCCATCAGCCCGGGGTGGATCGACGTCGGACCCTGGCAAAAGTCCTCCTCCAGAACGACAGACGTCCCCGGCGCCGCCGATCATCGCCAGCACCCCGCCGGCCGGGTCGGAACACCCGAGGACGTGGCGAACCTGGCGCTCTTTCTCGCCGATCCCGTCAACGGATTCATCACTGGTCAGAATTTTGTGGTCGACGGCGGGATGACAAAAAAGATGATCTATGCCTGATAAAAGGCATTGACGAAAAGGGGTTGGCCGGGTCGGCAACCCTTTCCGCGGTATCCAATGTCCAGGCTGGATGGCACCATCTCTGGGCTCTCCTGGCGGGATATCCTCCCGGCGAAAGGGCGGGTTTAGTTTTTTGAATTGGAATTTAAAATTTTCATTGACCTTTAAATTACAAAAACGGTACACAGCAAACATACCGTGAATGATTGCAAATCACAGAAAACAAATGTCGGTGTGGGGGAAGTGCCTGACATGAAAAAAGCACTGAGCCGCCGACAGTTATGGGAGATTGTGAATAAAGGGACATTTTATGTTTGATAAAATACTCGTTGCCATTTTTTGCGTAATGTCGGTATCCATCACTAACGTATACTGTGAGGTTGGCGACTTGCCACAAAGGGTTGAAATAATCACAAGAGATTCCGCTAACTATACCACTCCGGAAAATACGCTGGCAGCAAGACGTTCAGCGCTGTTATTGGGGAACCTCGAGTGGGCCGATGAAACGATGACCCGGGAGTCGCTGGAGAAGGAAATTCGAGACTACCTGGCCTCAGGTATCGACCGCTCGCGGTTGTTCGATTTGGAAAAAAACGTAAAAGAAGCGTACATCGTCAATAAGGTCAACTATCAGGACGCTGTCCTCCTCATCGTTGACGGAACAGGGTATGATGGCAGCGTTCGACAAGTTCCTTTTCCTTATGTATTGGAAAACGGATTGTGGAAATTTACCAACAAGTTTGCTTCAGACGAGATCCTGCTCGATTATCTGCATTTTATTCCACCGCTGTTCGACGGCAAGGGCCAGAGTCCAGAGGAGATCAATTCCTTTCTGGGCTACGAAAAACCAAACCAGGTTCAGAGCGAGCTTGAGTCCGGGACGGTCAGCTATGCAGTGCATATCTATTATGGTAAGTCGGTGGTGCCGAAAACTTTCTCGGCCACCTTGAATAAGAACGACATAAGCACGAAATTCTCTCCAGAACCGTTTACGGATGAGGAGGTGGTTATCCCGCTTCAGCAGGGGAGGAGTGTCCTTCTTCTTTCGGTTGAGGGCATAAAGACCAACGGAAAAAAGGCTAAGGATTCGGACCGATTGGTCTTTGTTGTCCCATAAATAACCATAAATAAATGTGATAGTCGTTTGATCCCAAAGCAATCCAACCTCTGATTTTTGAGTAGAAATGGTCAAATTTACGATTTTTTTGTTTTTAAGCAGTTTTTTGCCACTTAATGTAGCGGCAGCTACAATGCAAATTCATTTTGTGGATAAAAAGGTAGCCCGTTACGAATCTCCCGAGAGTGCACTCGCTGCATTTTTCTCCGCCTATATGGCTGGAGATCTAGCCTGGCACTTTGAGACCTTGACGGCTGAAAGCGCGGCAGAGGAAAGGAGTGTCTTTGCAGAAAACGACATCGACCCGATGGCAGGAATCGAGAATTTCAGGGCAGGATATGTAGAAAGTTATATTGACAGTAAATTCAGCTATGTCGATTCCGTTGTCCTTGTCGTCCGCATAAAGGATGTCGCCGGCGACATCAGCGTATTGCCTTATACACTTGTTCAGGAGGACGAAAAGTGGAAGGTGACCAATAAATATTCTGCATCGGAGGAGCTGCTTAAGTACGTCGGATTTGAGCCGAAACTCTTCTTCGGGCATGGCCAGAGGTCGGCCGACGTTAATGCCTTTCTCGCCTATCACTACCCTCAGGAGGCCACGACGGCGCTTCCGTCTGGGACCTCGACCTTCGACCTTCACATATTCTACGGAGCGACCATCGATCCTTCCTCCTTTTCCGCCCGCCTGGACGGGCAGGACCTCTCCGGCCTCTTCTCGCCCTCACCGGAGGCGGACCAGATGTTGACCCTTTCCCTCAAGCCGGGGCGCAATGTCCTCCTCCTTTCGGTGGAGGGGAAACGATCGGACGGGAAAACGGCCACCGATGCCGATCGCCTGGTCTTTGACGTCCCTTAAAAGGCTTCATTCATTCGCCGTGGGGGAACCTGCACCGAAATTCATGGCCGGGATTCGTCCCGAGAGAAAAGGTTGGCCGGGGTCGAACATCGGGAGGGAATCCTGGAAGGGGAGAGGCGGGTCGCGGTATTCACCGGCGGGGCCCGGGGGATCGGCAGGGGGACGGCGCAGGCAAATCAGGCAAAAGCCCTTTTCCTGACGAAGTCACCCCAGAATATATCGTTCGCTGATGGTGCGGAAATGATAGCCGTAAATGGCCAGGGTGACGGCCTGCGGGAACAATCGGGGGCGATGGAACAGGGTCCAGAGGAGGACTCTCCAAAAATAGAGACGCTCCTTCCCCAGGACCCCCAGGCGGTAAAAGGAATGGAACAACGCCAACTGGTAGCGAAGGCTCTTGGCGGACTTGATCTTCGGTGGGCGGTATTCCTGCAGGAAGGCTTTGAGACGCTGATAGTAGCGTTCGGGCGAGTAAATCGTCCGAATGATTTTTTTGTAACCCTCCTGCAGAGTCTCCAGCTTCATGGCCGGAATGATGTTGGTTGAAATACCGACGTTGTCCCCCGTCGAATCGGCGAGGAGGCGGTCCTCCCGTTTCATGCGGTCGTAGAGCCGGGTTCCCGGCAGGGCCTGCAGGAGACCGACCATCGCCGTGACGATCCCGCTGTTCTGAATAAAATCGATCTGGCGCTGGAAGGTGTCGGGAGTGTCGCTGTCGAAGCCGACAATAAAGCCTCCCTGCACCTGCAGCCCCGCCCGCTGCAGGCGTTTGATGTCCGCGATCAGATTTCGCTTCTGGTTCTGCACCTTCCCCGATTCCGCTAGGCATGCCTCGTCGGACGTTTCGATGCCGACAAAGACGGTGTCGAAGCCGGCCTCGACCATCATCTCCATGAGTTGGGGATCGTCGGCGAGGTTTATGGAGCCTTCGGTATAAAAGGAGAGACCGCCCCTCCTCTTCTGCCAGTCGATGAGGGCCGGGAGAAGATCGGTCTTGAGCTGCCTTTTGTTGCCGATAAAATTATCGTCGACGAAAAAAATACTCCCCCGCCATCCCCGGTCGTAGAGGCCATCGAGTTCGGCAAGGACCTGGGGGGTGCTCTTGGTGCGGGGCTGATGACCGAAGAGGGCCGTGACGTTGCAGAATTCGCATTGGAAGGGGCAACCCCGCGAATATTGGATGCTCATGGCGGCATAGTGGCGCATGTTTACCAAATCCCACTGGGGGACAGGCGATTTCCGGATATCAGCAAAGGCGGAGGTTCGGTAGACGCGGCGGGCTTTGCCCCGCTCCCAATCGGACAGAAACGGCGGAAGGGTCAATTCCCCTTCGTTGAGGACGAAATGGTCGACGTCGGGGAATTGCTCAAACTCGCTGGTAAAAAGCGGTCCGCCGGCGATGACCCGGACGCCGGCCTGGCGGCAAAGGGAAATCACCTGGCGGGCCGATTCCTTTTGCACCAGCATGGAGCTGACAAAGACGGCCTCGGCCCAGGCCAGGTCTTTGGCCGTGAGCCGGGTGATGTTGAGGTCGAGCAGACGCTTCTCCCACTCCGGAGGGAGAAGCGCCGCAACGGTGAGGAGACCCAGGGGAGGGGATGAGGCTCTCTTGTGAGCCAGCTTCAGGGCGTGTTTGAAACTCCAGAAGGTATCGGGAAATTCGGGATAGATTAAGAGAATATTCATTTCAAGGGCCTCCAAGGATGTCTCTAGGATACCAAAAGACACCGGTTCTTCAATTCCGCGCCATCCAGGGGGGGGAAGGGCCGAGGATGTCGGCGCGTCCCCCTTTCTCCCTGGGGGAGGGCATTCTATGTTCCGGGGGCCTTTCCATTTAGACCTTGCTTTTCCAAAGTCGACTGTGCTAGAGTAGAAAAACTTAAGCAAGTTTGTGTAGATTTTTTGTCGCTCACCAGGTTAACAAGGTGTTAGCTTGGATCAAAAACACAGGCCCCTTGGGCGTGTGTTTTTTAATTTTGGGCGATCAGAGTCGGCACAAAAAAGTTCCCAGAGAGGGAACATGGAGAAAAGACATGGCAGAAGGCACCGTGAAGTGGTTTAACGACGCAAAGGGTTTTGGTTTTATCGAGCAGGAAAATGGCCCCGACGTATTTGTCCATTTTTCCGAAATCCAGGGTGATGGATTCAAATCTCTCGCCGAAGGTGATCGCGTGAGCTTTGAAGTCACTCAGGGTCAGAAGGGCCCTCAGTCGGCTAATGTGCGCAGAATTTAAGTAAGATTTGCATATATTCGCAAAGGGGCCCCGCGGAATCTCGTGGGGCTCTTTTTTCTAACTGCAGTTTGCCCGCGGAAATGGACCTCCGGTTGTGTGCCTGAGGGCGGGTCAGACGCCAGCCTGAAAGGAAAAGAGATGGCCAGAAAACCGAATTACGGCTTCGAAAAGCGCCAGAAGGAACTCGCAAAAAAGGCCAAAAAAGACGAAAAGAAAAAGAACAAACTGGAGGAGGGCGCCGTGGAAACACCGGAAGAGGCTCCGGAGGAATCCCCCCTGGACTCTCCGGACCAGGTCTAACCGTAAAAATTATTGCAGGACTTCCCGGCGGAATCCCCGCAAGATAACGGCCTCGATTTTTCTTCTCTTCCGCCGATTGGGGGAGGTTGCCCAGGGAGTCACGGGTGCGGAATTCAGCTCTATCTGCACCGGTTGTTTGGCCCTGGAGACCTCCGGCCTTTCGGCAAAGAGAGTCTCTTGCGACCGGCGTATGCCTTAAGGAAATGCACTAGGAGGTCCTTGAGGGTCGAAGGCTTCGATCCAAGGCACACCGCGTCCGAAGAAGTCTCCCCCCGTCGGCATTCCTTCCGAATCCTCCCGCACACCTCAGTTTTCTAACTTCCGACTGTTTCAATTTCATATTTTAAAAGGAGCTGCCCTTGGCCTCTCTGGATTTCGAACTCGAAAAGCGCAATTTCAGAAAATTTTACGATAACAACAAGCCTCTTTTTGAAGAGGCCAAGAACGCCTATATCCGCGCCATCAATATCCTGATAAAACAGTCGGATGTGGGCGAGGTGACGAAAATAGAAGGGCGGGTCAAGGACAAAGAGGAGTGCATTAAGAAGTTTCACCGAAAATACCAGAGCAAGCTTGAAGGCGACGAACAACCCTACGAGATCAAAAACTATCTCTCCGACATAATCGGCATTCGCATCATCTGCCTCTATGAAGACCAGATTGCCGTGGTGTCGGAGGTTTTGAAGAGTCATTTCAGGACCATCGACGTCACTGACAAGATCGCCGCCGTGGAGAGTACCGAGGATTCCTTCGGCTATAAAGGGCTGCACATGGACATGGCGCCGAGCGAGGAGATGGCTTCTTCGACAAAATACCAAGCGTTTGCCGTTCATCATTTTGAAGTTCAGATCCGGTCTTTGATCCAGGATGCCTGGAGCGTGCTGGACCACAAAATAAAATATAAAAAATCGATTCCCAATGACCTCAAGCGGCGGATCAATGTGCTCTCTGCCCTCTTCGAGCTCGCCGACCGGGAATTCAAGGAAATACGCAATGCCACCAGGGAATTAATCGAGCAGGCCACGGTGGATCCGATCCGTGAACCCCTGATTGACAATAACGAAAGCGGAGGAGAAACATCGTCCCCGGCCAGCCCCAAAAACGTCAATGCCTTCAACTTTCAGCGAGTCGCCGGACATTTTTTCAAGGATTTCGAATTCGAAGACTACAAGGTGGACAACTTCGTTCAGGACATCCTGAAGCTGGAGAACGGTTTTAAAAGGTCCGATCTGCACAAAAGTCTGATCGAGAATTTAAAAACGGTCAAAGATTACCGCGATGAATTCATGGTGGAAAACCCCGAAAACACCTTCAGTCCCTATACCACGATACGGCACTGTCTGTACCTCTACGATCAGGAAACCTTCGATCGAATATTATCCAAGGGGCCAAGGGATCGTTTTGCCGGATGGTTAAAAGGGCATGGCGCAGTCCAACGGTAATTCACCTCTGGCGACATTCATAAAAAAGGGGGGCTGCCTTGCAAAAGGCAGCCCCCCTTTATTATTTCGCAACCCTTGAGCCGAAGGCCCGTGCGCTATCCCTGCCACAGAGTCCAGGCCAGATCATTCTTGTCGGTACTCCTGGTGAACTTCGCCTGGCAGGTCAGGCATTGAAAATCCTGCTCTTCAAAACCACGGGGATTGTCCCCTTTGAAAATACGCGCTTCGTCCACTTTGGACAGATATTCATGGGGCTTCCCGTTCCGTGTTTTTTTCGATTGCTCTTCACAAAGATCGCAGATTTTCATTCTCATCTCTTTCCATCTGTTCTCTGGCAAACCCAAGCTCCGGTCCCCTCCGCAGAGGGAAGCCGGCCGTCGGGTCGGTCAGAATTATTTGCAGCGCATCGTTTTCTTGCCATCCTCGAAGAGGACTTCGACCTTTTGCGAGCCGACGACGCGCTGGACAAGACCGAGGCCGAAAAGCGGATGGTTTATCAGGGCCTTGACCTTGTAGGCATCGGTCATGGAATAGTCCGTCGCTTTATCGCAGTTCATGTTCGGCCGCAGAACTTCCCATTCTTTTCTCTCGGTGTCCTTGGGGTTGACGGTTCGCCGCACGGCCGGTTTTTTTGCCGCCGTGGGGGGGCGAAACTTGTGCTGGCGACTGCAACTGGAGCATTGCACCTCGTCGGGGCCCTCTTCGGTCAGGGTGACGACGATGTGGTCGGTATTTTTGCGGCATTTGGTGCAGCGGGCTTCGATTTGGGCACCGGGCGAAAGCGTGGCGCTTTTCATGGCAGTACTCCCTTTTTTGGGGCGAGGCCAAAGATGGCCCGGCAATACCAGGGAAACCGCTGGAATCGACGGGGCCGGCTCGGCAACGCATGAGCTGGAAAATCGCCGCGGGACCCTGGGAATTCTCCCCTCCGTAACGGCATCTCCATACGGATTGAGGGGCGACGGTGAATTGAGAGGGGCGGTTGGGGTGGGTGAATACTTTGCCATCATACACCTTCCCCGGAGTAAAAGATACCGGAGGGGAGGATATTTCACAGAACCGTCACTCTGAAGGTGAACAGATGTGAACGGTAAGGCAGGTTTGATCCGTTTTCATCAGGAATGCGACCCCCAAAATCCTTCCTCCGGGGGGACGAGGTCCAAATAGAAAATAAGTTAAGTTGACAGTTGCGGGGGTGAAGGATAAAAAAGGTTCAATTTTAGTTCTTTGCCAACGGCGTCATGAATCTTCGGTGTCCGACATGAAACAGCTTCCGTCACTCGTTCTTCTTTGCGGCATGGTTCTGGCCTTGCTTCTGCTTACTCCCCTCGACTCTGCGGCCGAAGAGGCCTTGGCCCCCGAGGGCGCGGCCCTCTATGCCAGCTACTGCGCCGACTGCCACAAACCGCTGGGGAAATCAACCAAAGCCGGTCGCAGCCTGGTGCGGGTTCGTTCGGCGATTCGCCACTTCGCCATCATGAACCACCTCAAGGTTCTCTCCGACGCTGAACTCCAGGCGATCGTCCAAGCCCTGGCCATCCCTCGCGGGAACTGAGCCCGCCGTCCCTTCCCCTCCCGGTTCTGCCCTGCCTGAAGAGAGGCTGTGCCCAGGTCAGTTAAGTTTACGGTAACAGATACCGGAATCGGCCATGAAATCGCAATCCTCCTCCGGAGCCTCCTCCAGGTCGATGATCCGATAAACATCCTGCGGGGCCTCGGCAATCAGGGCGAGAATCTCCTCCCTGCCGTATTTGCCATCGAAGATAAGCAGGTTGTTGCTGCTGTCTCTCGTTTTCAGATGCGCTCCCAGATTCGCCGACCAGCGGTCGAGCCAGCGGATTTCATCCTCGATCAGCAAGCCTTTCATCGTCACCTCCATTCCTGAAAGAGATAGCTTTTCTTCGAATTATTCAGGCACCTTGGAACTGCCGGATTTCATCGCCCACTCAGAGTCGTATCGGTTGGAACGACGGTCCGCGACAGGTTCCCTCTTTTCCTTCCCACTGACTACATTTTAGCACTTTCCCCCCAGAAAATTCGCCGCCTCCTGCGTAGCGCCTCTGGCTCTCGCATTTCCTCACCGAAGCAAAAAATGAAGTTCCAGAACAGGATGCCCCTCTTTTCGGGGGCTTTCATCTCGAAAGGAGCCTCAGCCACACTGGGATCCGAGATTGGACAAGCCCGTATACAGAAGGAGTTCTTTTTCCCTTCGTAACCGTTCAGATCAAGGACGGTTTCAATTGTTGGCGTGTTCGAATTTTGGGTCGCTCAGGGCCGCGCAGGCCAGGGTGAGGACCAGGAACTGCCAGTTGCCGACCACCTCGGGCTTCATGAGGATCGTCTGGCCGAGGGTCAAAAGGAACATGAGGAGGGCCGTCAGCGTCCATGCCCGCCGCGGACTTTTGCCGGAGAGCAGGAGGAGGGCCAGGAGGGGCTCGGCGATCAGGATCAGCCAGGCGAGGAAGACGTTCAAAAGGTGCGGCGACCAGGTCTTGTCGAAGTCGGTGGTGATGAGGCCGACGAAGGCCTCGGGGCCGATGAGGAGCCATTTTGTCAGGCCGACGTAGAGGAACCAGGTCCCGAAGAAAAAGCGCATGCCGAAGAGGAAGAAGCGGCGGGAGTTGTACGCGAAGGGGTTCACGGGATCTCCTTTTCCTCCCCTGGTGGGGGGCTGTGAGGATAATTCCAGTCTATCCCGGTCTGGGAAGGAGGCAAGGGGCAAGGGAGAAGGGAGAGGGGAGAGGGGAGAGGGGAGAGGGGAGAGGGGGTTGATTCGAATCAGGTACGGCTTTCGGTCGCTGTTCTTCGCGGCATCGGGAGCAAGAAGAACGCCGCGACGAGTAGAGGGCAAAAAGTTGCGACATGCGCGTGGCATTTCCCCCTCCCCCTAGAAACGGCATTTTATAGCCAAAATGGGCCCTTTAAGGCCCGGAACAGTGCATCAATTCAATGGTTTTTGGCCTATTTTCGACTACTTGGGCTGATCCGACCCGGCTGTGGCATTTGATGAGGGAGTGCAGGGTGAAACCTGCTCTCTCCTCTACCCGAAATGCGAAAACATTTGACGGTTTTTATAAATGTGTGTATATTTTCGACGTTGGTCGTGGCGCCCGGTTCATGGGCACCGGTCGTCAAAGTTGGGGGATGCGAGCCACCCTGGAAGGGGTGGTTTTTTTGTTGGGCTGGCGATTGCCGGATCGGATTTTGTTGACGATTGCACCGTAATTAGAGCAGGGGGGCTTATGAAGTCTGAAGCACAAGGTTTTCATGAGGGAATGGCGGGGCCGCGGAAGAAAATTCTGCTTGGCATTATTCTGGCCGTTGTCACGGTGCTGGCATGGCAGGTGCCGGTCATGGCTGATCCGATGGCCTATCTGGGCAACAAGGATGCGGGAACGATCACCATCCTCAATCTGGAGAGCGGCGAGGTGCTCGGCATCTACGGTACGGGCGTGTTCCCGGAGGGGATGGCCTTGGCCCCGAATGGCGAGAAGGTTTATGTCGCCTCTTTCGGTGCCGGGACGGTTGATGCGTTCGACGCGCTGAATCACGTGCCGCTCGACAGAAAGGTACTGGGGGGGGCGCTGATGGACGTGGCGGTTACTCCTGACGGCACGAAACTGTATGTCAGCGATTTCCAGTCGGATCGGATCCGGGTTCTGGATACGGCCACATTCGCCGAAGTTGCAGAAATCGGTGGCGTAGGTCCCGACCCTTTCACCTTGGCCGTTCAGGCGGATGGTTCGCGTCTCCTGGTCTGCAACTACAGGGGCGATTCCGTTTCTGTCATCGATACGGCAAGCAATGCCGTCGTCGCCACCATCCCCGTCGGGCGCGTACCGGTTGCCGTGGCCATCACCCCTGACGACGCGCTGGCGTTTGTCGTTAATCAGGGCAGCGCGAATATCACGGTTATCGATCTTGCGACACTCAAAGCCGTGGGGACGCCGATCAAGGTCGCCTTTACCCCGAGCGCGATCGCGTTTACCCCCGATGGCACGCAGGCATACGTCGTCCATCAGGGCGGCGGAGGTCTGTCCCGGATCGCCCTGAACAGCGGCACCTTCAGCACCACGTTCACCGCCACGGGCACGGCACTGTACGACATCGCCATCGACCCGGACGGGAAACGCGCGATTGTCACCGGCTTTTACTCGAAAGAGGTCTACGTCTACGACATCGACCCGCACAGCCTGACCTTCCGCAGCGTGCTCAAGGCGTTTCCCGTGGCAGAAAAACCCTATTCCCTGGTTGTTATCCCCCCTCCCGCACCCGAAGAGGATTCGGATCTGGACAACGACGGGATCGCTTACGCTCAGGACAACTGCCCGGACGTGTTCAACCCGGCACAACTCGATGCCGACACGGATACCCGCGGGGATGTCTGCGACAACTGCCCGGACAGTGTGAACCCGGATCAGCTGGATAGAGATGGCGACGGCGTCGGCGATCGCTGCGACAATTGCCCGGATGTCAACAACGCGTCGCAACTGGATGCGGACGGCGACGGGATCGACGACGTCTGCGAAGTCGACAGCGATGGCGACGGGTGGGACACCCCCCAGGATTGCAACGATTCACGCGCTTCCGTCTATCCCGGCGCCAGGGAGATATGCGACCGGCTGGACAACGACTGTAACGGCTTGACGGATGAAGACGACAGCGACGGTGACGGCATTCTGATCTGCCAGGACAAGTGCCCGAACGAAAACTCATCAATGTTCGATGCCGACTCCAACGGGTGCATCGACAGCCTGGTCGGTTCGATCATGCTGGTGAATTCGTTGCAGGTGCAGGGAGCGCTTGATCCGCAGATGGCGACGGTCATCCGTACCAAGATCAACAATGCCACGGCGCAGCATGAAAAGGGTAATGCCGTTTCGGCGTCAAATATCATGGAGGCCGCGGCCCACTTTGTTTCGGCGAAAAGCGGAAAGGAGTTCAGTGCTGCAACCGGAGATCTGCTGGTGCACTATCTCAATAATGTCGCCATTAAGCTGGCAGAATGACCGGTGCGTCGCGACCAGGCTGTACCGGGTGAGTGTGCCGGGTCATGCCGGCGATCGCGGCGGATTTTGTGAGGCAAGAGCGTAACGGAAGAAGGGCGAACATGGGTTCGCCCTTCTTTTTTAGGTAATTCCGGGGACACCACACTTAATTCATGGATGTCTCAATTAAGTGCGGTGTCCCCGGAACTCCATCGCGCTTCACCGTGGCATCAGCGCGAACACACCCCAGCCCAGGTATTCACGCGTGTAGGCGGCGTAGCGCTCGGGTTCCGAAGTCAGTTCGGCTCGAACCTCTTTGGCGAGCTCGTCGTCGGGATTGGCTTCAAGCCATCGGCGCATGGTGAGCCATTTAGCTGCCTCGTATCTGTCCCAGCCGTCTTGGTCAGCCAGAACCATTTCAACGACGTCATAGCCAAGGTGGCCGAAAGACGCGAGAAGTTCGGGAAGGATGAGAAAGTCAGAGATTGAGTTGGCAAGACACCCCTTGGCAACAGCTTCCGTCGGCGGTGACTGCCGCCAGTAGGGCTCGCCGATGAGGATGATCCCTCCGGTGCGCAAGCTCCGCGCCAGAAGCTCGATAGTGCCTCCAACGCCCCCGCCGATCCAGGTGGCACCGACACAGGCTACTACATCGGCCTTCTCGTCAGAGACATAGCCGGCAGCGTCGCCATGGATGAACTTGACTCGATCGGCGACGCCGAGTTCTTCAGCACGTCGCTTGGCTTGCTCGGTGAACAACTGGCTCATGTCGATGCCGGTGCCGATGACACCGTGATCGCGTGCCCAGGTGCACAGCATCTCCCCCGAACCGCTGCCGAGGTCGAGCACGCGGGCCCCCGATTCCAGACGCAGCGCCGCGCCGAGAGTGGCGAGCTTCTCGGGTGTGATCGGGTTGTGGATGCGGTGAGCACTTTCAGTGATATTGAATATTCGCGGGATGTCCACTGTGGAAAATCTCCTTACTGGTGTGGAGGAATTCCGGGGACACCGCACTTAATTCATGGATGTCTCAATTAAGTGAGGTGTCCCCGGAACTCCCGAGATAAGACCGTCGGGTCGCGCCCCGACAGGCGCCTTACTTTTTGTCCAGACGGCAACAAAAAAGTAAGCAAAAAGTGCCTGGCACCTGCGGTGGGCATGGCTTGGAGGGTTTGTTCAGTAAATTGCTGAGGTGCTAAGAGTCGGTCGGTGTTGTCTTGTACCTCAGCTTCGATTCCAGGTTGCCGGTTTTCCGTTTGCAGGGGTTGTATCAACATTTTAGTAAAGGGCTTCTGGTTTGAAAGGCCAGGAGCAAAGAGAGAATCCACGGCCACTGCGATCTAGGATTCGTCCTTGTTTTTACCGGTTTTGATTTTCAACCAGAAGCCCCTCAACAAAATGCCCGCGGCAGCGACGGTGATCGCACTGCCGTGGGCCAGGGCACCCGGTGGTCGAGCCGCCGCGCCGGACGTCTCTGCATCAAAGGGACATTGCTTCCCGATCCGTTACGACCCATGCCGACCGCAGGTCAAGCGCTTTTCTGCCTACTCTTTAGTCGCTTTACAAAAGAGTAGGGCGGCGTCGGGGGCCGCGACCCCCGGGTCTTGTCCTTGAATTAAGCCCATGACCTTCGCACTGATTTTTGCTTGCTGCAGCCCAAGTTCCAGATTCGTTATGGTGCCGTGATAAAACCGTCGGGACTCGCCCCGACAGCCGACCTACTTTTTCGCCAGGCCCCCAAAAAGTAGGCAAAAAGTGGCCTCTCCTGCGGAGGGCATGGCTTGGAGGGTTGGTTCGTTAATTGCTGAGGTGCTAAGAGGCGGTCGGTGTTGTCTTGTACCTCAGCTTCGATTCCAGGTTGCCGGTTTTCCGTTTGCAGGGGTTGTATCAACATTTTAGTAAAGGGCTTCTGGTTTGAAAGGCCAGGAGCAAAGAGAGAATCCACGGCCACTGCGATCTAGGATTCGTCCTTGTTTTTACCGGTTTTGATTTTCAACCAGAAGCCCCTCAACAAAATGCCCGCGGCAGCGACGGTGATCGCACTGCCGTGGGCCAGGGCACCCGGTGGTCGAGCCGCCGCGCCGGACGTCTCTGCATCAAAGGGACATTGCTTCCCGATCCGTTACGACCCATGCCGACCGCAGGTCAAGCGCTTTTCTGCCTACTCTTTAGTCGCTTTACAAAAGAGTAGGGCGGCGTCGGGGGCCGCGACCCCCGGGTCTTGTCCTTGAATTAAGCCCATGACCTTCGCACTGATTTTTGCTTGCTGCAGCACAAGCTCCAAATTCGTTATGGTGCCGGGATAAAACCGTCGGGACTCGCCCCTACAGGCGACCTACTTTTTCGCCAGGCCCCCAAAAAGTAGGCAAAAAGTGGCCTCTCCTGCGGTGGGCATGGCTTGGAGGGTTGGTTCAGTTAATTGCTGAGGTGCTAAGAGTCGGTCGGTGTTGTCTTGTACCTCAGCTTCGATTCCAGGTTGCCGGTTTTCCGTTTGCAGGGGTTGCATCAACTTTTCAGTAAAGGGCTTCTGGTTTGAAAAGCCAGGAGCAAAGAGAGAATCCACGGCAACTGCGATCGAGGATTCGTCCTTGTTTTTCCCGGTTTTGCTTTTCAACAAGAAGCCCCTCAACAAAATGTTCGCGGGAGCGGCGGTGATTGCACTGCCGTTGGCAGGGGCACCCGGTGGTTGAGCCGTCGTGCGGGACGTCTCTGCATCAAATGGAGATTGCTTCCCGATCCGTTACGACCCATGCCGACCGCAGGTCAAGCGCTTTTCTGCCTACTCTTTAGGGCCTGTGGGAAAATAAGATGGCCAATATTGCGCTCAGATTTGGGTCAGATTCGGTTGCTGCGATTGAGCTGCGACCAAAGATGGCCCGAAGATGAGATGCAAGATGGTCATGTTATTTTCCTACAGGCCCTTATCGCTTTACAAAAGAGTAGGGCGGCGTCGGGGGCCGCGACCCCCGGGTCTTGTCCCTGAATTAAGCCCATGACTTAAACGGCAAATCCTACGGCCACAGCGGCAAGAAGATCGGCAGCGCCCACCTGCGCTGGCCCCTTGGATCATCGCCGGATTCTGCCCCTCCCCCGATCCCGCACCTGACTGCGGCCATCGAAGAGGATGGGCCACGATTTTTTGAATGGGACGGCATGAGGGTACGTGCGTGATTCCAGGCGGCAGGGAGGACTCGAAACCAGAGCCCCTGCATCAAGAGCCTCGATAAGTGTTTGGAGCAGAATTCGTCTGCAGCCAGAAGTAATCCCAAGTCAGGAACCGGATGACCCTGGGTTGATCAGTCGCTTTTCAAGGAACGAAGGAGATCAATCTTTTTCGTACGCGGGGTATTTTACCTATTGACGGCCGGGCCTGATAAGTGTTAGGCGTTCAAATGGCTGCCAAGCGGTTTCGAATGATGATGTCGTTGATTTTCTGATAGTCGTAAAATGCCTCGTCTGAATCGCGTTGGAGGATTCTCTCGCGCAGGGCTTTCAACTTTTGTTCGTCATTTTTCGTACTGTAAACACCAATTGCCTCATAATTCCCTTCTTTGCCAGCGGAGTTGAACAATTTTGCATATTCGCTCTGGAAAACTTCGGCCGACGATTTTTTCTTCTTGGCAAAATCTGCAATGGCAGTCTTCATCATTTCCATGTTGTTCAGAGTCTCGCGTGAAAACGCCAAAAGCTGATCGTTTTTTTCTTTTGTCACAATTTGGTCGAAAACACTCTTCATCTTCGCCAAGTCCGGAATAGTTTTTTCCAGAGAACTCAAGATCGTGCCTTTCAGTTCGATGTCATCTTCGACCCAGTAGCGACTTTCCATGTTGGGTGCAGCTTCTGGGGCGATGAGCCATTGGCCCAAAACATTTATTGCATTTGCGCGCACATTGCGGTCCTTGCTGTTGATACGCTCGACCAAAAAAGGAATTGCGCGGTCGCCCATTTTCCCGAAGACAAAAATCGACTGCCAGTAATACGTCATCGGATCTTGCTTGAGAATTTCTTCTGCTGCTGGCAAGGCGGCATCACATTGCATCTGGCCCAACAAATTCAACAGATCAAATCGCCCCTCTTTGTCCGATGTGCCACGCAATTCCGATAGCAGAAAATCCTCCGATGGCTTGCCACCGATCATTACAAGGGCACGCAGACAGTTGCCCTTAACAAGCTCCGACTTGCTCTGGCGGTAAAGTCCCTGGACAGAGGTTGCCGCTGATGGATTTTTCGTCAACCCCAATGCCCAGACATATACCGCCAACTGTCTGTCGCTAAGATTCTTATTGCTGATTTTTGGGAGAAGGTCCGCTGAGATGTCCGCCGAATATTTACCAACATCTTCCGTGACAGTTTTGCTAAGTGACGGATCAATATCCCCTTCACTTGTCGCCATGACTTCAATCTTGGCCAATATATCGCTGGCCGTGTTGGCTGGGATGGCAGATAGAGGCATGACACCCATCAATAACAGTGCGATAGCAACGGCAAAATATCGCTTCATTTCATCTTCTCCTTTAGCGCCCAACGAGTCTGTAGAAAAAGCATCATCACAGGGGCTGAATTATCCCTAGTCACGAATTTTCGAAACCTTCAGGTCTTAATTCCGGGGACACCGCACTTAATTCCCGTCTGCCTTGGGCCCCGGCTTTCTCCTCCGCAACCCTCGGCCAAGCATTTCTTCCAGTTTGAAAATGAAATCCGCATCACCCAAAGGCCGCCCGGATCTCTCTGCTCGGCCGATCGCCGCCCTGCTCTCGGCATCCACATCGCAAGACAGAAAAGTCTGCCAATCATCCACCATGGCGCACAGCGGCGACTGCTGTATCAGCGGATCGATATGCTGCCCCAGGTAATGGCGGGCGCTGCTCCAGAGATAAGCGCCTGGAGAGTTGACGATGCCGGCTTCCACGGGATTCCTCTCGACGTAACGTGCGGCGGCAAGAAGATAGCGTTCATCCATCGGGCAAGAGGCAAACCGCCCTTGCCAGAGATGCCCGCGCCAGCCCATGCGAAAATTGATTCGCCGCGAGTAACGGCGGTGGGTTTCACCAATGGCCAGCTTCAGTCCCTCTTCTTCCTTGGGAACGGCGATCAGATGCACGTGTTATGTGAAGCGCGAACTTATGTGAAGTTCATTTCTGGACACTCCCTCATTCTCTACCCCAGATCAAGGTTTTACTGCACATAATTTAGGTGATTTTTCGAGCGCAGCGAGCCACTGCAAGACGTCGGGCTTCTGCCATGGCAGGTCGTGGCTGACGACCGGTGCTGTTGTTTTTTCGAGCATTCTCCGTTTCATGTCCATATCGATTTCGACGTAGACATGCGTGGTGTTGATGTCGGCGTGCCCCAACCAATAACTGACCATATTGATATCGTTGCCGGCCCGCAGCAGATGCATGGCCGTGGTATGCCTGATAGTGTGTGGATTTACGGCCCTGCTCCTCATCGATGGGCATTGATTCCGGGCTGAGGCCGCATATTTGCTCAGGATTTGGCGAATGCCGAAACGGGTGATGGGAACTCCGTTGGCGTTGAGGAAGAGCTGCTCAGCGGCCGGATCATGGGGATTGCGAACTTTGAGGTAAGCCTGAAGGGCTTGTGCCATTTCGGGCCACAGCGGACAGCTGCGGTGCTTTTTACCCTTGCCCAGAAGCGAGATCTGAGCGGTGGCACCCTGCAGGCGCAGATCTGGGATTTTGATGCCCACAATTTCACTGACGCGAGCCCCGGTGTTGTAGAGCAGGAGCAGCAAAGCCTTGTCGCGCGCGGCGGTGCGTGCATTGACATTCACCGCATCGAGCAGCGCCTGCATCTCGTCCTGCTCCATGTACTTGACCGTCTTGTGCTGCGTACGTTTCAGAGGGATGGTGCGAATCCTCTGGCACTGGAGCAGCAAGACCGGCTCCTCTCGGGCGATGAAACCGAAGAAGACACGGATGGCCGCCAATCGGGCATTACGGGTTCGCGGCGTGCAGCCGCGAACGTTTTCAAGATGATCGAGGAACGCCAACACAAGCGCTTCGTCGATCTCTTCGACGCTCAACTCGTCGGCGCTCTTGCGCAGGGTGTCCGCAGCAAAGCACAACAGCAGCTTGATCGCGTCGCGGTACGCCAGCAGGGTATTGGTCGCGAGGCCTTTCTGGATCGGCAGGTAGTGGCTGAAGAAGGGTTTCATGAACTTGGCCAGCAACTGTTTCATGACTGTCCTCCGTTGGTTTGGATCTGTTGGAGGTAGTAATCGTGGAAGCGCCGGGCCACCTCTTCGGTCAGCTCCGGCGTGGCCCGAAGGTAGACCTGGGTGGAATGGATATCCACATGTCCCAGATAGGTTGCCAGCCAAGGCAGCCGCGCGTTTACATCCTGCCCGTCTCGATACCAGGCCAGCAGCCTGTGAACGGCAAAGGTGTGTCGCAGGTCGTGGATGCGGGGGCCGGCGTGCTCGTTGTGGGGGATGGCGCAGCGGCGCAGCAACTGCCGAAAGGTAAGGTTGACCGTGACATGATGCAAGCGCCGGGATCGTTGATTCAGCAGCAGCGGGGAGTCCGGCGAGCGCGGCTTGATGCGAAGGCGTCTGTCCAGATATTGCTGCAACGCCTGGCAGGTGGTCGTGCTCAAAGGCACCCAGCGGGCCTTGCGGAACTTGCCCTCGACGATGTAGAGCCGCTCTTCGGCGCAGAGAAAGTTCTCCAGGTTCAGGGCCAATGCTTCCCCGATACGGATGCCCGTGCTGTAGAGCAGGCCGAGGAGTGTCCGGTAGGTGAGTGGCCGCAGGGAGCCCGGCGGCCGCAATTCCGCGGCGGCGGCCAGCAAGGCGCCGACTTCCCTCTGGTTGTAGATGTACGGCTGATGAGCCGCCTGCGAGGCAATGACCCTTATGGGTTCGGGATGTCAATGGTCTTTGAAAATTCCCCCTTTTCGGTCATCGAAAATTCCCCCCTCGGGTTATTCTCTTGCCGCCTGTTTGGACAGGAGGCCGGCTTTGAGTTTCTCTTTTAGCCGGTAGCTCTCACCTTTGATGCTGATCGAAATGGCATGATGAAGCACCCGGTCTAGAATGGCGCTGGCGATGACCTGATCGCCGAAGATTTCGCCCCAATTCGAGTAGGGCTGGTTTGAGGTCATGATCATGGCCCCCTTCTCATAGCGGCGGGATATGAGCTGGAAGAAGAGATTGGCGCCCAGCCGATCAATAGGGATGTAGCCGATCTCGTCGATGATCAGCAGTTTGGGCTGGCAGTATTGCTTGAGTTTGTCCTCCAGCCGGTTTTCATTGTGTGCACGGGCAAGACTGGCGATCAGAGCCTGGGCTCCGATAAAGAGCGTTCGGTAACCGCGGCGAATAGCCTCAATCCCCAAGCCAACGGCCAAATGGGTTTTACCTACCCCGGGTGGCCCCAGCAGCAGGATGTTCTCGCCGTTGGCCACCCAGCGGCAGCAGGACAGTTCCTTGATGCGCTTGGCGTCGATGGACGGTTGATAGGCGAATTCGAAGGATTCCAGTGTCTTGACGAAGGGAAAACGCGCCATGCGCGTGCCCATCTCGGTGCGTTTATCCTGCTTGGATGCCAATTCCGCATCGATCAGTTGCCGCAGGAACTCGTCATAGCCCCACTGCTGCTTGGCGGCATCCTGCAGATAACCATCAATCTGATCGGAGAGACGCTGCAGCTTCAGTTGTTTTAAGCCATCGGAGAGGTCTGTTATCTGTGTCATCGTCACCTCCCTAAAGCCCGGCAACTTGGTCATAGATTGCCAAGTCCCGGATCATCACGTCGTCACCGGGCCACTGCGGATCAAAACGCGGCGGATGGGGAGCCGGGCGCTCGCAGGGGTTGCGAAACAGGCCTTGCAAGTGTGCCGGGTCGATACACCGTTGTCCGGAGCCTGCGAGCTTGGAATGACAAGCAATCGGCTCCCCCCGGAAGAGAAGCAGCACCTCGCTGCCGCGCACCTGGACTTCAACGGTTTCGCCGACATACCTCCAGGGAACCGAGTAGCGGTTGCCGCTGAAGTTCACCAGAACATCGGGAGGAACCACTCGGGTGACGACCGTCTCCAGGCGGTAGGGTGGCACGGCGCTGATTTCCACCAGACTTTCATGGGCGAAGCGGTCGATCGGTCTCTCGCCGGTAGTACCGTGGATGCGCAGGTCAGCAACTTCCGTCAGCCACCGCTCCAACTCCCGATTGAGATGCGCGAGATCCAGGAACCGGCGACCAGCCAGAAAGTTCCTCTTGAGGTATTTGACCCCTGACTCCACCTTTCCCTTAGTGCGGGCGCGGTACGGCTTGCAGAAGCGCGGGCGAAAGCCATAATGGGCAACGAAATCAGCAAAGGTCCCGTTCAGAATCACCTGGCCGCCTTCACGTCTAAGCACCGCGGTGCGCGGGTTGTCATAGAGCAATTCTCGAGGGCGGCCCCCGAACCAGGCGAATGACGCTTCGTGCCCGGCTAGAAAACTGGCCATCTTCTCATCGACAAAAGCCCGGGCGAAGGGCCGGCGCGAATACCCCAGGGTCAGGATGAAAAAATGCAGTCGGACTCTCTGTTCACCGAGCCAAACAGCGCTACTGCCCCAATCGACCTGCCCCTGCTGCCCTGGTGGTGTTTCGAAGCGTAGCGTGGCCTCGGCGATCTTTCGCTGCTCGGTTCGCAGGGGACGGACAAAACGCTTGAGTGTCTCGTACCCTCCCGGATAGCCCAGCAGCTTAGCCTCGCGGAACAGCACGGAGGCATTGTAATCAACTTCCGACGCTCGGTTTTTGATCCAGTCCTCGAAGCCAGAAAGAACCGTCCGGGTGGCAGGTTCTCTCCGATAGGAGACCCATTGCTCCTGTTCAAGGTACTTGCGCACGGTTTTGATATCCAACCCCAGCGCCCTGGAAATGGCCTTTTTGGCAATCCCCTGCTCGGCAAGTTCCCGGATTGCACCATACTTGTCCCTGTGGACCATTTGCACCTCCAGCATTGAAGTCTGCTGAAGGTGATTGTGCAAAATCTGTTCGCTTTCGTCTTGCTTCATCGTTATCTCCTGTGGTCAGGAGGGGGGAAATTTCAATGACCACAGGGGGGGATTATTCCATGACCGATGACAGGGAACGTAGGTGAGCGGGTCGTGCCGCAAGAGATACCGGCACAGCTGCTGCACCACGCAGAAGCGGTTTGACTGCACACGCGGTGCAAGGTGCGAAAGAGTCAGAAGATACCGGTCGGTGATCTGCGGGGTGATGCACGAAGCTTCAAATTTTTCTTCGACCAGGAAGCGGTCGAAGTAGCTCAACAGCAGCGCCTGGCTCTGATAATCGGTGCCGGAGAGCTGCCGCAAGCTGATGAAGTTCCGGATCTGAGGAGCCAGGGCGCTGTGAAATTCCAGGGTTCTCATCGCGTCACCTCCTGCGGCCACTCCAGGGCGACCTGCTTCAGGGCGTTAAAGTCGACCTTGGTGTAGATAAAGGTGGTGCCGAGATGGCGATGGCCCAGCACATCGGCAATCGCCTTGAACGGTTCTCCCTGCGCGAGCATCCGGGTCGCAAAGCCATGCCGAAAGGCGTGGGCGCCCTTGCTGGGAATCTCGATGCTTGCGGCTCGGATACGGCGCTCGATGATGACGGAAAGGGAACTGGAGCGGGGAAGCGGGTGGTAGGGGGCACGCGAGGTCAGAAACACCTGCGGGTTCGAACTGGATGGCCGGGCATTTTGCAAGTAGTTCAGCAGGCTCTCCCCCACCTCGACGGTGAGGGGAAGGCAGCTGTCCTTGCCGCCCTTGGAAGCTGCAAAGAAGATCCGGTTCTGCGCCCAGTCGATCTGCTCCAGCCGCAACGCCCGAACCTGGCCGCCTCGGACACCGTAGGTGTGAAGCAACTGAACGATGGCGTAATCCCGTCGGCCCACCGTGGTCTTGCGGTCGATCCCCTGAAGGACCTGCCGAGCCTGAGCCTCAGTCAAGCCGCGCGGGACCGAAGCCAGCTTGTAGGCTCTCAAGGTAGGAACCGCCAGGTCCAGGGGCTCCCGGACGTAGCCTCGATGCAGGCAGAAACGGAAGAAGGTCCGCAGGGTCGACTGCATCGATCGCCGCGCTGCTTTTCCGACCTTCTGCGCATAAGCCAGGAAGAACGCCTCGATGCTCTCCGGGCTCAGCTTGGCCAACCCTTGTAATGTCGCCTGCGGGCCGAGGTAGCGCAGGAAAACGGTGAGGTACTGAGCGCGCAACTCGCAGGTCCCGGCAGCGGCGTGCTGGTAATGCTGCATCCATTCGAGGTAGGCATCCAGAAGAGGCGCAAAGATCTCGCTTTGCGGCAACGGATTGAAAAACCCCTGTTCGCCAAGGTACTCGACGAAACGACTGAGCGAGTGGCGAACCCGCTTCAGATGACCTTCCAGTGGCCCGCGGTGCCGACACCGGGCAGGATATGCTTCGAAAAATCCATCAACGTCTTTGGGACAGAGGATTTGGCCGGGGACAACTCCTTGCCGGCCAAGATGCTGATTAAAATGAGAGACGTTCGATAGATGCTTGCGGATGGTCCCCTGACGGAAACCGTGCTCCATCAACCAGGTACAGAAACCGTCCAGAAGCGTTCCCAGTGGGCCGCTTCGCAACTTCTTCAGCGTTCCCGGACACGAAAATGCCTGTTCCAGTTCCATGACAACCTCCCTTCTTTGCCTCTATTATCGAGGCATTCGGGGATGGTCAGGGCGCAGAATTATGTGCAGCAATTATTGGCGAAAACCCAGGGGAGTGGCGAAAATGATGAGAGAATCAGAAGAGAGTTGAGGGCAACTTCACATAAGTTCGCGCTTCACATAACATTTTTTATGTGGAGCTCCACATAAATAATGGTTGGGCATCAGACAATAGGACCAGATCAAGACGTCATGACAGGCGCACCACTCTGTCAGTTGGTCGAGGTAATAACGATAGTCGTCAACGGTAAAAAAGGTGGTCTGTCGACGATTGCCTCGTTGCGTGACATGATGAGGCAATCCTGACGCAACAACTCGTGCGATACGCGCCATTTTCCCCTCCTGAAAAATGGATGTCTCAATTAATTAAGTGCGGTGTCCCCGGAACTCCCCCGCACCTGCGCTGGCCCCTTGGACCATCTCCGGATTCTGCCCCTCCCCCGATCCCGCACCTGACTGCGGCCATCGAAGAGGATGGACCACGATTTTTTGAATGGGACGGCATGAGGGTACGCGCGTGATTCCAGGCGGCAGGGAGGACTCGAAACCAGAGCCCCTGCATCAAGAGCCTCGATAAGTGTTTGGAGCAGAATTCGTCTGCAGCCAGAAGTAATCCCAAGCCAGGAACCGGATGACCCTGGGTTGACCAGTTGCTTTTCAAGGAACGAAGGAGATCAATCTTTTTCGTACGCGGGGTATTTTACCTATTGACGGCCGGGGGCCTGATAAGGGTTAGAGCCTGCTTCTATTCCAATGAGTGTGGAAAAGCTGTTGGTGATGCTCAATTTCATATAAAAATTCAGGCCTATTATCACGTAGCCAGTCAAAATCTGATTCTGTTGGCTCAGCCGGCAGGTCAATTGTTTGATAGGTTATGTGTTCGCTTATCAAAGGATTTATTTTTATCGGAATCAACATGCCAGCCAGAGACCGCTCCCCAACACTGCCAGCAAGCAAAAGAAAGCTTTTTTGGATTAAACCTGAAACTGTGGCCTGATCCATTGGAAGTTGGATTGTTTTTTTATCCTGTATGTAGAATTCGCGAAGTATCGATTTTTCTGATGGGTCTAGCTGAGTCAATGATTCGATTAGGTAAGCTTTGAGTTTCCTCTTAGAACAAAATTTAACAATTTTTGACCAAAAAATTGAAACTATCCTTACAAATACAAGCGATGCTGAAACAATCAGAACTGACCCTAACCAAGTCCTGTATTCAGTTTTCAGCTTCGTCAGTCCTAAATTGGAAAGCCAGTTATCAGGCGCAAATAATGTTATGCAAGTAAAAACAACAGCAACCCACATATATTTAATAGGTAGCCTAATGAAAGTGACTATTTTTTCGATCCAATCAGGCATATTTTTCCTTTTTAGCTCTAATGGTACCGATAACCGGCTGCGACGTGACGGGATACTCAGTAGAAACCTATTCGAGGACCTCTCCTGTATCCCCAGTCCGGTTGATTGAATTGTTAAATTCATTCAAAATTGGAATTAAAATATCTTTCACAAGTTTCTTTATTTCTGTTTTGTCTACGTTTTTAAGTTTTTTTCGCCGTCTTCTTATTACTATTATTGCCATAATATAATCCAAGATGCCGATTTCAAAACTTAGTATTTTTATGTCTTTTTCAAGGTCAGATAATGCATCTTCTCTTGTTTTTAAATGCATTTCATTGGCAAGACTGTGAACTACTTGTTTTTCACCAGTTTCGTTGAAAGGAGCAAGAGCATGTTCAAGATATTCATCAAGAAAACTGAATAGTTTTCTTATGCGACTTCACTACTGTCCGGTTAATAGCCGAATAAATTCAGCTGGTTATAATCTTGGGTGTCTGGAATCTGCTTGAGCGCTTCCGCAACCAACGATGAAATGGGCTTTTTCTCGAACAGATTGACCTCCAGGATCTGCAAAAAAGTGTAGAGAGTACATTTGATGCTAAGCTGCCTTTTAGCGATCGCCACAAGTAGATATATGCAAAGAGCTACCCATATCTGGCTCTTGACCGCATTGATAGAAGTCCCGTAGAACGCTTTTATTCGTAGATGCTGTTTGATCCACTTGAAGAATAGCTCCACTTGCCAGCGCTGTTTATAGATGTCTGCAACCGTTGTGGCTCCAATTTCAAAGTGGTTGGTGAGGAATACAAGCCGCTTGTTTCGCTCTTTATCAACATAACTGACCCGGCGCAATCTCTCCGGGTAACCCTTTTTCGATTTCTGGGTGACCAAGGCAATCACTTGGTCGGCTCGGACGCCGGCCTCCTTGTCCTTGGGCAAAGAGTACAACCGCTGGTAGCGTAGGTTGTCCTTGGCCCGCACCACGAAGAAGGCGCCCTGTCGGTGAATGGCATAGAGCCGGGCAAAATCTACGTAGCCGCGGTCCATCGTGTAGATGGCCTCTTCGGTGACGGGCATTTCGTCAAGCATCTTGACGTCATGTACTTTGCCGGTTGTCACGGCCACAAACGTGGGGATGATGCCGCGCAAGTCAATGAGCGTGTGCATCTTGACCGCTGCCTTGGTCGTGCGAAACTCGGCCCACGGAAACAGGGTGAGGCAGAGGTCAATGGTCGTCGAGTCAAAGGCGAACAGTGGCTGCTTCAACTCGATGGCCAAGGGCTCATCCCGGTACAGCTGCTGTGCCATGCCGATCAGGACTTGGCCGAAATCCTGAAAAATGCGCCAATCCCGGCGCTCGTTGGCGTCGGCAAGGGTGGAGCGGGAGACAGCGCCACGAAATCCGATGTGGTAGAGCTTCTCCCGATGAGAGTTCAGGCACGTTTCGATATCCCTCAAGCTCTCGCGACCCGATAGCTGGGCATAAGCCAGGCACAGGAACTGGTCAAATGCAGTAAAGCTTTTGGCCCGGTACTCGCCGCGATACCGTCGGGCACAGAGGTTGAACTCGTGACGCGGGAGAAACTGAAGTAGCTGTCTGAAAACGGTCTGGCCAGCGTTCATGGATGCCCTCCTGAAGTGTCAGGAAGATATCACTCGCGGGCGGGGTGAAGCGATTTCAAATCGAGAAAAGAACAGTTGAGCCAAAGTACTATAATTTTCAGTAGGTTATCGACGTACATTCAAAGTTAACCGGACAGTAGTGATGCGACTTGTTGAATTTATTCTGTATGCGAAAAAAGGTAAATCTTTCGATAATTTCAATACTGCCGAGTCAAATGCATCGGTATAAGTACCGAAGTCGCTGAGTGCAGTTTTGTGAGATTTTTCAATTAATATCGGCGTGAAGTATCTCTTTATTTCATTTTTTTGGTCTTCGTCGAGTTTAGCTTCGGGGAGTTGATTTGTAAGTTCATTAATTACTTCATCAAATTCTGGATCAAAGTTAAATTTTGCAAGGACCGAAAGTCTGTGCCAAATTTCCAGTAATAGGTATAAAGAAATGTTTAAATTTTCTTTCTTTTCTTTCCTTGCACGATAAACATACCCAATACAAGCACCGATTAGGGTGATTATGGTAATAGCAATTCCAGGATATTTTTCAAAAAATTCCATCATGTTTCCATTTCAAAATCTAATGAGGGTGTAGGGTTAGAATTCCGGGGACACCTCACTTAATTCATGGATGTCTCAATTAAGTGAGGTGTCCCCGGAACCCTGCAATAATTCCCAAAACCCACTTTGCTGTTATGTTTAATTCCATTTCTTTCTCTTCTTGTCTCTAACGAGTCTGTAGAAAAAGCATCATCACAGGGGCCGAATTATCCCTGGTCACGAATTTTTGAAACCTTCAGGCGCAAATCCGAGCTGGCAACATTTAACTTTACTGAATCATCCTTCTGCCTACTTTGTCCAAAAAAAGACCCTTTTCGGCCATCCCAAGGTCCTTTTCCTGCTTTTTCCTTCCACCATACCGCCCATCCGTAGCGATGAATCTTGAAGATGTTGTGAAGCATCGTCATCAACTTCCACTGGCCGTCGACCTTCTCTTTTTCCCCGTACCAATGGATTGCTACGCTTCTACTTCCCCAAGGGAACTAATTTTAAACGCATATCAGCAACGGCTTTGCAAAAGGCGGTAGATCGGCTCAACAACAGGCCAAGAAAGTGCCTTGGCTACCGGACTCCACAGGAAGTTTTCGCGGAAGCCCAAAGTGGTGCACTTGCAATGTGAATCTGCCCCGCAATAAGAAGTTGGACCTATGGGGGTCGTGTCTACACATTTCATTTTGTGAAAAGTGTAGACACGACCCCTTAAGCGACCCCTTAAGTTATTTTTGGTGTTTTTCAAATGTATCTACGAATTTCATTCTCATCCTGGAATTCCGGGGACACCTCAGGAGCAAAGAGAGAATCCACGGCAACTGCGATCGAGGATTCGTCCTTGTTTTTCCCGGTTTTGCTTTTCCACCAGAAGCCCCTCAACAAAATGTCCGCGGGAGCGGCGGTGATCGAACTGAGGTCGGTCGTCAATAGCGGACACCAAAGTTCCTATGCTACTCTTAGCTCTCTATAATATTCCTGTTCGTAGGCAGCAGGCGACAGGTAACCCAGCCGTTTCTGGCGCCTTTGGCGATTGTAGAAAATTTCGATGTACTCCGTGATTTCTCGCATCGCTTCCCACCGGGTGGCGTAACGACGATGGTGGACCAATTCGTTTTTCAGTGTCCCCCAAAAGCTCTCGATGGGGGCGTTGTCGTAGCAGTTGCCTCTGCGGCTCATCGAAGTCCGCATCTTGAACTGCTTCAGTAGTTGCTGGAACTCCAAGGCGCAATACTGGCTGCCCCGGTCCGAATGATGGATTAACCCGGTGGCCGGGCGCTTGACTGACACGGCACGGAAAAGGGATTGACTCACCAGATTCTTCGTCATTCTTTCGCCCATCGCATATCCCACGACCTCTCCGGTGAAGAGGTCTTTATGCCCTGCGAGATACAGCCAGCCTTCGGCGGTGGGGATGTAAGTAATGTCAGTTACCCAGACCTGGTTGGGGGCTTCGACTGCAAAGTTTTGGTCCAGAAGGTTCTCGGCGACAGGCAGTGAATGGTTGGAGTTTGTTGTCGCCTTGAACTTCTTCACCTGCTTGCAGCGAATCCCCTGTTTCTTGCGGATTCGCTTGATCCGATGGACCCCGACCTGAACGCCATGCTCGGCGAGATCGGTTTGTAATCGTTCGGGACCGTAGGTTTCCCGGTTTCTTTTGTGAGCCGCCTTGATTTCGATTGCGAGCCGTGCCTCCTCCTTCTGCCGGGGTGAGTCCGGGCGCTTCAGCCAGGTGTAATAACCACTGGGTGAAACCTCCAGGCTCTGGCAGAGCAGAGGGACAGAGAACTCAGGTCGAAGTTGATTTATTACCGCGTACCGGGCAGCGACTCCTTGGCAAAGTACGCGGCGGCTTTTTTTAGGATGTCGCGCTCCTGCTTGACCTGGGCCAGTTCTCGTTTAACCCTGTCAAGTTCCAGCTCGACTTCGGTCAGCGGGCGCTGTTGGCCTTTGCCACCGATATTGCTGAGCTTTCCGGCCTTGAACGCCCTTACCCAATTCTCAAGGGTGGATTTCGGCAGGGATAACTGGCGCGATGCCTCATAGACAGCGACACCTCCTTCAACCACCATTTTTACGGCCTCAATGCGAAATTCCTTCGAGTAGCGGCCATTAGAACCTCTTGTCATGTTGACACCTCCGTAAGATAGATTTCTTAACATTGGTGTCCGATTTTTTCAACTTACCTCAAATAATCTCTGTCGAACTCTTCAAGGAGGTGGATAATGTCAATATTAAAGATTCTTTTAAATTCGTTTCTGTCCGAACTTTTAACGCGATAGCGTGAGTCAAAGTAGTAGTTATTTGTCAAACCGTCGAAGATGCGTGTTAAACCAATTTTCCAAAGTATGTATTCTACTTTGTCACGCTGCTTGATGTTTATATTGAAGTTTAGGAGTTTATTTAGGTCGATTTCCAAAATATAGTAAAAAGTAGGAACGCAAGATCGCCCGTTTGGGGCACATGAGTGCGCGATTTCAAATTTGGTTTTATAACTAAAAATTTCTTCTTCAAAATTTTCGAGTTCGTGAGCGCCTTCAATTTTAAGCTCTTCTTTTTCAAGCCTGATGAACATGTGAAAAAGGGCATAGGCCGCATAGGCCAAGAAGGCTATTCCAGCAACTACTGCGGCTTTCCCTTCGAGAGAAATCGTTCCGTGCCGGCCAGCGAGTTCTCGAGATAAAATGGCATCGATTCCCCAGACTCCGAAGAAGGCAAAAACAATTGCCCATCCATAGAAGTTGCCGTTCTTTCTTATTTCACCTTTGGGGAATTTTTTGAACTCTGCCATTTTATTTCATTCTTTAGTAGCGGCCTATTCGGGAAGCACCCCTGTTTTTTAGCCCGTGTTCACCCTAGTGTTGGTTTTTTTTTCTGAATCATATGCTCCGTATTTTCCAATGTTTTTAGCCTTAAAATTATTTTGAGACCAAGAGCCTAGCAAAAGTATAAGCAAAAGTGGATTTAGAAAAATATTCGCTGGAACTTTTACCCAATAAAAAATGACTTTACTATTAGTTTTAACTGTATAAATCCACCACGACCAAAGCGTTATAATGGTCAGACAAAAGAAATAAAGCAATGCATTCAGGCCACCAGTAAATGCAAAGCCTAGAATTACAGCAATAAATGCAGTAGATCCAATTATTGTTTCCCGTTTGTAATTCACATAAAACCTAACAGGGAATGGGTTGTTATCACCATATCCGATATGAATGGTAAACGTGCCCTCGGTTGAAAAATCCAAAAAATTCAGCATATTGTTGTTTAGCAGTTTCTAAGGCTGAATTCAACGATTTTGAAGGGGGGCCTCATGCTAAACAGTTCAAGTCATCAATTTGACAACGCATTTTGGAAAACCTAAGCTGATTTTAACGCCAGCACTTCAAAATCTGGTGATTTCAGGTAACCAAAGAAGCCCAGCAAAAGGATCAGGCCGACTTGTTTCGGTCCCGCCCGGACCAGATTCCGGATTGCAATCCTCCGCTCTTCATCCGCCCACTTGCGCCCCTCGATGTCCGGCTTCCCCATCGTCAGCAGCGCCTGAATCACCCTCTTCGTCTTCCCTCCCCATCCCGTATCAGCTCGCCGAAAATTGCCGGGGCGAGGACGTAGGGGAGCCAGAAGGAATGGACCTCCGGCAGGGGATTTCTCATTATCCCGCCGCCGTCGATCATCGTGTATTCCATTACTGGTGCGTTCTCGAGTTTCCAGTCGAAGAGGTTGAGGTAGAACTTCTTTGCCACAGGGGGGGATTGTTGCTCTGCACTTCACTCCCTCGGCGAGTAGGACAAAGAGAAGGTAGGCTTCGACGTTCATGCCGGACTCCTCCTTCGGGTTGTCGTCTCTTCACCTTGGCAGCTTCGGCGGTTCCTCCGGAGCCCTGCCCGGACCCTGGGGCATCGGTGTGTCGAGAAATTCATCGATCATCGGCAGCAGCCAGGCGGAGCGTTTGACGACCGTCATGTGATCGGTCCCCGGCAGGATGGCGAGGCGGGCGTCGGGGAGGAGTCGGAACAGCGCCACGGCGTGCTCGGGGCGGACGATGTCGTGGTCGCCGATCACGACCAGGGTCGGCGCGGCGATCGAAGAGATCTCCGCCGCGGTCCAGCCCCTGAAATCGACCATCCTCTGCACGCTCTTGGCGAAGAAGGCGGGGAGGTCCTCCGGGCGGGGGGCCGTTGCGAGGTAGGCGGCCCGCAACTCCGCCGGCATCTCCTCGAGTTTCGCCCCCTGGAACGACTCCCAGAAGGCGGGGTCGGTCCCCTGCCGGTCGGACATGGCCGACTCGATGATTAGTTTGCGCACAGCCTCCGGATGGTCGAGGGCGATCTGCAGGGCGATGTGGCCGCCGTTGCTGTAGGCGAAGAGGTCGGCCGTGGCGATTTTGAGGTACCGGAGGAGGGCGACGGCGTCCGCTGCCGACTGGGCGAAGGTGAAGGGACGGCCGGGGATGTCGGCGGTGCGGCCGTGCCCCTGCTGTTCGAAGGCGATCACCTGCCTTCGCGCCGCCAGAAGCGGCAGCATCTCGCCGAAGGAGGTGTCGATGGTCGAGCCGCCGCCGTGCAGCAGGAGCAGCGGCACCTGGCGGGAGTCTTCCGGGCCGTGAATTTCGTAATAGATGCGCAGGCCGTTGACCGGCGCGTAGCCGCTCGTCATCGGGGCTGGACTCTCGGGCCCCGCGACCGCTCCGGCGGCCAGGACCGCCAGAAGCAGGGCGAGACCCGAAAGAATGAGACCTTTTCGGATGATCCTTGTCGGTATCGGCGAGCGGCCCCTGGCGGGCGGCCGGAAACTCCTGTTCATAGGCAAAAAGTCCCTCTCCCGGAATCGACCGGGGTCGGCGGGTTACTTCCGGCGGCGATAGTTCGCTGTCATGAAGCCGAACCACGCCCCGTCGCCGCCGAGCAGGTGCGAAGTCAGCACCCGGTGGTCGGCGCTTTTGAACTCGATAACATCCTTGAACTTGATCAATTTTCCTTCCTGATCGGGGCCCAGGGTATTCAGGGTCAGGACCGTGCCGCCGGCGTCGAGGGTGCCGTCATACACCCACAGGTGGGTCATCATCGAACCGACCCAGGTCCCCAAAAAACGATTTTTCTGGGGGTCGTAGCCGAGGGTCATCAGCGTCGTCGCCGTCCCGCACCCGGGCATTTCGCCCTCTCCTTCGGCGAGAATCCAGATCTCACCCAGCGAACGCACCTTTTCGCTCCCCCGGAATTCCACCGGCGCCTGGTCCGGTTCCATCGTCGCGGTCCCTTCAAAGGTCCACTCGCCGAGGAATTTGTGCAGCCACAGGTGCTCCTTCTGCGGCATCGCCGGACCCTGCGGCGATTCCTCGCCTTCCTTGTCTCTTTGTCTTTTCATTGCCTTTTCTCCTTCAATCCTGACGGCAGAAGGTCGAGGAAGGTGACGGCGTCTTTGCGGGGATCGAGCCGTTTTGTCCTGGATCATGACGAAATGCTTCCCCGAAAAAACAAAAGGCCGAAGTGCCCGGCAAGGATATAAAATCCTTCGGCAGCTCGGCCATCTTCTCCCTTCGGAGATCCGTCGCTTTCCGTCCCGGCCTCACGGCAGGTTTGGCGTTTTCGGGATTAACCCTTCTCTTGCGATTTCACTCTATCCCGTATTTTGGCCCCGTCAAGACCCCTTTCCCTCATCCTTCGAAACGATAGCCGACCCCGTGGACGGTGACGATCACCGTCGGCGCCTGCGGGTCGCACTCGATCTTCTTGCGCAGCTGGGCGACGTGCTGATCGAGGGTGCGGGTGGTGCCGAAGTAGTCGATCCCCCAGACCAGGTTGAGCAGCCGGTTGCGGCTGAGGACTTCGCCGGGGCGGGCGAAGAAGGTTTCGAGGAGCTGCATCTCCCGGGCGGTAAGGCTGAAGCGGAAGTCCCCCCGTCGCCCCTGATAGCCCTTGCGGTCGATTTCGGCGGCGCCGACATGGAGAATTTCCGGGAGCTGCGGGACGGAATCGGCGTCGACCGGCGCGGCGCGGCGCAGGACGGCAGAGATCCGGGCCCGCAACTCGTGGAGGCCGAAGGGTTTGGTGACGTAGTCGTCGGCGCCGAGTTCAAGGCCGAGGACCTTGTCGATTTCCTCTCCCTTGGCGGTGAGCATGATGATCGGCACGCGGCCTTCGGCCTTGCGGATGGCGCGGCAGACCTCGAAGCCGTTTTTCTGTGGCATCATAACGTCGAGAAGGAGGAGGTCGGGGCGCTCGGCGAAGTAGACCTCGATGGCTTCGGCACCGTCGACGGCGGTGAGAACGCGGTACCCTTCGGCCTCGAGGGTGTCGATCAGTCCCAGGCGCAGGTGGGCATCGTCTTCGGCGATGAGGATGGTGATCGACTTCATACGAGTGCTCCGGGTGAGGGGAGGGTGATTTCGAAGCAGGCGCCGATTTCGGCGGCGCAGCACATGAGCTCCCCCCCCTGGTCGAGGAGAAGCTGCCGGGCGATGCTCAGCCCCAGACCGCTGCCGGGCTGGCGGGCGGTGAGGGAGTCATCGACGCGGTGGAACTTGTCGAAGATCCGCTTTCGCTGCGCCGTGGGGATGCCGGGGCCGGAGTCGGCGATGCGGATGCGGCAGCCGTCCTTTGCGGCGGAGAGTTCGACCACGAGGACCTTGCCGTCGGCGGCGTATTTGATGGCATTGTCGATGAGGTTGAGAAGGACCTGCTCGAGAGCGTCGCGGTCGATCTTTACGGTCAGCGGCGGTGGCGGGATGTGCCGGAGAAGGGTCATCCCGGCTTCGGCGAGGCGCATCTGCTGGGTGTCGAGAATGCCGTGGAGATGGGCGGGAAGGTCGAGATCCTCGGGGAGGTAGCGCTTGCGGCCCTGTTCGAGGCGGCTGAATTCGAGGACGTTGGCGACCAGCCGGGAGAGGCGGGCGCTTTCGCCGATGATCACCTGCAGATAGTGGCGGCGCTTCTCCTGGCTGCGGATGGTCCCTTCGCCGAGGAGCTCGGCGTACATGCGGATGGTCGTCAGGGGGGTCCTGAGCTCGTGGGAGACGTTGGCGACGAAGGAGGTCTTCATCCGGGCGTTGCGCTGGTGCCGCCAGGCCTGCCAGAGGAGGAGGGAGCCGCCGAAGATGATGGCGGCGACGAAGGCGCCGACGAGGAGGGCGGAGAGGAGGAAGAAGCTCCCTCCTGCGCCCCCTCCCTCCCCGTCGCGGTAGACGGCCAGCTGCCAGTGGGGGAGGGCGCTCCCGGCGGCGACGGCGGCCAGGGGCTGCGTGCTGCCGTCGATGATCCCCGGGCCGCTCTGCTGGAAGACCCCCCCGGTGTCGTCGAGAAGAGCGTAGGTCTCCCCGGCCGGCGGCGTCGGGGGGAGGGCGGAAACGAGGCGGGAGAGGAGGGCCATCATCTCCACCTCGACGCCATAGCGCCTCCCCCCCGGGCTCTCCTCGATCCAGCCGAGGAGGGAGATGCGGTTGCCGGAAAACCAGGGGAGCCAGCCCCCTGTTTTTTCCGGTTTCGGCGTCGGTGCGGCCAGGGACGCCGGGGAGGAGGACGAGGCGGGGGCGGCGGGGCGCAGCAGGGCGAGGTCGCGGAGCGCCCGGCGCTCGCTGTAGAGATTTTCCGCAGCCTTCTGGGCCGCCGCCGTCTGCTCGAGGAGGGGGGGCTGCCAGGGAACGCCGCCGGAGAAGAGGTCGTCGTAGCGGCGCAGAAAAGAGGCTTCCTCGGCGTTGCCGGGGCTCGTCGGCGGCGGGAAGACGATCCCCTCCCCGGGAGCCCAGACGAAGACGTTGCGGATGAGGGGATTCTCGTCCTTCCAGGCTTCGAGCCGCCCGGCGAGCCCTTCGGCGGGGAGGGCGCGCAGGGTGTCGAGGAGCCCCTCCCGCACCTCGGTGACGGAGAGCTCCATCGATTCGACCACCCCTCGGGCCCGTTCTTCGGCGGCGGCACGGGCGCTGCCGGCGAGGCGCTCCCCCTCGTGGCGGAGGAGGCGCAGCGAGCCGAGGCCGATGAGGAGGGTCGGGATGAGGAGGAGGAGCCAGGCGGCGACGATCACTCGGGTTTTCTGCATGCGCCATCCCTTCGGCGGTTTTGCTGTATCGGATCTTGGACCTCTGGCCAGAGGCGAAATTTTTTTCCGCAGATGACGCAGATTCCCGCAGATGAAATCTGAAGCTATTTCGGTTGGGCCCTTATCTGCGCCCCTCTGCGTCATCTGCGGATAAGGGTTTTATTCTTTATCCTGATTTTTCCCCGTTCGGTTCCGGATTCCCCGCCATTTAACAACAAGGAGCGGCGGGAGGCAAGGTGCAATGGCGCCCTGTCTCCCGCCTTTCCTGGGAGCCTAGTAGTCCCGCTGCTGGCTGCGCACCTTGTAGCTCTCGGAGCGCAGGGCCTTCTTGGCCGGGCTGTCGAGTTTTTGCTCCTCGAAGGCGGCGGCGTCCGCCTCGAGGCCGGCGGCCGAGCCGGCGAGATCGGAGAAGCCGAGGGCCTCGTTCTTCTCCTGGAGTTCGTCTTTTTTCTGCCGCAATTCGAGGGCCGCGGCGGCGGGTTTGCCGGCGTTGTAGAGGTCGAGGGCCCTGTCGCGGGCGACGGCCATCTCGTTTTCCACCACCGCCTCCTGCACCTTGCGGTTGGCCCCCTTGCGAACCTCTTCGGCGCGGCCGCTGAAACGGGCGACGGCCTCGGCGCTCGACGATTCGCTCCTGTTGGTGAGGGCGTTGTCGTAGCGGCAGCTGACCCTGGCGAGGGCCAGGGTCTGTTCGGGGCGGGAGGGGGGGACGGTCACCTCGACGAGGGCGTACTTCTCCTGGCCGCCGTAGAGCTGGTTCATCTGCAGCTCCACCCGGTTGCCGCGGATACGCCCCTGGCGGCCGATGATGCGCAGGGGTCGCACGCCGTCGGGACATTCGATCTCGATGACAACCTTGCGGGCGACGACGCTGAGGACATCCCCGAGTTCGGCGGCGAAGATCCGCGGCAGGTCGCTGCTCGACTCGACGAAGTAGTGGTTGCCGTCGCTGCGGCCGGCGAGCTCCGTCATCAGGTCCTCGTTGAAGTCGGTGCCGACGCCGATGGTGGTGACGGAAATTCCTTCCTTGAGGAGAGCGGCGCCGAGGCGGGCGAGATCGGCCGGGGCGCTCGGGCCGACGTTGGCCAGGCCGTCGGAAAGGAGGATCACCCGGTGCACGAAGTCGCGGTGGAGGTTCTTGCGGATTTGGGCCGCCCCCTGACTGACGGCGCCGAAGAGGGCGGTGTTGCCATCGGCGTAGATGCCGCGGATCTCCCCTTCGATCGCCTCGATATGGGCGGCGCTCTGGGACGGAATCAGGGTCTCGACCTGCTGGTTATAGGCGACCAGAGAGAAAAGATCCTGCGGGCCGAGGCGGTGCAGCGCTTCGATGGCGGCTTCCTTGGCCTTTTCGATCTTGCTGCCGGCCATCGATCCCGAGCGGTCGAGGACCAGGACGAGGTTGACGGGAGGACGCTCCGTTTTCCGGAGGAGGGGGGCCACCTCGAGGGTGACCTTGACGATGGTCGTCTGCGCCGGGCCGGCGGGGAGGACCTCGCGGTCGAGAGCGATACGGCAGCGCACCAGGGGTTCGGTGACGGCCGACGCCTGCGGCAGGGGGCTCAGTAGCAGCAAAACGGCGACGGTTAATAATGCGGCGCTTCTTTTCATGGTCTCTCCTTTGCTCGGTGGGTTTTGTTTGCAGATCCGGTGCCAGATTGTTGGGGCCAGTAGATCATTTCCCGGCAAAAGAGTCGTCAGAGGGGGATAAAAGATTTGTAAAAAAATTGTATCCTGCGGAGGGCGCACTCCTCATGTCCCTTCCCCCTTGACGGCGCTGTTCTTTACGGTCACTCTAATACGATCCTAACATCGGGGTCGCAGAATCCTCGCCAAACGCTGTCAGGAGTCCTTAAGGGGATCACATCATGGGCAAAGAACACATTCTGGTCATCGAGGACGAGGAAGATATTCTCGCCGTCGTTCATTACAATCTGAGTCGCCAGGGGTACCGGGTGAGCTGCGCCGCCAACGGCGAGGAGGGGCTGCGGGCGGCCCGCCTCCAGCGCCCCGACCTCATCCTTCTCGATTTGATGCTCCCGGGGATGGACGGCCTGTCGGTCTGCCGGGAGCTCAAGCGCGATGCGGCCACCGAAGGTGTGCCGGTGGTGATGCTCACCGCCCGGGGGGAGGAGTCGGACATCGTCACCGGTCTCGAACTCGGCGCCGACGACTATCTCACCAAGCCCTTCAGCCCCAAGGTCCTCATCGCCCGCCTGCGGGCGGTGCTGCGCCGTCACGAGCGGGAGGCTCCTCCCGCCGAGGGGGAGGCCCCCCTCCTCCTCGACGGACTCACCATCCACCCCGGGCGCAACGAGGTCCTGGTGGACGGCGTCCCCGTCGAGCTGACGTTTACCGAGTTCAGGGTCCTCTATTTCCTCGCCAGCCGCCCGGGATGGGTCTTCACCCGCTATCAGATCGTCAACGCGGTGCGCGGCGACGACTACGCCGTCACCGATCGCGCCGTCGACGTGCAGATCGTCGGCCTGCGCAAGAAGCTCGGTCCCCACGGCGCCCGCATCGAAACGGTGCGCGGCGTCGGCTACCGTTTCCGGGAGTGACCATGCGCCCCGTCCGCCTCATCTGGCAGCTCTACCCCTCCTACCTTGCGGTCCTCCTCGTCTCCCTTCTCGGCGTCGGGTGGTATTTTTCCCATTCGCTGCACCACTTCTACCTCGGGCAGGCGGCCGGCGACCTGGAGGCCCGGGCCCGGCTCATCGCTCCCCAGATCGCCGGGCGCCTGGCTCCCGAAGGCGGCGCCTCCCTGGCCCCCTTCTGCCGCGAGCTCGGCCGCAGCGCCGACAGCCGGGTGACGGTGATCCTCCCCGGCGGCGTCGTTCTCTGCGACTCGGAGGAGGACCCGGCGCGGATGGATAATCATGGCGGCCGCATGGAGGTCGCCGCAGCCCTGGCCGGAGAAACGGGGGTGGCTTCCCGTTACAGCCAGACCCTGCTGCGGGAAATGATGTACGTGGCCGTCCCGGTCCGGGAGGGGGAGGAGATCGTCGGGGTGGTGCGCACCGCCCGGGCGGTGAATGTCATCGACCAGGCCCTGGGGACGGTTTCCCTGAAGATCGCATTGGCCGGGGTGGCGGCGGCCCTCCTTGCCGCGCTCCTGTCCTGGTGGATCGCCCGGCGCATCAGCCTCCCCATCGAGGAGCTCCGCCGCGGAGCCCAGCGCTTTGCCCGGGGGGAGCTTGGCACCCGCCTCTCTTTCTCGGGGCCGGAAGAGCTGCGGGCCCTGGCCGAGGCGATGAATCAGATGGCCGCCCAGCTCGACGAGCGCCTGAGCACCGTGCTGCGCCAGCGCAACGAGCAGGAGGCGGTGCTGGCGAGCATGGTCGAAGGGGTCCTGGCGGTCGACTGTGACGAACGGATTCTGCGCCTCAACGGCGCCGCCGCCGAGCTGGTCGGCGTGCGTCCGGGGGCGGCCGTAGGGCGGCCGATCCAGGAGACGGTGCGCAAGGCCGATCTGCATCGCTTCGTGCGCCGTGCCCTGCAGGCCGAAGAGCCGGTGGAAGGGGACATCGTCCTGGTCAGCGGCGGCGTCGAACGTTTTCTTCAGGCCCACGGCACCCGCCTGCGGGACAGCCGCGGCGAGAAGATCGGGGCACTGATCGTTCTCAACGACGTCACCCGCCTGCGGCGCCTGGAGAATCTCCGTCGCGATTTCGTCGCCAACGTCTCCCACGAGCTGAAGACCCCGATCACCGCCATCAAGGGGGCCGCCGAGACTCTCGAGGACGGCGCTCTCGACGAGCCGGCAGGGGCGCGGCGCTTCGTCGCCATGATCGCCAAACAGGCCGATCGCCTGCACGCCATCATCGACGATCTCCTGTCCCTCTCCCGCATCGAGCAGGGGAGCGAGCGGGAGGGGATCCCCCTGACCTCCCAGGCGCTGCGCCCGGTCCTCGAGGCCGCCATCCAGGACTGCGCCCTGGCCGCCGCCGACAAGGGGCTGGCCATCGACCTCTTCTGCCCTTCCGAGCTGCACTCCCGGATCAATGCGCCGCTCCTCGAGCAGGCGGTGGTCAATCTTCTGACCAACGCCATCAAGTACAGCCCCGAAAGGGGGACGGTGGCCGTCGATGCTGCCCTGGAGGAGGGGCGCTTGCTGATCCGGGTCCAGGACCGGGGGTGCGGCATCGCCGCGGCGCACCTCCCCCGTCTCTTCGAACGCTTCTACCGGGTTGATCGGGCCCGCAGCCGCAACCTCGGCGGCACCGGCCTCGGCCTGGCGATCGTCAAGCATATCGCTTCGGCCCACGACGGTGAGGTCCTGGTCCAGAGCACCGTCGGCGCCGGGAGCACCTTCACCATCGTTCTGCCGCAGGAAGGGAAAGACTCCGGCGACAGACAAACATCCCCCTGACTTGCAACCTTATCTCCCAAAGGAATCGGATGACGATGAACCTCCCCCCTCTCGATGCCGTGGAAATCCGGGTGCTCGGCTCCCTGGTGGAAAAGGAGTTGGCTACCCCCGAGTACTACCCCCTTTCCCTCAACGCCCTGACCAACGCCTGCAACCAGAAGTCGAATCGCGAGCCGGTGCTGGCCCTCGAAGAGACCGACGTGGCTCGCGCCCTCGAGCGGCTGCGCCATCTCGGCCTGGCGATGCTCTCGGCGGAAGGGGGGCGGGTCCCCAAATACCGCCATACCCTCGTCGAGAAGCTCTACCTCGAGAGGGGGGAGCTGGCCATCCTCTGCGAACTCCTGCTGCGCGGGGCGCAGACCGTCGGCGAATTGCGGGGGCGCTCCGAACGCCTCCATCCCCTGGCCGATCTGGCGGCGGCCGAAGGGGTTCTGCAGGATCTGATGGAGAAGGAGCCTCCCCTTGCCGTCCGGCTCCCCCGCCAGCCGGGGCGCAAGGAACCCCGTTTTCTCCACCTTCTCGGCGGCCCTCCCGACCTCGATTTCGAGGCCTCGGCCCCGGCGCCGGAGAGCGCTACCCTGCGGGTGCGGGCCGAAGCGGAGGCCATCGCCGCCCTGGAGGCGGAGGTGGCGACTCTGCGCGCCGAGGTGGACGATCTGCGCCGGGAGATGGCCGCCTTTCGGGCCCAGTTCGAGTGACGGCGGCCCAAGGGGGGGAGTAAGGGAAAATTCTTCGCGAGGGGATTAGGGATTGACAGAACCCCCCTTTTCCCGTAAAAGAAGTCCTTCGTCGGTTGCACAGGCACGTAGCTCAGTGGGAGAGCACTACCCTGACACGGTAGGGGTCCCCGGTTCGATCCCGGGCGTGCCTACCAGCCGCAAGGCTGGTCCCGACACTGCAGGAAGACACCTCCGGGTGTCTTTTTTCGTTTCCACCCCCCCCACCCCCTCTCCTGCCGCGCCTTCCCTTTTCCCGCCGCATCGCCTATAATGCCCCCTTTGCCTCGAGGACTTATCTTTTGGAAATCAGTTACCACCAGCCGGCACTGCTGGCCATGCGCCAGGCGATCGCCCAGGCCCAGGGCAACGAGGTCTTTTTCCTCGGCCGCACCGATGAGGAGCGGCGGGTGGTCGAGGTCGAGGTCCTGGCGCGCGGCAAGGAGGACGCCGTTCCGGCCATCCTTCAGCTCTGCCGCTACGGCGACGTGGTTATCCACAATCACCCGTCGGGAGGGCTTCAGCCGTCGTCGGCGGATATCGAGATTGCCTCGCGTCTCGGGTCCCTCGGGGTCGGTTTCCACATTGTGGACAACTCTGTGGGCAATGTGTATAAGGTGGTGGAAGCCTTCGCCCCCCGGGAGGAACAGCACCTCGAACCCCAGCGTATCGGCGACATCCTCGGCCCTCAGGGGGTGGTGGCGACCACGCTCCCCGGCTACGAAGACCGTCCGGAGCAGCTGCGCATGGCTTTTGCCGTCGGCGAAGCCTTCAACGCCGGGAAGCTGGCGGTCATCGAGGCCGGCACCGGCACCGGCAAGAGCCTGGCCTATCTCGCTCCGGCGATCCTCTGGGCTCTGACCAACGAGGAGCGGGTGGTGGTCTCGACCAACACCATCAACCTCCAGGAACAGCTGGTCCGCAAGGACCTCCCCTTTCTGCAGCGGGCCACAGGGCTCGAATTCCGGGCGGTGCTGGTCAAGGGGCGCGGCAACTACCTCTGCCTGCGCCGCGCCGAAAATGCCCGTCTCGAGACCGGCCTCTTCGACGAGGAGCACGCCGCCGAGCTGCACAGCATCGTCGAATGGGCCGAGAGAACCGCCGACGGCTCCCGGGAGGAACTCCCCTTCCTCCCCCCGGAGCAGGTCTGGGAAGAGGTGCGCTGCGAGCTCGACCAGTGCGGCCGGGTGCGCTGCCCCCACTACGCCCGCTGCTTCTTCCACAAGGCACGGCGCAAAGCGGCCCAGGCCGACATCCTGGTGGTCAATCACGCCCTCCTCCTCTCCGACCTGGCGCTGCGGGCGCAGACCGACAACTACTCCGCCGCCGCCGTTCTCCCCCCCTTCGACCGGATCATCCTCGACGAGGCCCATCACCTCGAGGACGTGGCGACGAACTACTTTTCCTCCCAGGTGACCCGCTTCGCCTTCGCCCGGGTCCTCAACCGGCTCCGTCATCCGCGCCAGCCCGACAAGGGGCTCCTCCCCCGCTACCTTTCGGCCCTGGCCAAGGAACTCCCCGACAGCGCCGACGAGCTCTACCGCGACCTCCACGGCCGCATCGAAAAGCTCCTCGCCGGCCGGCAGGCCCTCTTCGACCTGGCGGTGCGCGATCTCGAATCGATCGGCACCGACCTCTCCGAGGGGCTGTCCCGCCCGGTCCGCGAAGGGGAGGAGCTCAAGCACCGCGTCCTGCCGGCCTTTACCGAAACCCCCCTCTGGGAAGGGATCGCCGCTCGGGTCCGCGCCCTCGGACTGGCGACCAATGAGCTCGCCAAGGGGGTGCGGGCCCTGCTGCGGGCCGGCGACAAGATCCCCGAGGAATACGCCGAGAAGCTCGGCAACTTCTTCACCGATCTGCGGGGGATAGCCGGGCGTCTCGAGGGGATAGCCGCCGATCTCGACTTTTTCGTCGCCAAAGAAGAGCAGACCTGCGCCTGGTTCGAGGTCGCCCTGGGGCGCGTCGGCCGCGGCACCTCCCTGGTTACCAAGCTCTGCACCGCCCCCCTCGAGGTCGCCGACAATCTCAAGGCGGCGGTCTACGACCGCTTCCGCACCGTCGTCCTCACCAGCGCCACCCTGGCCGTCGGCCCCTCCTTCGACTACTTCAAGTGCCGGGTCGGCCTCGACCGGGTGGAGCCGGGGCGGGTCACCGAACTGCTGCTGCACTCCCCCTTCGACTTCGCCCGCCAGACCCTGGTCGCCATCCCCACCGACGTCCCGGAACCGGGGCGCCCCGGCTACCAGGAGATGGTCCGCGACCTCTCCGAGCAGGCGATCCTCTCCGCCGACGGCCGCACCTTCGTCCTCTTTACCGCCTATTCCCTGCTGCGCCGCGTTCACGGCGAGCTCGCCCCGATCCTGTCGGCCCGCGGCTATCACTGTCTGCGCCAGGGGGATGACAACCGCCACCGCCTCCTCAAGAAGTTCGCCGCCGACCCGACGAGCGTCCTCTTCGGCACCGACTCCTTCTGGGAGGGGGTCGATGTCCCGGGGCGGGCCCTCGAACAGGTGATCATCGCCCGTCTCCCTTTCAAGGTCCCCACCGAGCCGGTCCTCGAGGCCCGCTCCGAGGCCATCGAAAAACGCGGCGGCGACCCCTTCATGGAGTACACCGTCCCCCAGGCGGTGATCAAATTCAAGCAGGGCTTCGGCCGGCTGATCCGCCACCGCGACGACCGCGGGGTGGTGATGATCCTCGATGCCCGGGTCGTGAAAAAGGGGTACGGGCGGGTCTTCCTCCGCTCCCTCCCCGAGGCCCGGGTCGTCGCCGCGCCGAGTGCCGAGGTCCTGGCGGAGATGCGCCGCTTCTTTGCCGCCCCCCCTCCAGACGCCCCGTAGACGACCTGCGGTTTGGCCACGGATCGATCTGCCCCGCCTCGAATATTGGCAGGTAAAATGCAAGCCTTCGAGGGTTCAAGGGGAGCGCCGGCCCATCCGGCGCTCCCCTCCCCAATCCCCAAACAAAGGATAAGTGTATGAAGAAAACACTCCTGATCGCTCTGGCTCTACTTTTTCTCACCCCCCTGGCCGGTTTCGCCTCGGGTGTCAACGTCAATGTCAACCTCGACCTCGGCCGGGCCGATCATGTGCCCCTGGTCATCGAGGAACCCCCCCTCTTTCTCGTCCCGCCGTCCCTCGGTTTCCGGGTCGCTGTCGGGGTCCCCTACGAGATGGTGATGCTCGACGGCAGTTACTTCCTTTTTCATGCGGGGAACTGGCACCGCGGCCACGATTATGACGGTCCCTGGGTTGTGGTCGCGCCCGACCATCTGCCGCCGGGGCTCCGCAAACACCGTCACGAAAGGATCCTTCAGCACCGTGACGAGGAGTACCACCGGTACCAGCAGGACAAAAGTCGTTACCACGGCAAGTCATTTCACCCGGAAAAAAAGGAAAAGCATCACGGCAATAAAGGGAAAAAAGAAAAAGGGAACAAGGGGCACCACGACTGAAAAGGGCCGCTTTCGATTCGACACAGAACAGAAGAGGGCAACCCGAAAGGGCTGCCCTCTTCTGTTCTCCCCTGGTTTCCAGGGTGGCGGCGCGCCGCTGGGGCTGCTAGAATGATGCTCACCCCCTGGCCAGGAGATTCCCATGTCGAGCCCCCTTTCCAATTCCCGCACCCCCGAGGTCGACATCGATCCGATGTTCACCGACCGCTGGTCGCCGCGCAGTTTCGCTCCCGAACCGCTCTCCGAGGAGGAGCTGCAGAGCCTCTTCGAAGCGGCGCGCTGGGCGCCTTCCTGTTACAACGAGCAGCCCTGGCTCTTTGTTTACGCCGTTTCCGAAGGTGACCGGCAGCGCTTTGCCACCGCCCTCGTCGAACAGAACCGCCTGTGGGCGAGCCGCGCGCCGGTCCTCCTCTTCGTCGTCGCCCGCCTCGCGTTCGCCCGCAACGGCAAGGCCAACCGTCACGCCATCTTCGACGCCGGCGCGGCCTGGATGTCGCTGGCGCTGCAGGCCCGCAAGCGCGGCCTCTACGCCCACGCCATGGCCGGCTTCAGCGTCGAGCGGGCCCACGAGGTGCTCGCCGTCCCCCGGCAGGGGTATGAGATCATGGCGGCGGTGGCCCTAGGGCGCCGCGACGATCCCGCACTCCTTCCTGCAACCGTGGCGGCAATCGAGGCTCCCAACAGCCGCCGTCCCCTGGTCGATGTCGCCTTCGCCGGCCGCTTTCCCGCCGACTGAGCGACGGATCGATTCCGCGGCCCCTCTGCCGGATTCGTCCCTTCTCTCCGGAGAAGACCGGTTCCGGCAGGGTCATATTGCCTGCACTGTTCCGATTGTGGTATATTTCAAAGCGTTGCGCCATTCCGGCGCTCCCCAACCGAAGGAGAGCGCGGGTGCGCCCGGGGGATTTTGTCTCCCCTGCGCCCCGACGACAGCCGCCATGTCCCTGTTTCGCCTGAAACCGTTCCGCCTCAAATCCCTGTGGCTTCCCGCCCTTTTGCTGGCTCTGCTCCTCTCCATCGGCGCCGCCAGCGGTCTCGCGACCCCGGACGCCTACGACGCCAGCCGCGCCAAGCTTCTCGGCTACGTCCTCAAGGAGCAGCTCACCCGGCATCACTACAGCCACAAGGCTCTCGACGACGATCTGTCGCAGGCGGCCTTCGGCCTCTATCTTAATCAGCTCGACGGGCAGAAGCGATTTCTGCTGCAGAAGGACGTGGTCCGTCTCCAGGGATACGCGAAAAAAATCGATGATGAAATCAGCAAGGGGACCATCGAGCTCCCCCGGGTCGGCGCCGAAATCATGGCCCGGCGCATCGCCGTCGTCCGCACCCTGGTCGAAGAACTTCTGGCCGGCGATTTCGATTTCGCCAAGGCCGAGACCCTGGAAACCGACCCGGAGAAGATCGAATTCTGCGCCAATGACGCCGAGCTCAAAGAGCGCTGGCGCAAGACCCTCAAGTACCAGTTCATCAGCCGGTTTCTCAGCCTGCAGGAGGACGAGGTCCCCAAGGAGGGAGAAAAGGCGCCGAGCGTTGCCGAACTGCGGAAAAAGGCCAAAGAAAAGGTTCTGAAGAATCAGCTCGAATTCCTCGACCGCCTGGAGAGGGAGACGGAGCAGGACCACCTCGATCGCTACTTCAACGCCGTCACCCGCGCGTATGATCCCCATACCAATTACCTGCCGCCGACGGAGAAGGAAGACTTCGACATCAGCATGAAGGGGTCGCTGGAAGGGATCGGCGCCACGCTGCAGGAGGAGGACGGCTACATCAAGGTGGTCCGGGTCATCCCCGGCAGCGCCGCCGCCCGCCAGGGACAGCTCCACGCCGAGGATCTGATCCTTCAGGTCGCGCAAGGGACCGAGGAACCGGTGGACGTCACCGACACCCGACTGCGCGACGCCGTCACTCTCATCCGCGGCCCCAAGGATTCGGAAGTCCGGCTCACGGTGAAGAAGCCCGACGGCACCCGCCTGGTGATTCCCATCATCCGCGACGTGGTGCAGATCGACGAGACCTTCGTCAAGTCGACGACCCTTACCGATCCCAAGGGGAAGACGCTCGGGTACATCCGGATCCCCTCCTTCTACCGGGATTTCCAGGACAGCGGCCACGGCGGCACCGGCCGCAACTCCACGGACGACATGCGCCGGGAACTGGAAAAACTCGCCGGGCAAAAGATCGACGGCCTGATCGTCGATCTGCGCAACAACGGTGGCGGCGCTCTCACCGACGCCGTCTCCATCGCCGGGCTCTTCATCAAGGAAGGGCCGGTGGTCCAGGTGCGCAGCAGCTACGGCGAGATGAAGGTCCTCGCCGACGAGGACCCCTCCATCTCCTATTCGGGGCCGCTGGTCGTCCTGGTCAACCAGTTCAGCGCCTCGGCCTCGGAGATCCTCGCCGGAGCCCTGCAGGACTACGGCCGGGCCCTCGTCCTCGGCGGCGATCACACCCACGGCAAGGGGACGGTGCAGGCGGTCATCGACCTCGACCGGATGGTCCCCTTCCGCAACATGGACAAATACAAGCCCCTCGGCGCCCTCAAGGTGACGATCCAGAAGTTCTACCGGGTCAGCGGCGACTCGACCCAGTACCGCGGCGTCGTCCCCGACATCGTCCTCCCCGACCGCCTCAAGCACCTCAAAAGCGGCGAGCAGTACATCGACTACTCCCTCCCCTGGGACAAGGTCGAAGGGACGAACTACAGCCGCTGGCCGAAGATCGGGGCCACCATCGAGGAGTTGCGCGCCGGCAGCGCCGCCCGGGTATCCGCCGACAAGGAGTTTTCAGCCATCAGCGAGGAAGCCCGGGTCGCCAAGGAGCGCATGGACCAGAGTCAGCAGTCCCTGCAGATCGACGATCTGCGCCGCGAACGCGAGGAGGCCCGCCGCCTCGAGTCCGAGGGGAAAGGGCTCGTCTCTCCCCATGGCGCCGTCCCGGCGGCAGGCGACAAGGAGGAGAGCACTGTCGACTCCGCCGATGCCTGGATCGACGAACTGGCCGAGGATCCCTACGTTCTCGAGGCGCAATCGGTTCTCGACGACATGCAGACCCCCCGTTCCGGATCGGCCGTCGCCGGCCAGCGCTGAGACGGACGCCGGCCTGTTGCGGGCGGGGTGGCGATCGCCCCACGGCGCCCTTAGCGGTCCGACAGAAAAAAAAGGACAGTTTCTCCCCCGGAGAGACTGTCCTTTTTTCTGGTCGATTTTCAAAGGGGAAGGGATCGACGTTGCCCCTCCCCCGGGTCCCGATCCCCCTCAACGTCCGGAGGGTTTGCCGGGGCTCCCCTTCAGGCTGGCGACAAAGACCACGTGGCGGTAGCCGCCGCGCCCCGGGCGCTGGCTGCTGGTGGAAAATCCGGCGTCCTGGAGGCGCTTGTCGAACCCCTCATCGTAGTTCTCCCCCCAGATGGTGAAGACCCCCCCCGGTTTGAGGGCGGCGCGCACCCGGGCGATGGCGCGGCTGCCGTAGAGGGGGTCGTCCCGTCTGTCGGTGCGGAAATGCGGCCCCTTGTAGAGGTCGAAGACCACGGCGTCGAAGCGCGGCAGGGAGGAGTCGTCGGCGGTGCGGCGGACCAATGCGGCGACATCGCCGATCTCCACGGTGACGCGGGGATCATCGACGGCGCCGTCGGTGAGAGGGGCGAGGGGACCGCGGCACCAGGCGACCACCACCGGGTTGAGTTCGGCCACCACCACCTCGGCGGAGGGTGGGAGGGAGTCGAGGACCGCCCGCAGCGTGCAGCCCATACCGAGTCCGCCGACCAGCACCCGGGGAGCCGGATGGTTGGCGAGGTGGCGGCAGCCGAGCTCGCCGAGGACGATCTCGGAGCGGTTGGCCATGCTGTTCATCAGGACCAGGGAGTCGACGGTGATGAGAAAATCCCTGGCGCCGCGCTGGCGCAGCTCGAGAATCCCCTCGTCGGTGGGAACGCTTTCAATGATTTTCCAGGGCTGGGCCATGGTTGAAAACCTCTGGGATCGATGGTTGGAGGAGGGCGAAACTATAACATGGCTGCGCCTGGAAGGGACAGGGGTTCCTGCCCTCTTCCTTGACAAGGGGGGAAAGGACGGGACAATTGAACCGGAGTACCCCCCTTACAGGGGATCAAGAGGGAGAAGACGGAAGGTCGGTCTCGGGGAGGGAAGAATGGTCAAAGCCAAAATGGGTCTCGCCACGACCTTGATTTTGCTCGTCATGTTCGTCCTTTTGCAGAACAGCCAGCCGGTGGAGACCCGGATCCTTTTCTGGTCCTTCACCCTCTCGCGCTGGGTCCTCCTTCTCACCACCACGGTCATCGGTTTTGCCCTGGGGGTCCTCGCAACGCTCATATTCGCAAAAAAGGAGCGTCGGTGACAGGTTTTGCTGATTCCGGTCGCAAGGCAGAGGCGTTGTGAAGCCCTTGGCCCGAGTCGTGCATTCTTTGCGGATCAGTGTCAGAAGAGAAAAATAGTTTCCTTCCGGACGTCAAAGTCTTCGGTGATTCCCCAACTTCAGCAAAATGCCTTCCTTTACGGTCGCCTCGATCGCGCTCGCCAGGGAAGGGTGACTTCCCGCCCCAATGGAGATCGATATGCAGACGTCCCGACAGGTGATAATTATTATCGGCATTTTATTTCTATTAGCAGGGTGTGACTACATGCCCTTCGGCTACACCCCTATCGGGGAGATCAATCGTAGCCCGGGGCGCTTTGAGGGGAAAGAGATCAGGGTCAGGGGGACGGTGACCAATCTCAACAAGTTGCCCTTTCTTGAAATCAAGATTTACACGCTCCGGGATGAAACCGGAGAGATCGCGGTTTTTACCGAAAGCACCCTCCCGGCCATGGGTGAAACGATTGTCATCAAGGCCGCCGTGAAAACGACGGCCATCGTCGGAGACCAATCCTACGGTTTACGGCTGGAAGAAACCAAAAAACTCCCGGCCTTCTGATTGAGTAGCCGATTAAGAGGTGTGTCAAAGGGTTTCTGGAGATCCGGAGGGAAAAAACAAAAAGGCCGATTTCCTTGAGGAAATCGGCCTTCTGATTTTTGGCTCCCCGGGCCGGATTCGAACCAGCGACAGGGTGGTTAACAGCCACCTGCTCTACCGACTGAGCTACCAGGGAATGGTGTTCTCGTCCTCGCGGTGAAGAGACCCGGTCGAAACGAGTTGATTATATACAACGAGCTTCAATTCATTGTCAAGGGGGATTTTCCCGGGGAAGTATATCCGCCGTCGGTCTGCCGGAACCCTCCGGCTTGACAAGGGAGGAGGATGGCCGAGACTTGAAATAGAAAAACCTGGCGAAATTTTTTTCGCCAGGCACGCCGCCTATCCCGGAGGCTTTGCCGATGCCCAGTCCCGCTGCTCCGCCACCGCCGGTGGTCACTCCCTTCACAGGCCAGTTCGGCCTTGCCTACCCCATTATTTGCGCACCGATGTTTCTGGTGAGTTCGGCATCCCTGGTGATCCGCGCCGGCAATGCCGGAGGGATGGGAGCCTTTCCCGCCCTCAACTATCGCCCTCTGGAGCGTATCCGCGAGGCGATCCGCCAGATCCGGGAGGAGAGTGCCGCCCCCTTTGCCATCAACATCATCATGCAGAAGAGCAATCGCGATCGTTACCGCCACCTCGAGCTGGCTCTGGAGGAAGAAATTCCCCTGATCATCACGTCCCTGGGGCACCCCGGGGAGGCGATTCGCCTCGCTCATCAGGGGAAATGCCGCGTCTACTGCGACGTCGTGGGGCTCGACCATGCCCGCAAGGTGGCGGACCTCGGGGCCGACGGCCTGGTGGCGGTGAGCTACGGCGCCGGCGGGCACGCCGGGACCCTGACGCCCTTTGCCCTCATCCCCCTTCTGGCCCGTCATTTCCCCCTGCCGGTGGTGGCCGCCGGGGGGATCGTCGACGGCGCCGGTCTCGCCGCGGCTCTCTGCCTGGGCGCTTCGGCAGCCTACATGGGGACCCGTTTCATTGCCAGCTGCGAGGCGGAGGTGACCTCGACCTACAAGGCGGCGGTGGTCGCCGCCGGCTGCCACGACATCGTCAACACCGATCGGGTCGACGGCTACCCCGGCAATTTCATCCGCACCCCGGCGCTCGACGCGCTGGGTCTTGAGCCGTCCCTTGTCGAGAGGATCCTCTCCGGCAGCCGCACCGCCCGACGCTCCCTGGCCCGCATCCGCGCCACCCGGGTGTTGTTCGGAGCGGGCAGCTCCCGGGCCACCTACAAGACGGTCTTTTCGGCGGGGCAGTGCGCCGGGCTCATCGACGACATACCCTCGGTGCAGCAGATCATCGAGGAGACGATCCGCCATTATCATGCCATCAAAGGAACTCTCCCCTGAAAGCGGGGTCGGGAAAAAAAGGAGGCCATTCAGCGTATCGGCGCGGTCAGGAGCCAGTCGTTCTCCTTGCTCTGGCCGTGACAGGCGATGCAGTCGGCGACCTTCCCCTCGGCGGCGATGGCGCCGTCGGGGGTATACTTGAGCCAGAACCAGTCCCCTCCTTCGGGATTGTACCCCTGGCGTTTGTACATGACGGTGACGGCGGCGAGAACCTTTTCGGGGGTGTAGTTTTCCTTGACGATCATCGCCGTGTCGGGGATCGTTCCGGACTTGTCCTCGATGGCGTAGTAGGCCAGGGGGGAGACGTAGGTGGTGAGGAGGGCGCCGTGCGGCTCACGCCCGGCATAGAAGGGCTCCTTGCCCGGCCACTGCTGCCACTGGAGGTAGGGGTTGTCGCGGGTGATGAACTGCAGGACCGCCTGACCGTTGGTGTCGGGGCAGGCCGGTCCCGCCTGGGCGACGGTCTCTTCGGTCTTGGCCGGGGGAGCCTTGGCGGCCTCCTTTTTTTCGCAGGCCCCGAGATTGGCGACGAGGAAGGCGGCCAGGGTGATCAGGATGACGATCAGGGGACGGGAAAGTTTCGGCATGGTATCCTCCTTTTCCGATGGGTCGCCGGCGGAAACGCCGGGTGAGACAAATTGAACCATTAAAAGGCTCCAAGTCAAGAAGGGTCAACCCCCTTCCGCCGGGCCGGCAGTCGTGTATACTGGGGCGATTAAAAATCCCCGCAGGGAAGGAGAGTCAGGATGACGGCAGGAACGGCAAAGGAATTGAAGGTCAGGCACCTCGACCCCAAAAAACGCCAGGGGCTGGTGGTGGTGATCACCGGCGACGGCAAGGGGAAGACCACTTCCGCCCTGGGGATGGCCCTGCGCGCCTGCGGCCACGACATGCGCGTCGGCATCGTCCAGTTCATGAAGGGGGACATGTACGCCGGGGAGTGGGACGGGGTGAAGAAGATTGAAGGCGATATCGAACTCCTGGCCACGGGGATGGGGTTCGTCGGCCTCGGCGGCAACTCCTTCAGCTTCGAGGAGCACCGGGAGGCCGCCCAGAAGGCCCTGGAGCTGGTTCGCGCCCGGATGGCGGAGAAGCGTTACGACCTGCTGATCCTCGACGAAATCAACAACGCTCTGAAGCTGGGGCTTCTCGATCTCGATCAGGTCCTGTCTCTGCTTTCCGCCCGCCCCTTCGAACTCCACCTGGTTCTCACCGGCCGCGACGCCGACCCGGCGGTGATGGAGATCGCCGACACGGTCAGCGAAGTCCGGGAGATCAAGCACGCCTTTCGTCGCAAGATCGAGCCGCAGCCGGGGATCGACTACTGAGGCAAAAGCCATCGAAGCAAAATCAAAGGGCGCACCGGTTTGGTGCGCCCTTTTTTCATCTCGGCGCCCGTTTTCCGGCCGAGCTGAACGATACCGAAAGGGGGGAGTTGGACGTCGCCGCTCCTATGGGACGGGGGACGCGGATGGAAGACTTGTCCCGGGAAATCGATCGGGTAGACTGAAGCAAAAGGAGGTGATCATGACCGGAGAGCGGCAGGAGTGGGACCAGGAAGTGTCAGCGCGGCATGCGGTGGAGAAGGTCGCGACGGACCTGGGGCTGCAGAAGGAAGGGGAACACTACTTTTGTCCCGGCTGCCAGCCGCTGGGGAAAGGGAACCCCGAGTTGGCCATCAAGCAGGGGCGTTTCCGTTGCTTTGCCTGCGGGGCCGAGGGGGATGTGGTCGGGCTGGTGAAGCTGGCCCGGCACTCGGATCTGCAGGGTGCGATCGCCTGGCTGGAGAAGGAAACTGGGGAAAAAAGTTGAGGCAGGGGGCTTTAACTCGGGCCGGTCTGTTCCACGACCCAGCGGTCGATGGCCTCGGCGATGGGGAGGGGGAGATCGAGGAACTTGAGCCCCATTCCCGGCTCGTAGGGGGAGCCCTTGCGAAAGGGGCGCTTCCAGACGACCTCGCAGGTGCATTGAACCGTTTGGCCGATGGGGGCCGGCAGGTTCATCTCCACCTGAAATATACTCCCCGGCTCCCGGGGATTGACCGTGCCGATGAATATGCCGTTGCGACTGATGTTTTTGCTGTAACCGAAGAAGGACTTGGCTCCGTCGTCGAGGGTGACCTTGAGAACGATCAGCGGCGACCGCAGGTTTTTGCGCTGGGCCGCCGGAGGGGAGGGGGTCTGTTCTTGATCCATAGGGTCTCTCCGTCGGGAAAGGGCAGGATGCCGAACCGTCATGGGACTTAAGTCCTGGGGAATTTTTACCCTTATACCGCAAAGTTGGCGGATTAGAAAGACATAAGTGCAAAATCCTTCCAGCTTTCAGGGAATATCGCCGGGGATCTCCCGTTTGCGAAGCCGGGCGATCTGCTGGTCCAGCCGGGTGGTCGGCTGCAGGCCGGCCCAGGCCATGAGCGCGGGGAGGGCGCGCTCCGGCGAAGTCTTCGGCAGCGTCGCGGCGCAGAGGTGATGGATCAGCTGCAGGGTTTTGAGACCGTCGAACCAGGTGTGAAAGGCGGCGACGAAACGCCCCTGGTCGCGGTGCTGTTCCTGCAGCTGCCGCCAGAGGCGCGGCAGTCCGAGTCCGTCGAGGAAGGCGGCCAGGAGGGGGGAGATATCCCCGGCGGCCGCCAGCAGCTCTTCCCCCGGCGTCTTTCGGCCTGCCGTCGCCAGGGCGAGCCAGGCGCCGAGAATCCGGAAGGTTTCGGGGGGGAAGAAGAGCACCGCCTCCTCTTCCCCTGCCAGCAGGCGCGCCATGCTGGGGCCGGTGCCGAAGGGGGTGCGACGCGACGAGCGGGCCGAGGGATGGACCAGGGTGCCGCAAAGGGTCGCCACTCCGCAGGTCTTGGCCAGCTGCTGCAGGAAATAGAAGTCCTCCCCGGCGCGCCGCCGGTTCATCCCCCCCATTCGCATGTAGGCTTCGGCGCGGCAGGCGATGGCGCTTCCGAGGGTGTGGAATGCGTAGGGGGAGCGGGCGAGGAAGAGCCCGAGGACGTAGTGCCGCAGATAGAGCTCGTAGCGGTCGATGGCCTGCTGGGAGGCGGCACAGGCTCCTGGCTGGTGGCGGAAGGGGATTACGGCGGCTCCCTCGGCAGCGGCGGCGAAATGGCGCCGCAGAGACGAGAGGTAGTCGGGGCGCACCAGGGTGTCGGCGTCGAGGGAGACGAGAAGCGGCGAGGGGGAGCGGTGGTCGAGGCGGGTCAGGGCGAGGTCGAAACCGATCTTGCGGGCCAGGCCGACCCCGCCGTCCCGCAGGGGGAGCTCGAAGCCCGGCGTCGCGGCATCGACCCAGGCAAGCTGCAGTCCTGAAGGGACGCGGCCTTCGGCCAGCTGCTGCAGGGTGGAGAGGTTGGCGCGTCGGTCTTCGGCCGCGGCGTCGGGGCGGTGATTGACGACGACCACCACCAGGGTGCGTTCCCGTTCGGCACTGGGATTCTCTCCGAGACTGCCGAGGGTGGCCTGGAGGCTCTCCCCTTCGGCGAGGGCGGGAATCACAAGCGCAGTGCTGAAGTCGCTGCGGCGGGTCCCCGCCAGATCCCAGGGGCCGGGAGCCCTGCGTTTTTCCAGGTACCGGGTTACGGCGGGTGGCAGGGGGGCCGGGGTCACGTCAGGACGCCGCGGACAGAATGCGCTGCGCCTCCCCGAAGGGATCGCCCGAACCGTCGAGCCAATGGATTTCGGTCCCCTGCCGCTCCATGCGCCGGAACCAGGTGTCCTGGCGCTTGGCGAACTGGTGGATGGCGCTGTTGAGCTGCTGGAACATGTCGTTGCGGCTCAGCTCCCCCTTGAGGAACCGGGCGGCAAAGCGGTATTCCAGGCCGTAGAACTCGAGGGTTTCCCAGGAAACTCCGCCGGCATGCAAAGCTGCCACCTCTTCGAGCATTCCCAGCTCCAGTCGCTGGCGGAGGCGCTCGGTGATGCGGCGGCGCAGGAGGGGCCGCTCCCAGCGGAGGCCGAAGATCAGGGGATGCAGGACGGGGAGGGGGGGGAGCCCTACGGCCGCGCCCTCCTGACCGACGGCGATTTCGATGGCCCGGACCAGCCGGTCGCGGTCGAGGAGATCGGTGGTGTTATGGGTGACGGGGCGAAGTTGCCCGAGGCGCCGCAGGAGTTCCTCATCTTCGAGCCCGGCGAGTTCGGCGCGCAACGCCGGGTTTTCGGGGACTTCGATCAGCCGGTAGCCGCGCAGCACCGCGTCGAGATAGAGCCCGGTGCCGCCGACCAGAACCGGCAGGCGTTTGCGGTCCGAGATGTCGGCGAAGGCCTCGAAAAAACGGCGCTGGAACTCGAAGACGTTGAATTCGTGACCCGGTTCGACGATATCGATAAGGTGGCAGGGGGTGTCGCCGTATTCGGCCAGGTCCTTGCCGGTCCCCAGGTCCATGCCGCAATAGACCTGGCGCGAGTCGGCGGAGACGATTTCTCCCCCGGCGGCCCGTGCCAGCTGGACGGCGAGGCGGGTCTTGCCGGAGGCGGTGGGGCCGAGAACGACGAGCAGATTCGGAACCATGGCATTCTTTCTCGGAAGGGGTTGTCGGTCCATCATAGGGGGTTTCTTGCCGCAGTTCAACGCCTGCGGTTCCCCCGGGGGCGCATTACTTCTTCCCTTTGTGGTAATAATCTGCTAAAAACAGGGAGTTGGACGGCCGCAGGTGCCGTCTCCTTGGCCCCCTTTCCCCCGGTGTACATTCGACCCTATGACCGATTCCGAAACCGACCAATTCCCCGCGGCAAATCTCCCCCGGGTTCTTCCCCGCGCCGAGCATGGCATCTCCCGCAAGCAGATCGACGACCAGACCCTCAAGGTCCTCTATCGGCTGCACAACAACGGCTTCAAGGCCTATCTCGTCGGCGGAGGGGTGCGCGACCTCCTCCTCGGGCGCACCCCCAAGGATTTCGATGTCGGCACCGACGCGACGCCGAGCCAGGTCAAGAAGCTCTTCCGCAACTGTTTTCTCGTCGGCCGGCGCTTCCGCCTCGCCCACATCCGCTTCGGGCAGGATGGTCTGGTCGAGGTGGCCACTTTCCGGCGGCAGGCCGGACCCGACGACCTCCCGGAGAATCCCGACGACCACTTCGGCTTCGCCGAGAACATCTTCGGCACCCCGCAGGAGGACGCCTTCCGCCGGGACTTCACCATCAACGCCCTCTTCTACAACATCGAGGACTTCTCCATCATCGATTATGTCGGCGGCCTCGACGACCTGGAGGCGCGGCGGCTGCGGGTGATCGGCGATCCCCTGGTGCGCTTTACCGAGGATCCGGTGCGGATGCTGCGCGCCCTGGAGTTCTCCGCTCGCCTCGCCTTCACTCTCGATGAGGAAGTCCGGGAGGCGATCTACCGGCGCGCCCCCCTGATTGCCGAGGCGGCCCCGGCGCGGATCCGCGAAGAAATGATGGAACTCTTCCGCCACAGGGTGGGAGGGGAGGTGCTGCGCAATGCCCAGGCCACCGGACTCCTCCCTCATCTCCTGGCGGGGTTCGAGGGGGAGGAGGAGACCTTCTCCCTCCTCGAAAAAGTCGATGCCCGCACCGCCTCGGGGAAGGCGATCGACGAGCCCTTCGTTCTGGCGGCTCTCCACCTCCACCGTTTCCGCGGCGCCTGCCCGGCCGGCGAGGAGCTGACCGTCGCCGATGCGGTGCGCATCGCCGGGCTGGTGCTGGCACCCCACTGCAATTACTTCCATATCGCCCACGGTGTCCGCCATCAGGCCCGCGAGCTCCTGGTCGGTTTCTACCGTCTCGGTCGCGGCCGCGGGATGCGCGGCGAGCGCCGTTTTCTCCAGCACCCGGCCTTCCGCGGGGCTCTGGAGTTCCTGGCTCTGTGGAGCGAGGCGACGGGCGAGGGGGTGGAGCTTGTGGCCCGCTGGCAGGAGGTGCCGGAAAGCGGCCCCTCCGAAGGGCGCCCCAGGGGTGAGGAGGGAAAAACGCCGTCCAAGGGGCGTCCCCGTCGCCGCCGCCGCGGCCCGCGCCGCAAGGGAGTCGCTCCCGCAGCGCCCCCGGAGTCCGGAGAATGACGGCCGGGCGCTCCCCGACTTTCTGAAGGGAGAGGCCCGGCCCCCGGGCCACCCACCGGCAGGGGGAGGCGCCCAAAACCTACTCCCTGCGGCGCAGGGCCCTGACCAGGGTCGCCAGGCGCCGCCGCTCCTCCGCCTCCAGGGGACGATCGCGATAGAGGGCGCCGCCGTAGATGGCGGCAAACTCCCGGCAGCGCTCGTCCCCTGTTCTCCCGGCAATCTCCTCCAGCCCCGACCCGGGGCGAATCGCTTCCTTCCCGAATCGTTTTTCGACGGTTTGCAGATACCTTCTCAGCAGCCGTTCTCCCCTGGTCGCCTTCAGCCTCGGCACCCCACGGACCACCCCCCAGACAAAAAGAATCCCTCCGCATATCCAGGCGAACATTCCCAAACTCCCCTCCCCGAAATGCAGGGAACGCAGGGAGCGGTTGGCCGTGCCGAAGAGTTCCATCTGCTTGTCGAGGTCGTAGCCGATGATCGCCCGGTCCCAGAAGAACTGGGCGGCGTCGAGGAGGGCGCGCACCCCTCTCCCCTCCCGGGAGCCGGGGAAAAGGATGGGATTGTCGGCAAAACGGGTCGGGTCGTGACGCACCCAGCGCCCTGCGTCATCCAGGGCTTCCACCCAGACATGGGCTCTCGACTCGGCGACGGCGTAGTACCCCCCCAGGGCGTTGTATGTGCCGCCGTAGTACCCTCCGACGAGGCGCGCCGGCACCCCGGAGAGGCGCAGCAAAAGGGCGAAGGAGGAGGCGAAGTATTCGCAGTAGCCGCGGCGTTTTTCGAAGAGGAATTCGTCGAGGGGGTCGGCGGAGAGGGGGAGATCGCTGGTGGCGTAGGTGAGGTGCCGGGCGGCAAAGAACTCTTCGAGGCGGGCGATCTTGACTGCGGCGCTTTCGTCCGCCCGGCCGAGGAGGCGGGCGGTCTCCCTGAGGCGCGGCGAGATTCCCTCGGGAAGCTGCAGGTAGATCCCCCGGACGCTGTCGCTGCCGGATTCGAAGACTCCTCCCGGCCGCGACAGGACCCGGTAGCGGACCCGCCTCCTCGGGGGGGACGTGGCGCGGAAGACGGCATCGCCCGACCCGCTGGAGCGGATCTCTCGGATTGTCACCGGCAGGTCGAGCCCGGGCAAAAAGGGGTCGGTTTTGGGTTCGAGAAAGATGACCTGTTCCAGGAGCCGCCCGCCGGCCACCCGTTCCTGGCGGCGGGGGATCTCCGAACCGCGACTCCAGACCCCTCCCTCCAGGGTGTCGAGAACGATCCCCCGCCAGTAGAGGTCCTCCGGCGGCAGTTCTTCGGTCTGGACGCGGAAGGCGAGGGACGGGTCGCCGGCGAGGTCGGCCATCGTCCCCGGGGCGACGGTTTCGGAAAATCCGGTGGTGCCGCCGGTGGCGGGATTGAGAAAGTTCCACAGGGGGTGGGTGGTGCGGGGGAGGATGACGAAGAAACCGAACATGAGGACGAGGGAGGCCAGGGGGAGGACGAGGGCCGTGGTGAGGACCTGCCGCAGCAACGGGCGGGGGAGGGAGAGGGCCGGGGCTTCGTTGTGGAAGCAGAGGAGGACCAGGGCGACGGAGACCAGGATCACCTGGGCGACCAGGGCGGCAAAATAGACCGGGGAGAGGGAGAGGAGTGAAGAGGCCGCCAGGGCGAAGAGCGCCAGGACGCAGATCTGCAGGTAATCCCGCCCCTTCTTCTCCGCCGCCAGGCGCACCGAAAGGAGAAGGATCAGGAGGTTGACCACCGGCCCGGTGACGGCGGCCAGGGAGATGCGGCTGGCGTAGAAGATAAAGACGGCGATGGACAGAAGGGTGGCGGCCGGCGCCGGCAGGAGGGTGCGCCCCCGAACCCTGCCGAAAATCCCCGCCGCAAGCGCCAGGGGGAGGGCCAGGAGGGCCGCAGGGTCGAGATAGGGGACGAGGAGGGCGTAGCCGAGAAGGGCGATGAGGGTGCAGAGGGTATGAATGGCGGTACTAATCGAGACCATGTCCGGCCAGTTCCTTGAGGAGTCGCAGTTTGTGCGGGCGCCCGGTGGACGGCTCAAATATCCGGCCACCGAGTTTCAGGCCGACGGGGCGCCCGGCGCGGCAGCTCCTGTTGATCAGGAAGGCGGCGCAGCCCAGGCGCTCCTCGAGACCGGCCCCCGGGAGTCCGTCGGGATCGACGAGCAGGGGAGAGGCCTCCGTGGCGTCCTCTTTTTTGACCTTGAGCTGATCGTGGCGGGCCGAGAGCTTCCAGTGGATGCTTTTCATCGGTTCGGCGCCGCTGTAGTCGGAAATCCGCGCCAGCTCCCCGTCGAGGCCGGGGCGGAAAAGGGGGCGCGCCCCCGGACGCGGCACGCCTCCTCCGGCGGTCCGGTCCGGGCAGGGGCGCGGCGCGGGAAAGACGGTGACCGTCGGCACCTTTGCCAGGGGAACGGAGCGGCGGAAAAAATTGATGGGGAAGATCGAGGAGAGGCGGAGACCTTCCAGGGGCCTGGCGCCGCGCCCCCGGAAGGTGACTTCGACGGTCGTGGTCGCCGTCTCCCCCCGGGGAATGGCCACAAAGAGCGGGGCCTGGTCGAAAATGAGGACCCGGAGCAAAAACGAAGGAGTCCGGCGGCGTCCGTTGGTCAATTGCAGCGTGACCAGGGTGGGGATGCCGTCGTAGATCTCGTCGGGCAGGAGGAGGTCGAGGTGCAGATGACGCAGGTTCTCCCGGCCGAGAATCCCCGAGACGACCATGAAGCCGAGGAGGGCCGAAACGAGGAGGTAGATGAGGTTGTTGCCGGTGTTCACCGCGGCGAAGCCGAGGAGGAGGGTGAGGGCGATGTAGACCACCCCCGCTCGGGTGAGTTTCAGGCCAGGGGGACCGGCAGCTGGCGGACGATGGCGCACAATAGCTCCTCCTTGCGCAGCCCCTCGTGTTCCGGCTGCAGGATGAGGCGGTGGGCCGCCGCCGGTGCGGCGATATGCTGCACATCCTCGGGGATGACGTAATCCCGCCCTTCGAGAAAGGCCATGGCCCGGGCGGCGTCGGCGAGATTGATCCCGCCCCGGGTGGAGATTCCGGCCAGGATCATGGCGTGGGAGCGGCTGGCGGCCATCAGCGCGTAGATGTAGTCGACGACCTTGTCGGAAAGATAGATCGATTCCCGCACGGTCTGGCGGGCCTCCTGGATGTCGTCGAGGGTCAAAAGCGCCTCGATCCGCCGGATTTCCCCGCGGATGCTGCCGTTGCGGATGATCCCTTTTTCGATGTCCGAAGGTGGATAGCCGACGCCGGTACTGATCAGAAAGCGGTCGAGCTGGGACTCGGGGAGAGGATAGGTTCCGACCTGCTCCGCAGGGTTCTGGGTGGCGATGACGAGAAAGGGGTCGGGGAGAGGATAGGTGTGCCCCTCCACCGTCACCCGACCTTCCTCCATCGCCTCGAGGAGGGCGCTCTGGGTCCGGGGCATGGCCCGGTTGATCTCGTCGACGAGCAGAATATTGTTGAAAATCGGCCCGGGAACGAAGCGGAAGCGGTTTTCGTCGCGGTCGAAGATGGAGAGGCCGGTGATGTCCGAGGGGAGGAGATCGCTGGTGCACTGGATGCGGCCGAAGGAGAGCCCGAGGGCCCGGGCCAGGGCCAGGGCGAGGGTGGTCTTGCCGAGGCCGGGGATGTCCTCGATGAGGAGGTGACCGCCGCACAGGAGGGTGATCAGCGCCAGGCGGATGGCCCGCACCTTCCCCTGCAGGTAGCGCCCGGTGAGGGTGTCGATGACGCGGAGAATTTCATCGCGTTTGTGCAGGGGCATGGCCGCTCCTTTCCTTCGGGGCCGGTGGCTCGAGGGGGACGTCCGTCAGTATGGCAGAAATCCTCCCCGGGAGGAAGACGAAGGAAAAAAAGATCCCCCGGTTTTTCCGGGGGAAGGGACGGTCAGGAGAGGTTGGGGAGAGCGTAGGTGGTTTGGTCCTCGGTGCCTGTTTCGTCGACGCCGACGAAAAAAGCCGTGAGGGATTCCAGCTGCTCCGACTGCAGGGAGAGTTCCTCGGCGGCGCCGGCCACCTCTTCGGCGACGGCGACGTTTTGCTGGATGATGAGGTCGAGCTGCTGGATCGCCCGGCCGATCTGGTCGGCGCCGGCGTCCTGCTCCCGGCTCGCCGCCGAGATCTCCTGGACCAGTTCGGCGGTCCGTTCGATGTCCGGGACGATGCGCTCGAGAAGCGTTCCGGCGTGTTCGGCGACAGCCATGCTCGAGGTGGAGAGGGCGTTGATGTCGGCGGCGGCGCTCTGGCTCCTTTCGGCGAGCTTGCGCACCTCGGAGGCCACCACGGCAAACCCCTTGCCGTGTTCCCCGGCCCGGGCCGCTTCGATGGCGGCGTTGAGGGCCAGCAGATTGGTCTGGCGCGCGATCTCTTCGATGATCAGGATGCGCCCGGAAATTTGCCGCATGGCAGAGACGGTATCGGTAACGGCGAGCCCCCCCTCCCGGGCGCTGGCTGCCGCCTGGGCGGAGATCTTTTCCGTTTGCAGGGCGTTGTCGGTATTCTGGCGGATGTTGGCGCTCATCTCCTCGATGGAAGAAGAACACTCTTCGGCGGCGGCCGCCTGTTCCACCGCCCCCCGGGACATCTGCTGCGAGCCGGCGCTCATCTGCCGGCTGCCGGCGCCGAGGTTGGTGGCGGTCAGGCGGACCTCCCGGGTGACCTCGGCGAGCTTGGAGGCCATGGCCTGCAGGGCCTGCATCAATTCGTCCCGGCCGGAGCGCTCCTTGATGCGGACATCGAGGCGCCCGGTGGCGATCTGCTGGGCGAGGGCGGTGACTTCTCGCATCGAGTCGGCCATGGCCGCCATGGCGCCGGCGAGCTGACCGATTTCGTCACCGCTTTTGACCGCGATCTCCAGGGAAAGATCCCCGGCGCCTATGGCCTCGGCCACGGCGATGGAGCGCCGCAGCGGCCGGACGATGAGACGGGAAAAGGCAAAAGAGAGAATCAGACACAGGGTCAAGAGCCCCGCAAGCGTCAGGGCGGCGATGCGCCAGGTCAGGGAAAGTATCCCCTCGTCGTTGGCGGCCTCCGAGTCGGCGACGATTCCGGCGATGCGGGAGGCGAGCTTCTCCTTGGCCTCGGCCACGGAGGTGAAATCGAGGGAGACGGCCACTTCTCCGAGGGTCTCTTCGGCGTCCGCTCCCCGGTAGACGATCTGCTGGCGGATGAGGGTCTCTCCCCCGGCGGCCTCGGCTTGGGGGGTCAGGGGGTTGCCGTCCCTGTCGAAAAAGACCACCGAGGTGATATCGCCGTCGCGCTGGGCGTTGCCGGCGATCTGGGCAAGGCTGTCGTAGTCGTAGTTGAAGATGAATCCGACGGCCGTCTGGGCCATCAGTTCCGCTGCCAGGCGCCCCTTTTTCTCCAGACTCTCCCGGAGCAGAACTTCCTGCTGGGCCTGTTCCCCCTGGAGAATGTCGGTGAAGGCCGCGGTCTGGCGATTCTGCAGGGCGGTGGCGCTCACCAGGACCCCAGCGGCGATGGCGCCGAGGAGAAGGAGGGTGACGAGCGAGACGATGGCGACGAACTTTGCGGTGATGCCCATGTTTTTCATCTGATCTTCCCTTCGATGAACGGCCCTCGGATATTTTGCGGGTGATGCTCGGGGAATGCGGAGGATTAATTTAGCAAAAAATGCGCCAACCCCGTAATAAGGCCGAATTCCCCGGTTTATGCGGCTGGAAAAACCCCGGAGAGGGGGGGCGTGTCAAAATTTTGAAGATTTACCCGCCTCCGCGCCCCCTGCATCCTCGCTGAGAACGATAAGATAGCCGTCGGGATCGTGGAGCCAGACCTCCCGGCGGCGGTGTTGCGCGTCGTCGATTTCGTAGGGGACGTGCAGGTCGAATCGGGCGATGGCCCTCAGGGTCGGGCCGAGATCTTCCGTGGAGAGTTCCAGCATCATGCCGACTCCCCGGGGGTGACGTTCGAGATTCTGGAAGAGGGCCGGGTGCAGGCCTTCGAGGGCGGCGGACTCCCGAAAGAGGATGGTCGCCTCGGCGCGGTGCAGCAGGAGGACGGGCGGGTGCCCGGGGAGGGGGATGAAGGACTCCAACTCCTGACCGAGGATCTCGCGGTAGAATTGGGCGGTTCGCTCCAGATCGTCGACGGCAAGAGTCAGGGTCAGGCTCATGAGGGGCTCCTTTATGGGGATTAATTAGCACGAGGACGCCTGCGGCGCAAGGGGCAAAGGAGTGGCGATTGACTCCTCCGGCTCCGGTGTGGTTAAATCGTCGCCCATGGACAGCGCATCTCTCCCCACGGTCACGGCCTATCTCGGCCTCGGCTCCAATCTCGGCGACCGCCTCGCCACCCTCCGCGGGGCGCGCATCGCGCTCGACGGAGTCTCCGGAGTCCGGGTCCTCCAAGGGTCGCGTCTCTATGAAACCGCACCCGTCGGCGGACCGCCGGGGCAGGGGCCCTATTTGAACGGGGTGCTGGCCGTGGCGACACAACGCTCTCCCCTCTCCCTCCTCGAGGCCTGCCTGGCCGTGGAGGAGGCCTTCGGCCGCAGCCGCCGTGAGCGCTGGGGGGCGCGGACCCTCGATATCGATCTTCTGTTTCACGGTCGGACCGTCCGGGAAGACGCCCGTCTCATTCTCCCCCATCCGCGGCTTCATCAGCGGGCCTTCATCCTCGTCCCCCTGGAGGAGCTGGCTCCCGGCCTGGTACACCCCGGACTCGGCCTGACCGTCCGTCAACTGCTGGAGCGCCGCCCCGACAGGGAGGGGGTGAAACTCCTGGCCGAAACCTGGTGAATCGATGATCCGTCTCCTGTTCGTTTTTCTCCTCTTTTTTCTCGGCTATACCCTCCTGCGGCTTTTCCTCAGGATCCTTTTCCTCCCCCGCTCTCCCCGGACGACCGCGGAGAGTCCGAAGGGAGAGGAGATGGTCCAGGACCCCCAGTGCGGGACCTACCTCCCCCGGACCGATGCGCTCAGCAGGACCGTCGGCGGGGAGGAAAAATATTTCTGTTCGAAAAAATGCCGTGATGATTACAGCGGTCAAAAATGATTCCGCCCTCTGTTCCCAGCGCACCCGGACAAATTAGGATCCCTCACCCCGAAGGAGTTTCCCCATGAAGTTTTTCATCGATACCGCCGAAGTCAGCGAAATCCGCGCCGCCCATGAACTCGGACTGGTGGACGGCGTCACCACCAACCCGTCGCTCATCGCCAAGAGCGGCCGCGACTTCAAGGAAGTGATCACCGAGATCGTCTCCATCGTCGACGGGCCGATCTCCGCCGAGGTCATCGCCCTCGACGCTCCAGGGATGGTGGCGGAGGGGCGGGCCCTGGCGGCGATCAACCCGAAAAACATCGTCGTCAAGGTGCCGATGACCCCCGAGGGGCTCAAGGCGACCCGGATCTTCTCCGCCGAGGGGATCAAGACCAACGTCACCCTGGTCTTCTCACCGCTGCAGGCCCTCCTCGCCGCCAAGGCCGGGGCGACCTACGTCTCCCCCTTCGTCGGCCGCCTCGACGACGTCGGCCACGACGGGATGGAGCTGGTCGAGCAGATCCGCACCATCTTCGACAACTACGGCTTTTCCACCGAGATCATTGTCGCCTCGGTGCGCAGCCCCCTGCACATCCTCAACGCCGCCCTGGTCGCCGCCGACGTCTGCACCATCCCCTACGGCGTCATGCTGCAGCTCGCCAAACACCCCCTGACCGACGTCGGGATCGAGAAATTCCTCGCCGACTGGGACAAGACCAAAAAATAGCTCATTTTCACCCCTTGCTGGCAAGCCGGCGCGCGTCTGCTAGAATGAGGCAGATGTGCGCCGGTTTTTTTGTTCCGAATTTATCCTGACTAAATTTTTTCCTGGCGCTGGGCGGTTCTAAGGGGGTAGTTTACGGAAGGCATCCCCTCCAGTTTTCAGCATGCTTAAAAGACGTATCCTCTACCAGAGAAGCGAGGCGCCATGAACATCCATGAATATCAGGCCAAGGAGATTCTCAGCACCTACGATATCCCGGTACCGCGCGGCCGGGTCTGCCTGACCGCCGACCAGGTGGAACGCGCCGCCAAGATGATGGGCGGCCGCTGCATGGTCAAGGCGCAGATCTACGCCGGCGGCCGCGGCAAGGCCGGCGGCGTCAAGCTGGTGCATTACCCGGAGCAGGCGCAGGATCTGGCCAAGGACCTCTTTGCCAGAAAGCTGGTGACGCCGCAGACCGGCCCCGAAGGTCTGCGCGTGCGGCGCATCCTGGTCGAGGAGGCGGTGGAGATCGCCCGCGAGTTCTATCTCTCCATCACCCTCGACCGCGCCAGTTCGCGCTACATCCTCATCGCTTCGGCCGAAGGGGGCGTCGAGATCGAGGAGGTGGCGGCCAAGAGCCCGGAGAAGATCCACAAGCTCGCCATCGATCCCCTCTCCGGTCTGCATTCCTTCCAGGCGCGCAAAATTTCCCTTGCCCTCGGCTTGAAGGGGAGCCTGTGCGAAGACTGCGTGCAGCTCATCCTCAGCCTCTACCGCGCTTGCCTGGAAAAGGACTGCTCCCTGGTGGAGATCAACCCCCTGGTGGTGACCAAGGCCGGCTGGCTGATGGCGATGGATGCCAAGATCGCCTTCGACGACAACGCCGTCTTCCGCCACCGTGAATACCCGGACATGATCGACTACTCGCAGCTCGATCCGCTGGAGATCACCGCCGGCAAGTACGATCTCGCCTACATCAAGCTCGACGGCGCCATCGGCTGCCTGGTCAACGGCGCCGGCTTGGCGATGGCGACCCTCGACGTCCTCAACGAGTGCGGCGGCAAGCCGGCCAACTTCCTCGATGTGGGGGGCGGGGCGAGCCGGGAGAAGGTGACCGAGGCCTTCAAGATCATTCTCCAGGACCCGGATGTGCAGGGGATTTTCGTCAACATCTTCGGCGGCATCATGCGCTGCGACGTTATCGCCCAGGGGATCATCGACGCCGCCAGCGAGGTGGACTGCCCCCTGCCGATCGTCGTGCGCATGGACGGCAGCCAGGTCGATGAAGGGAAGGCTTTGCTCAAGGAGTCGGGGCTCAACGTGCAGACCGCCGACAGCCTCGGCGACGGCGCCCGGCGCATCGTCAAGATGCTCGACAGCGCCGAGGCCCGGCCGAAGGGCAGGGCGAAAAAGCCCTAAGCCCTCTTTCTTCGTCCCCGTCAAAAGTCTGCCGTCGCCCCTTGCAGGAGAATTGTCATGTCGATACTGCTGAACAAGAATTCGAAGGTCCTGGTCCAGGGAATCACCGGCCGCAGCGGCCTCTTCCACGCCCAGAAGTGCCGGGAATACGGCACCCAGATCGTCGCCGGGGTCACCCCGGGGAAGGGGGGGATTCACGTCGAGGGGATTCCGGTCTTCAACACCGTCGAGGAGGCGGTGAAATACACCGGCGCCAACGTCTCGATGATCTTCGTCCCGCCGCCGGGCGCCGCCGACGCCATTCTCGAGGCGGCCGACGCCGGACTCGATCTGGCCATCTGCATCACCGAAGGGATCCCGGTGCGCGACATGGTGCCGGTCAAGCGCGTCCTCGAAGGGCACAAGATGCGCCTCGTCGGTCCCAACTGTCCCGGCGTCATCACCCCCGACGAGTGCAAGGTCGGCATCATGCCCGGCTACATCCACAAGAAGGGGTCGATCGGCGTCGTCTCCCGCAGCGGTACCCTCACCTACGAGGCGGTCAAGCAGCTCACCGACGCCGGCCTCGGCCAGTCGACCTGCGTCGGCATTGGCGGCGACCCGATCATCGGCATGAGCTTTATCGACGTGCTGCAACTCTTCAACGCCGACCCGGAAACGACCGGCGTCTTCATGATCGGCGAGATCGGCGGCGGCGCCGAGGAGGAGGCGGCCGAGTGGATCAAGGCGAACATGAAAAAACCGGTGGCCGCCTTCATCGCCGGCGTCTCGGCGCCTCCCGGACGGCGCATGGGTCACGCCGGGGCGATCGTCACCGGCGGCAAGGGACGCGCCGAAGACAAGATCCGCACCCTCACCGACTGCGGCGTCAACGTCTCCACCTCCCCGACCCGCATGGGCGAGGCGATGCTCGAGGCGATGAAGAAGGGCTGAGTCGCTTTCGAAATCTGTTCGTTAATGTTCACAGAAGCGCCCGTCGCCAGCTCAGCGACGGGCGTTTCTGCCCCGGGGGACCGGCTCCGCTTCTGCGGTGCCTGTCCCCTTTTACGCAAGGCAGTCCCGCAGATGTAGTCTCAGCCTGGTATTCCTGGGGCAGCCCTTTATCCCGGGGACGGCATCCGAAACTCATTGACAGGTTCTTATCTGTTTCCTATGGTTCAGCCACAGCCAGACGCTCTCGCGTCAATAGTTCCCGGTTTGACCCACCATGTGACCCAGCGTGAGGGGTCCGATCTCCAAAAAATCAAATCACATGGTTGAGGCAGGATGGAATGTACCTCTGCCACCGGGCATACAAGGGGTCGTCGCGGCGGTCCGCCAAATCAGGTAAGCCTTTCTACATACAGGATTAGGGTAATATCTCAATTAAATACCATAAAGTAAGGGGACTATAATGGAAGACTCAAATCGTTACGATTACATCGGGGGCGGCCCTGGTGGCAACAGCGTCGTCGAAGAAAAAGTGATGCTTCCATTGAAAATTCTTTGGAAATCTAAAAATATTAATTCACCCTATGTCAGTATCCTTCTTTCAGAGGAGAGTGCCATAGCTGTCTCGCGAAATCCCCCAAAAAACTTTACTGTAAACCAAAAAATTTCCTCTTTTGATCGAGCTTCCGGCAAAGTCCGCTGGGAGGTTGTTTTGGATAACATGGGTGGTGGGTTGGGGGGAAGGATGTGTCTCTATCAAGACACGGTAATCCTTTGTGATAGTTCATCAAGTTCGGTGGTTGCCTTGAAGGATGGGCATATTTGTTGGCGGACCGAGGGGTTCACTGCGTGTAGTCCGATACGACATTTTGCGGGTGAAATAATTATTTGTGCCATTGGCGGCGTGTATTTCCTTAATCCGGCGACCGGTGCGGTAGTGCGCCAAATAGAAATGGATCAGGGCCATTCACCTAGTTTTACCGAGGAGGAGGTGGTTGTTCAGACCAGCGGTGGCTTTTATAATTGTTATGACCGCAAGACCTCGGAATTGCGTTGGAGTATTAATTTTGGCGAGTTGGGAAAATGTGACACAGGCGTTGGTACCCCTGCCCGCGGGTCGATCACTTGTCGAAGCCCACTCATCCACGGAGGTCGCATCTATGCTGGGTCAAACGGTCGAATTGTTGCCTTCGATCTGGAAAAGGGAGATATCCTTTGGATGACAAAGAGAATGATGCAACTGAGGGAAGTTTTGTATCGGAATGGTCGGCTATACGGTATGGCGGATAGTTGCTTCCGCATTCTCGAACCAGAAACCGGGGAGGTTCTTCTGGAGAGACATCACCCTGATGAAGGAGGCGGTGGAAATATGCCATATATGGCCGGAAAAATTATCTTTAACAATGAAAAGTGCATTCAAGCCGTCGACATCGAGACTGGAGAGATGGTCTGGAGCTTTGCCGACAAAAGGAAGACCATTGGCTTTACCGGACAACCAGTTTACCTGGATGGTCGGTTATACACCGCCGATACCGGCGGTTGTCTTTATTGCTTTGAGACGGCATAAAGGGGGCCGGCTGGACAAACCTCTGAGGGGGACAGGCACCATCTAAATGAGAGGTTGGCCGTTGTGGTAGAGGGACAGGCAACTTTTTGAAGGGCAAAAAAGTAGCCAGTCCCAAAGGATAGGAGGGGGGATGCCGAGGGCGGGGAGGGTGGTGGCTGACAATGAGGTCTATCATGTTCTCAACCGGGGGAATGGACGGGCCGAGGTGTTTCACAAGCCGGCGGATTTTGCGGCGTTCGTGACGTTGATCGGTGAGGCGAAGGAGCGCTTCCCGGTCAAGGTGCTCGCCTACTGTCTGATGTCCAACCATTTTTTATGTGGAGCTCCACATAACACGTGTTATGTGAAGCGCGAACTTATGTGAAGTTCATTTCTGGACACTCCCTCATTCTCTACCCCAGATCAAGGTTTTACTGCACATAATTTAGGTGATTTTTCGAGCGCAGCGAGCCACTGCAAGACGTCGGGCTTCTGCCATGGCAGGTCGTGGCTGACGACCGGTGCTGTTGTTTTTTCGAGCATTCTCCGTTTCATGTCCATATCGATTTCGACGTAGACATGCGTGGTGTTGATGTCGGCGTGCCCCAACCAATAACTGACCATATTGATATCGTTGCCGGCCCGCAGCAGATGCATGGCCGTGGTATGCCTGATAGTGTGTGGATTTACGGCCCTGCTCCTCATCGATGGGCATTGATTCCGGGCTGAGGCCGCATATTTGCTCAGGATTTGGCGAATGCCGAAACGGGTGATGGGAACTCCGTTGGCGTTGAGGAAGAGCTGCTCAGCGGCCGGATCATGGGGATTGCGAACTTTGAGGTAAGCCTGAAGGGCTTGTGCCATTTCGGGCCACAGCGGACAGCTGCGGTGCTTTTTACCCTTGCCCAGAAGCGAGATCTGAGCGGTGGCACCCTGCAGGCGCAGATCTGGGATTTTGATGCCCACAATTTCACTGACGCGAGCCCCGGTGTTGTAGAGCAGGAGCAGCAAAGCCTTGTCGCGCGCGGCGGTGCGTGCATTGACATTCACCGCATCGAGCAGCGCCTGCATCTCGTCCTGCTCCATGTACTTGACCGTCTTGTGCTGCGTACGTTTCAGAGGGATGGTGCGAATCCTCTGGCACTGGAGCAGCAAGACCGGCTCCTCTCGGGCGATGAAACCGAAGAAGACACGGATGGCCGCCAATCGGGCATTACGGGTTCGCGGCGTGCAGCCGCGAACGTTTTCAAGATGATCGAGGAACGCCAACACAAGCGCTTCGTCGATCTCTTCGACGCTCAACTCGTCGGCGCTCTTGCGCAGGGTGTCCGCAGCAAAGCACAACAGCAGCTTGATCGCGTCGCGGTACGCCAGCAGGGTATTGGTCGCGAGGCCTTTCTGGATCGGCAGGTAGTGGCTGAAGAAGGGTTTCATGAACTTGGCCAGCAACTGTTTCATGACTGTCCTCCGTTGGTTTGGATCTGTTGGAGGTAGTAATCGTGGAAGCGCCGGGCCACCTCTTCGGTCAGCTCCGGCGTGGCCCGAAGGTAGACCTGGGTGGAATGGATATCCACATGTCCCAGATAGGTTGCCAGCCAAGGCAGCCGCGCGTTTACATCCTGCCCGTCTCGATACCAGGCCAGCAGCCTGTGAACGGCAAAGGTGTGTCGCAGGTCGTGGATGCGGGGGCCGGCGTGCTCGTTGTGGGGGATGGCGCAGCGGCGCAGCAACTGCCGAAAGGTAAGGTTGACCGTGACATGATGCAAGCGCCGGGATCGTTGATTCAGCAGCAGCGGGGAGTCCGGCGAGCGCGGCTTGATGCGAAGGCGTCTGTCCAGATATTGCTGCAACGCCTGGCAGGTGGTCGTGCTCAAAGGCACCCAGCGGGCCTTGCGGAACTTGCCCTCGACGATGTAGAGCCGCTCTTCGGCGCAGAGAAAGTTCTCCAGGTTCAGGGCCAATGCTTCCCCGATACGGATGCCCGTGCTGTAGAGCAGGCCGAGGAGTGTCCGGTAGGTGAGTGGCCGCAGGGAGCCCGGCGGCCGCAATTCCGCGGCGGCGGCCAGCAAGGCGCCGACTTCCCTCTGGTTGTAGATGTACGGCTGATGAGCCGCCTGCGAGGCAATGACCCTTATGGGTTCGGGAACGTAGGTGAGCGGGTCGTGCCGCAAGAGATACCGGCACAGCTGCTGCACCACGCAGAAGCGGTTTGACTGCACACGCGGTGCAAGGTGCGAAAGAGTCAGAAGATACCGGTCGGTGATCTGCGGGGTGATGCACGAAGCTTCAAATTTTTCTTCGACCAGGAAGCGGTCGAAGTAGCTCAACAGCAGCGCCTGGCTCTGATAATCGGTGCCGGAGAGCTGCCGCAAGCTGATGAAGTTCCGGATCTGAGGAGCCAGGGCGCTGTGAAATTCCAGGGTTCTCATCGCGTCACCTCCTGCGGCCACTCCAGGGCGACCTGCTTCAGGGCGTTAAAGTCGACCTTGGTGTAGATAAAGGTGGTGCCGAGATGGCGATGGCCCAGCACATCGGCAATCGCCTTGAACGGTTCTCCCTGCGCGAGCATCCGGGTCGCAAAGCCATGCCGAAAGGCGTGGGCGCCCTTGCTGGGAATCTCGATGCTTGCGGCTCGGATACGGCGCTCGATGATGACGGAAAGGGAACTGGAGCGGGGAAGCGGGTGGTAGGGGGCACGCGAGGTCAGAAACACCTGCGGGTTCGAACTGGATGGCCGGGCATTTTGCAAGTAGTTCAGCAGGCTCTCCCCCACCTCGACGGTGAGGGGAAGGCAGCTGTCCTTGCCGCCCTTGGAAGCTGCAAAGAAGATCCGGTTCTGCGCCCAGTCGATCTGCTCCAGCCGCAACGCCCGAACCTGGCCGCCTCGGACACCGTAGGTGTGAAGCAACTGAACGATGGCGTAATCCCGTCGGCCCACCGTGGTCTTGCGGTCGATCCCCTGAAGGACCTGCCGAGCCTGAGCCTCAGTCAAGCCGCGCGGGACCGAAGCCAGCTTGTAGGCTCTCAAGGTAGGAACCGCCAGGTCCAGGGGCTCCCGGACGTAGCCTCGATGCAGGCAGAAACGGAAGAAGGTCCGCAGGGTCGACTGCATCGATCGCCGCGCTGCTTTTCCGACCTTCTGCGCATAAGCCAGGAAGAACGCCTCGATGCTCTCCGGGCTCAGCTTGGCCAACCCTTGTAATGTCGCCTGCGGGCCGAGGTAGCGCAGGAAAACGGTGAGGTACTGAGCGCGCAACTCGCAGGTCCCGGCAGCGGCGTGCTGGTAATGCTGCATCCATTCGAGGTAGGCATCCAGAAGAGGCGCAAAGATCTCGCTTTGCGGCAACGGATTGAAAAACCCCTGTTCGCCAAGGTACTCGACGAAACGACTGAGCGAGTGGCGAACCCGCTTCAGATGACCTTCCAGTGGCCCGCGGTGCCGACACCGGGCAGGATATGCTTCGAAAAATCCATCAACGTCTTTGGGACAGAGGATTTGGCCGGGGACAACTCCTTGCCGGCCAAGATGCTGATTAAAATGAGAGACGTTCGATAGATGCTTGCGGATGGTCCCCTGACGGAAACCGTGCTCCATCAACCAGGTACAGAAACCGTCCAGAAGCGTTCCCAGTGGGCCGCTTCGCAACTTCTTCAGCGTTCCCGGACACGAAAATGCCTGTTCCAGTTCCATGACAACCTCCCTTCTTTGCCTCTATTATCGAGGCATTCGGGGATGGTCAGGGCGCAGAATTATGTGCAGCAATTATTGGCGAAAACCCAGGGGAGTGGCGAAAATGATGAGAGAATCAGAAGAGAGTTGAGGGCAACTTCACATAAGTTCGCGCTTCACATAACATTTTCACCTGTTGGTCCAGCCGCAGAGGGGAGAAGACCTGAGCAAATGGATGCAGTGGCTGATGACCAGCCATGTGCGCCGTTATCACCGCCACCACGGCACCAGCGGCCATCTCTGGCAAGGCCGGTTCAAGAGCTTCATCGTCCGGGACGACGACCACCTGCTGACGGTGGCCCGCTACGTGGAGGGCAACCCGGTGCAGGCCGGGATGGTCGTCTCGGCCCGCGACTGGCCCTGGTCGTCCCACCGCGAAAACCTCACAATCTGCCCAGGGACTGGCTCCGTATCAGCGGTGCCTGTCCCCTTTGAGACGACAGCGCAAGCGGTGCCTGTCCCCCTTGGAAAGACGGTAGTCGAGGGACAGGCACCTTCGGAGCCAGTCCCTGGGGGCAAGGTGACGGATACGGGGTTGCTCAAACTGCCTTCCGATTGGGCCGAGTATGTCGACACCCCCCTGACCGGCAGGGAGTTGAGCCGACTGAAGCTGAGCCTCCACCGCCAAGTCCCATTTGGGGGACTGGGTCTTTGAAAAGGTGCCTGATCTCCTTCATGATAAGGTCCTCTTGGATTGGCCGTTGGTGGGTAGGGGGACAGGCAACTTTTAAACTGCAAAAGTAGCCAGTCCCCGGGCAACAGTAGCGCGATATTGGGGGACTGGCTCCTTGAAAAGGTACCTGAACTCCTTCCTGATAAGGTCCTCTTGGATTGGCCGTTGGTGGGTAGGGGGACAGGCAACTTTTTGGACGGCAAAAGTAGCCTGTCCCCCCCCGCAGACCGGTGTCTCCCATCCACCCCATTTCTCCCCGCCCCGTCCTCAAGTCAATGACCCATCCCCCTCCTCACCCGATCCCGCCGAAACGTTGCCAATAAGTTGACTTTGCTGCACTGTTCCCCTTATCATGAGTGGCTGTGACGGACCGCTCACCTCACCGCCCAAGCGGTTTTCCAACGATTTTCCACCCGCACCGAGACAGAGAACCATGGCACTGATGCAAATATTTCACTATCCCGATCCGATCCTGAAGAAGGTGGCCAAGCCGGTGACGGTCATCGACGACGAGCTGAAAAGTCTGGCCCGGGACATGGCCGAGACGATGTACGCCGCCCCCGGCGTCGGTCTGGCCGCCCCTCAGGTCGGAGTCTCGCTGCGCCTGATCGTTCTCGACTGCGCCCCGAAGGACGAGGCGCCGCAGCTGATCACCGCCTTCAACCCGGAGATCATCGCCCGCGAGGGGGAGGTCTGCGAGGAGGAGGGGTGCCTGTCGGTCCCCGCCTACTACGCCAGCGTTACGCGCTCCGCCGTGGTCCGGGTGCGCTATCTCGACCTCGACGGCAAGACCGTGGAGCGGGACGCCGAAGGGCTCCTTTCGGTCTGTTTTCAGCATGAGATCGATCACCTGGACGGTATCCTCTTCGTCGACCACCTTTCCCCCCTCAAAAAATCGCTGTTCCGCAAGAAGTACAAGAAGATCATGGAACAGCAGCAGGAGCAGCTGTGATCAAGCCCCAGGACATCCGCACCGTCTTCATGGGTACACCGGACTTTGCCCTTGCCACCCTGGAGGGGCTGCTCGACACCGGGGTCGACCTCTGCGCCGTCTACACCCAGCCCGACCGCCCCAAGGGGCGCGGCAACAAGCTCTCGGCGCCTCCCGTCAAGGAACTGGCCCTCGCCCGGGGGATCCCCGTCTATCAGCCGGTAAAGCTGCGCGACCCGGCCGTGGTGGAGGAGCTGCGGGCTCTGGCCCCCGACCTGATCGTCGTCGTCGCCTACGGCCAGATCCTCCCCAAGAGCGTTCTGGAAATCCCCCGCTACGGCTGCATCAACGTCCATGCCTCCCTCCTCCCCCGCTACCGCGGGGCGGCGCCGATCAACCAGGCGGTGATCGACGGCGAAGAGGTCGCCGGGGTGACGACGATGGTCATGGACGTCGGCCTCGACACCGGCGCCATGCTCATCAAGCGCGCCACCCCCATCGGTCCCGAAGAGACCGCCGGCGAGCTCCACGACCGCCTGGCCCTTCTCGGCCGCGAGGCGATGGAGGAGACTCTGGAGAGGCTCTGCGCCGGAACGCTCAGGGCCGAAGCCCAGGACGACGCCCTGAGCACCTATGCGCCGATGATGAAGAAAGAGGACGGGCGCATCGACTGGAGCCGCAGCGCTCAAGCGATCCACAACCAGGTGCGGGGGCTCGACCCCTGGCCGGGGGCTTTTACACATCTCGACGGCGAGGTCCTCAAAATCGCCCGCACCCGCCCCGAGCCCGGGGAGGGAGAGCCGGGGACGGTCCTTTCCGCCGGCGCCGACGGAGTGCGCATCGCCTGCGGCGAGGGGGTTCTGCTGGTCCGGGAGCTGCAGTTGCCGGGGAAGAGGCGCCTTTCTGCCCGGGATTTTCTCCAGGGCAAACACCTCCCCCCCGGAACGACCCTGGAGCCCTGACTTGGCCGCGACGCCCGCCCCGCACCGGGAGTACCAGCCGCGCAAGCGCCTTTTCATCGGACTGCTGGCTGTGGCCTGCGCCCTGGTTCTGCTCTGCGCCTTTCTCCTCTGGTGGGTGCCGAGCGTCGGGCTGGAGAACATTCATCCCATCCTGCCGCTGATTTCCGGGGCGGTTCTGGCGACCCTCGCCGCCCTCATCGTCGGCGGGCTTTCCCTGCTGATTCTCACCCTCCTCACCGGGCGCGACCTCTTCTTCTCCGAGCGACTGCGGCGGGTCGTCATCAAGGCCCTCTTCCCGGCGGTCATCGCCTTCGGGCGCCTCATGGGGATCCATCGCGATCTGTTGCAGCAGTCGTTTATCGCCCTCAACAATCAGCTGGTCCGTTCCCGGAAACTGCGGGTGGCGCCGGCGCGGGCGATGATTCTCCTCCCCCACTGCATCCAGCTCTTCGACTGTCCGATCCGAATCACCGGCGAAGTGGACAAGTGCCTCCGCTGCGGAAAGTGCGACATCAGCGCCCTGGCCGAGATGGCCGGTCGCCGAGGGGTGGAGATTGCCGTGGCCACCGGCGGAACCCTGGCCCGCAAGCTGATCGTCGAGAAGCGCCCGGCCTTTATCCTCGCCGTGGCCTGCGAGCGCGACCTGACGACCGGGATCCGCGATGCCTACCCCCTTCCGGTGATCGGCATTCTCAACCGTCGCCCCAAGGGCCCCTGCCTCGACACCCACGTCGTTCTCGACGAGGTGGCCAGGGTTCTCGACGAACACCTCCAACCTTGAGCCCCTTGATTTTCCCCGCCCCGGCCATTATATTGGCAGCAGAACTCGCTTCAATTAACGACAGAGGTGATCTTTGATGAATACCGTCCGTACCGTCATGCTCATGACTTTGTTGACTCTGGTGCTGGTGACCGCCGGTGGCGCCCTCGGCGGACAGGGGGGCGCCCTCTTCGCCCTGATCCTGGCCGCGGCGATGAACCTGGGGAGCTACTGGTTTTCCGACCGCGTCGTCATCGCCATGTACCGCGGCCGCGAAGTGCAGAGCGGACCCCTTTATGAGGTGGTGCAGGAGATCTGCCAGCGGGGCGCCCTGCCGATGCCCAAGGTCTGCATCCTCCCTCAACCGACGCCCAACGCCTTTGCCACCGGGCGCAACCCCGAGCACGCCGTGGTCGCCGCCACCGAGGGGATTCTGGCGATTCTCAGTCGCGAGGAGCTCCTTGGAGTCATGGCCCACGAGATGAGCCACGTCAAGCATCGCGATATTCTCATCGGCTCCATCGCCGCCACCCTGGCCGGGGCGATCTCCTACCTGGCGCACATGGCCCAGTGGGCGATGATCTTCGGCGGCGGCCGCGACGACGAGGACAGCAACCCCCTGACCCTGATTCTCATGATGATCCTGGCGCCGATCGCCGCCATGCTGGTGCAGATGGCGATCTCCCGTTCCCGGGAGTACGAAGCCGACAGGGGCGGGGCGCAGCTTTCCGGCAGTCCCCACCACCTGGCCAGCGCTCTGCGCAAGCTCGAAACGGCCAACAGCCGCTCGCCGATGCCCAGGGTCAACGAGGCGACCGCCCACATGTTCATCGTCAATCCGCTGCGCGGCGGCGGCTTCAAGTCCCTCTTTTCCACCCACCCGCCGGTGGAGGAGCGGATCCGGCGCCTGGAGAGCATGCCTCACAGCTGAAGTAGCCATGATTTTTTTGCGCCGAACCGATCGCCATCCCTTGTCCTGGGCGGGGGCATGTCCGACATGCCCCCGCCTTTTTTGAATGATCAGCCGAGAGCCGAGGTCAAACCTTTTGAAACTGCTCGATCCGCGCCACATCGCCTACGAGGTTCTCCGCCGTGTCGACGAGGGGGCCTACTCCGACCTGGCGCTCGACGCCGCCCTGCGCGCCGCTCCCGGGATCGATCCCCGCGACCGCGGCCTGGCCACCGAACTCGTCTACGGGGTGCTGCGCCGCCGCGGCTCCCTCGATTTCGCTCTCGGCCGCTTCTGCAGCCAGCCCCTGGAGAAGGTGGAGGCCGGGGTGCGGACGCTTTTGCGACTCGGCACCTACCAGATCCTCCATCTCGACCGGGTGCCGGCTCCCGCCGCCGTTCACGAGACGGTGGAGCTGGCCCGCACCCTGGGGCTGGAGCGGGCCACCGGCTTCATCAACGGCATCCTCCGCGCCCTGATCCGCGGCGCCGCGGCGATCCCCTGGCCCGACCCGCAGAAGGCGACCCTTGCCCATCTCGAGCAGGTTCTCTCCCTCCCCCCCTGGCTGGCCCGGCGCTGGCGCCGTGAGCTCGGCGACGAGGAGGCTCTGGCGTTGGCTGCCGCCATGCTCGAACCGGCTCCCTTCACCCTGCGGGTCAACACCCTGCGCCTGGAGCGGGACGCCTACCTGGAGGAGCTGCGCAAGGCCGGATACGAGGTGCAGGCGACCCGCTATGCCCCCGAAGGGGTGAGAGTGACCGCCCGTCTGCCCGGGGCGCTCCCCGGGACCGGCGAGGGGTTCTGCCAGGTGCAGGACGAAGCAAGCATGCTCATTGCCCGCCTCCTCGATCCGCAGCCCGGAGAACGGATTCTCGACGCCTGCGCCGCCCCCGGCGGCAAGACCACCCATATCGCCGCCCTGTCCGGCAACGCCGCGGCCATTCTCGCTCTCGACCTGCACCCCAAGCGGGTCCGCCTCATCGGCGAAGGGGCTTATCGCCTCGGCTGCGAGGGGATCGAGACCAGCGACTGGGATCTCACTCGCCCCCCCGGATTTCTCGATGCCGAAAGCTTCGACCGCGTCCTCGTCGACGCCCCCTGCAGCGGTCTCGGGGTGCTGCGGCGCAACCCGGAAACCCGCTGGCGGCGCATCGAGGCTGACATCGGGCGCCTGGCTCTCCTCCAGGGGACCATCCTCGGCAACGTCGCCCCCCTGGTGCGTCCCGGCGGAACCCTCCTCTATTCCCTCTGCACCCTCACGCCGGAGGAGACCGACGGGGTGGTCGACGCCTTTCTTGCCGGCCATCCCGACTTCGTCCGCGAGGACCTGCGCCTTTCGGCGCCGGCCGGGTGGCAGGAACTCTTCGACGACAGGGGCGCGCTGAGCACCTTTCCCCATCGCCACGGGGGGATGGACGCCTTTTTCGCCGTGCGCTTCCGCCGCCGCGGATAGACGCCCCTTCTCCGACCCTTCGCCCGCGCAGGACGACCTTCACCCAGGGAGTTTTCCATGATCAAGATCGCACCGTCCATCCTCTCCGCCGATTTCGCCCGCCTCGGCGCGGAGATTCAGGCCATCGATGCCGGAGGAGCCGATTACGTTCATATCGACGTCATGGACGGCCACTTCGTCCCCAACATCACCATCGGTCCCCTGGTGGTGGAGGCGGCCCGCCGGGTGACCAACCTCCCCCTCGACGTCCACCTGATGATCGAAAACCCCGACCGCTTCATCCCCGACTTCGCCCGGGCCGGCGCCGACCTGATCACCGTCCATGTTGAAGCCGTCCCCCACCTGCACCGCACCGTGCAACTGATCAAAAGTCTCGGCAAGAAGGCCGGAGTCTCCCTCAACCCGGCGACCCCGGTTTCGAGTCTCGAGGTCATCCTCGAGGATATTGACCTGGTGCTGATCATGTCGGTCAACCCCGGCTTCGGCGGCCAGAGCTTTATCCCTTCTTCCCTGGCCAAGATCGAAGCGCTGCGCGCCGAAATCGACCGCCGCGGGCTACAGGTGGAGATCGAAGTCGACGGCGGGGTGAAAACCGACAATATCGCCGCCATTGCCGCGGCCGGGGCGAGCGTCTTCGTGGCCGGCAGCGCCGTCTTCGGCACGGCCGACTACGGCGCCACCATCGCCGCCCTCAAGGACAACGCGGCGCGGCGCTGATGCTCGATCCGGTTTTTATCGCCGCACGCCTGGCGGCCCATGCGCCGCGCTCCATCGCCGATCGCGGGCTGCGCCCCTCCGCCGTTCTCGTCCCCCTCTTCGTCCGCCAGGGGGTGGACACGCTCCTCTTCACCCGGCGGACCCGGCATCTCAATCACCACCGGGGGGAGATCTCTTTCCCTGGGGGGGCCTGGAGCGCCGGGGATGCCGACCTCTGCGCCACGGCGCTGCGGGAGACCGAGGAGGAGATGGGGATTGCCGCCGCCGATGTCCGGATCCTCGGTCGCCTCGACGACTTCATCTCCGTTCACGGCTACCACGTCGTCCCCTTCGTCGGCAGCTTCCCCTGGCCCTACCCCTACCGGGTCAACAGAGAAGAGATCGACGAGGTCATCGAGGTCCCCCTGGAGGCCCTCCGCGACCCGGATATCTGGCACAAAGAGAACTGGAAACACCGGGGGCGCCTCCATCCGGTGCACTTCTACACCGTGGGGGAGCACGAAATCTGGGGGCTGACTGCGGCCATCCTTCGCCAGTTCCTCAAGCGCCTCTTCGACTAGACATAATGGCTGACAGTTAGAGACAAAAAAAGACCTGCCCCTTGCAAACGTGGGTTATGTTGGAAGCTCTTGAACCCCAACACAGAGCCAAAATCAAGGAGGCAGGTCATGAAGAAGTCTAGCATGTTTATCGGGTTGGACGTCCACAAAAACTCCATTGAGATCGCTATCGCCGAGGAGGGTCGCACCGGCGAAATTCGACACTATGGGAAAATTGACGGGAGTTTGGTTGCTCTCGACAAGGTTGTTAGGAAACTGGTTTCGAGAGGCTGCGAACTCCATTTCGTCTACGAAGCTGGCCCTTGTGGCTATGATGTTTACCGACACCTTACATTTCAGGGGTTCGATTGTGTGGTGGTAGCGCCCTCAAAGATCCCCAAGAAAAGCGGCGACCGTATTAAGAATGACCGCCGGGATGCCCAAATGCTTGCCCGCCTGCATCGAGCCGGTGAACTGTCTCCCGTTTTTGTGCCTCTTACCGAAGATGAAGCCATGCGGGACCTTACCCGATCAAGGGAGGATGCCAAGGCGTCGGAGAAAAAAGCCAAGCAGCACATTCTGGCATTTCTTCTTCGACACGGTCACCGATTCAGTGGACGAACCCCCTGGAGCCAGGCACATATGCGCTGGATCGCTGGAATCAAAATGCCTCATCCGGCCCAGCAGATTACCCTTCAGGAATATGTCGGCGCGCTTACTGAAAGCACTCGGCGGGTGGAGCGGCTGACTGAGCAGATTCAACAACTCTTGCCCCAGTGGCGGATGTTTCCGGTAGCTAAAGCCTACCAATCCCTGCGAGGCGTCTCCTTGATTGTCGCAGCCACAACCGTTGCTGAAATAGGAGATTTGAAGCGCTTTAAGAGCCCCGTTGAACTGATGTCCTATCTCGGACTGGTTCCATCGGAACATTCCAGTGGCGAGACAACGAAACGAGGTTCAATTACCAAAGCAGGCAATGGACATGTGCGCCGGGTCCTGGTGGAAGCCTCCTGGGCTTACCGCCTTCCTGCCCGGGTCAGTCGGGAGTTACGCAGACGACAAGAAGGCCTGTCGCAAGCAATTTGCGATATCTCCTGGAAAGCTCAACTCCGATTATGTGCCCGCTACAAACGTATGCTGGCGAAGGGTAAATCCAAACAGGTGATCGTGACGGCTATAGCTCGAGAACTCTGTGCTTTTATGTGGGCAATAGCCCATGAAGTTGAAATCCCGGCCATGGCATAACAAACCACAAACAACTCAATCACCTCAAAAACCTGTTGGAGAAAGCATATTGAAGCAAAACTAACATTCCAGGGCAGTTACAGGGGCGCAACCGCGGTCAGGAGAACCCTCGAGGACACTATTGGATAAGGCCTTGGCCGAACTCACGTTACTAGAGAGAGGCAGCTCCGCGACGAAGACAAGTCTGGCGGTACCCAACCCGCGAATATCAGTCTGATTAGCCGTCGCAATACAGGTTCCGCCCCTGCAAGTGCCCTGGAACATAACGCACGAAAAACCGCTGAAAATCAGTTGGGCAGTGAGCGTTTCTTCTATTGACAACTGTCAGCCATATCAGTGTCCCGATTGGTTCATTCCGTCCATTAATTCTGGTCCTTTTGGCCGCTCCCTGCGTTGGGTCTCCTCGGCTTAAGCCCGGCCAGGGCTGCGTCGACCCGCCTTGGCAGCGACCAAAATGCCTCAGAATTATCTGAATGGACTAACCAAACGGGACACTGGCCCTCCTTGCAAGGGGGGGACAAGCCGCTAGAATGTAGCCATCCTGTCGGAAAGAGGAGCGCCCATGAACCTGTTGCGCAACCGCAGCCTGCTGAGCAAGATCAATCTCACCATCGCCGCCATACTCCTGCTCTTCTTCGCCCTCTCCGCCTGGCTCGGTTACCGGCAGCAACGGGCCTTCATCCTCGAGGACGCAGTGGAAAAGGCGCGCCTGGTCGCCTCCCAGGCGATCCGCACCCGCGAATACCTCTCGGCCCAGCTGCAGATCGGCGGCATCGTCCTCTCCGAGCAGCGCTACGGGATGATTCCGGTGGTGGCTTCCAACCGCATCGGCCTGCGGGTCGCCGAGGACCTCGACTACCGCATCCGCCAGGTTTCCGAGCGCTATCGCAATGCCAGCAACGCCCCCGACCCCTTCGAGTCCCAGACCCTGAAGCGTTTTCGGGAGACGCCGGCTCTTGGCGAGTATTTTGCCATCACCACGGACCGGGGGGAGCCGGTCTTCCGTTACCTGCAGCCCTTCACGGCCGAGGAGAGCTGCCTGGAGTGTCACGGCGATCCGAAAAACGCCCCGGCCTTTCTCCAGCGACTCTATCCGCTGGCCAAGGACCAGGCCTACAACTACCAGATCGGCGAGATCATCGGCGCCGCTTCGGTGACCATCCCCATGGACAGGCTCTACCGGCAGATTTGGGCCAACGTCCGCCATGACGTCCTCTACACCGGCGGGGTCTTTCTCGCCCTGATCACCTGCCTGGGGATCCTCATACGCGTCGTCGTCACCCGCCCCCTGGCCCGCTTCGGCACGGTGATCGGCGAAGTGGTCCGCACCGGACAGTTCGAGGAAAAACTCCCGCGCCGCGGCGGCGACGAGATCGGCGTGCTCATCGACGGCTTTAATGAAATGATCGACCATCTGAGGGAGAAGACCCGCCATCTCGAAGAGTCGGAAAAACGCTATCGTGTCCTTACGGAGACGGCCCGCGACGGCATCATCTCCTTCCTCGCCAACGGGCAGATCATTCTCTTCAACCACGAAGCCGAGCGGATGTTCGGCTACAGCAAGGCCGAAGTCCTCGGCCTCGGCGTCGACCGACTGATTCACGAGGACTACGCCGAACTCCATCGCCTGGGGGTCGAGGCCTATCTGAAGGAGAAGGGGGGCGCCGCGGTGAACAAGCTGAACCGCCTTCCCGGGCGGCGCCGCGACGGCACCGTCCTCCCCTTGGAGTTCTCCCTCTCCGTCGCCGAGTCGGAGGGACACCTCTTCTACACCGCCATCGTCCGTCTTCAGGGGTAGGCTTTTGACCCCGGCCGCAATCCCTGCGGGGTTCGGCCGGGGTCAGGCTCCTCTGGCTCCTTTATCTTTTGTTCTTTTTATGGCATAACCTCCTCTGTGCTCTTCGTCCCTTCCCCCCATCCCTGTCGGCCGATATGAAGACCCTGAACCCACGCAGCGCCCTGTTCCTCGAACGTCTCGCCGAAGAAGTGATCATCGGCGACGGGGCGATGGGGACCCTCCTCTACAGCCGGGGCATCCCCCTGGATGTCAATTTCGAATATCTCAATCTCACCTCCCCGCAGCAGGTCCTGCAGGTCCACCGGGACTATGCCGCCGCCGGGGCCCGGCTTCTGGAGACCAACACCTTCGGCGCCAACGGCGCCGTTCTGGGGGCCATCGGCCTGGAAAAGAAGGTCGGGGCCATCAATGAAGCCGGCGCCCGTCTGGCCCGGGAGGCCGCCGGCGAACTTTGCTTCGTCGCCGGCTCCGTCGGACCGCTGCGGCGCCCCCGCGGGGAAGCCCAGGAAATTCCCCCGTCGCAGAAGGAGGCGCTGCTCGCCGAGCAGATGGAGGCCCTGGCCCAGGGCGGGGTCGATCTCTTTATCCTCGAGACCTTCGCTTCCCTGGCCGATCTCGAGCTGGCTCTGGGTGTCGCGGCAAGGCTCGGCCTGCCGGCCGTGGCCCAGATGGCCTTCATTGAGGACGGACGGACCCGCGAAGGCCTCTCCGCCGAAGAGGCGGCGCGGCGCCTGACCCAGGCGGGGGCGACGGTGCTTGGCGCCAATTGCGGCTCCGGCCCCAGGGAGCTCCTCAGGGTCCTGGAACGGATGGCCGGGGCCACCGATCGGCCCCTGTCGGCCTTCCCCAACTCGGGATTCCCCCAGTATCTCGACGGCCGCTACATCTATCTGGCCACCCCCGACTACTTTGCCGCCATGGCCAGTGACATGGCGGGCGCCGGGGCCTCCCTGATCGGCGGCTGCTGCGGGACCACCCCCGAGCATATCCGCGCCCTGGCCGGGGCTCTGGCCGGGGTGAAGCCGGCGGCGCGTGCCCGGGTTCGCCGGGTCGAGACGCCGGTCCGCCCGGAAGCCGGGATTCCCTCCACCGCCAGCCGGACCTTTCTCGACGGCTGGGGACGGCGGCCGGTGGTGACGGTGGAACTCGACCCGCCGCGGGGGTTCGACTGCGGCAAGGTGATTGAAGCCGCCCGGGCCCTGACGGCTGCCGGGGTCGATGCCATCAGCCTCGCCGAGAACCCCCTGGCCCGGATCCGCATGGGGAATATGGCCCTGGCCCGGAAAATCGAGGAGGATACCGGCACCCCGGTCATCGTCCACGTGACCTGCCGGGACCGCAACCTCATCGGCCTCCATTCCGAACTGATGGGGGCCCATCTGCTCGGGCTTCGCACCCTTCTGGCGGTGACCGGCGATCCCGTTTCCGTCGGCGGCGAGGCGGGAGCGACCAGCGTCTTCGATCTCAATTCCATCGGCCTTCTCGAGCTCCTGTCGGCCCTCAATGAAGGGAAGAGCCTTCTCGGCGCCGACCTCGGCGGCTGCAGCCAATTTCTCCTCGGCGCCGCCTTCAATCCGAATCTGCCGAGCATGGACGGCCAGCTGCGGCGGCTGCAGAAGAAGATCGCCGCCGGGGCCCGCTTCGTGCAGACCCAGCCGGTCTACTCCCCGCAGATCCTCGACGAGCTTCTGGCGCGCACCGCCCCCCTGCAGGTACCCGTGCTCGTCGGGCTCCTGCCGCTGGTGAGCGAGCGCAATGCCGAATTTCTTCACAATGAGGTGCCGGGGATCAGTCTCCCCGATGGGGTGCGGGCGCGGATGAAGGGGAAGAGCGGCGGCGCAGGGGCCGCCGAGGGGATGGCGATCGCCGGGGAGCTGGTGGAAGGGTGCCGCGGGCGGGCGGGGGGATTTTACCTCATGCCCCCCTTCGGCCGGGTCGAGCTGGCGCTGGAGCTGATGGCTCTTATCCGCCGGAAGGCTTGAGCCCGAGGAGGCGGTCGAGCTCCCCTTCTTCATCGAGGTCGAAGAGTTCGCTGCAGCCGCCGATCAGTTGCCCTTCGACGAAGATCTCCGGGACCGTTTCCCGCCCGGAACGGCGGCGCATCTCCTCCTCCAGGGCCGGATCGACAGTGACGTCGTACTCGGTGTAGGGGATTTCCTTGATGCGCAAAAGTTCCTTGGCGCGGCTGCAGTAGGGACAATAGCTCTTGGTATAGATTTCGACATTTTTCATGGGAACTCCTCTGCTGTGCCCCGTTTCGAAGACAGACAGTTACTCTATACGAAACGGGCCGAGAAGCAAGAAAGGCAATCGATGCTACAGAAATTTTTCCGCCGTACCCCGAGACTGGCGCCCCTTTTCGCCCTCTTTTTCCTCTGCTCCTGCGGAGTGATGGCGCGCTCCGAGGCGGATCTGACCCGGGAGAGTCGCGACTTCAGCCAGCGTCTGCGCTGGGGGGATTTTCAGGGGGCGGCACGCCACCTGGCCGATCCCTACCGGGACGATTTTCTCGCCCTCTTTCAGGGGATCTCCGATCTGCAGATCGTCGATGTGCGTGTGGAAAAGATCGACCAGCCTCTTTCGGAGCTCGAAGGGGAGGTCGAGATGGTCCTCGAATACTATCAACTCCCCTCCATCCGGGTGAAGGAATTCCGCTTCCGCCAACTGTGGCGTTACGAGGGGGGAACCCGTTATCATGCCGGTCTCTGGCAGGTCGTCTCACCCTTCCCGCCCTTCCCCTGAAAGCGGGTCCCCGGGGAGAAATTTCCCTTGATTTGCCACCGGTTTTTGTGGTAATTAGCTGCATACTGTATACAAAATAGACGGGGGCAACTGCCAGAAAAGACCCGTTTTTTGCTCTTTTCGAAGGCATGTGGACGCGGTCCGCGAGCTGTCTGGCGGTCTTGAAGGAGGTCGATTTGGCTCAGGTTGTTTTTTCCAGTTGGGGACGAGAGGTCGTGGATAACCGCAAGGGCGGTGAAGTGGATCTGGCCACCCTCAAGCTCAAGCTTCCCGAGAGATATCTTGACGACGGCAAGGTCGGGGCCTTCATGGGCTGGGACGGCATTATTCTCCTCGACCCCGAGACCGACATCGTCGCCATGGCCGCCGAATACATGAAGCGGGTGCAGCAGAACTACTGCTGCGGCAAGTGCACACCCGGAAAGAAGGGGACGCGGGTCCTGCAGGACACCCTGGCCCGGATCCTCGCCGGTCACGGCGAGGAGCGGGATCTGGAGGTCATCGAGGAGCTCTCGACCCTCCTGGAGAGCTGCAAGTGCACCCTGTGCATGACTTCGGCCGTTCCGGTCATCGATACCGTCAAACACTTCCGCGACGACTATCTCGCCTATATCCGCGGCGAGCGCAAGCCGAAGTTGGCCGCCTCCTACAAGGAAAAACTCACCGCGCCCTGCATGGACAAGTGTCCGGCCCATATCGACATCCCCGCCTACATCGAAGAGATCAAGGAATACCGCTTCGACGAGTCCCTCTCCGCCATCCGCCGCAACATGCCGATTCCCGCGGTCTGCGGCCGGGTCTGTCCCCACCCCTGCGAAAAGGCCTGTCGCCGCGCCCTGGTCGATGAACCGATCAGCATCATGGTTCTCAAGCGCGTCGCCGCCGACCACGAATGGATGCACCACAAGCAGCCGCCGATGGTCCCCGCCCCCCGCAAGGACAAGAAGGTCTGCGTCGTCGGCGCTGGCCCGGCGGGGGTGACCTGCGCCTACTACCTTCTTCTCGAAGGCTACCAGGTGACGATCCTCGACATGCTGTCCGAGCCGGGGGGGACGGTGGCCGTCGGCATCCCCGACTACCGCATGCCCCGTCATCTCCTGCGCCGCGATATCGAAATCATCACCAATCTCGGCGGCGAAATCCGCTTCAACACCAAGCTCGGCCGCGACGTCTCCCTCAAGGAGCTCAAGGAGCAATACGATGCGGTCTTTCTCGGCACCGGCGCCTTCAAGTCGAAGCCGATGGGGGTCGAAGGGGAGGACGAAGGCTACGAGGGGTTCTCGGCCGGAGGGATCAACTACCTGCGGGAAGTGGCTCTCGGCGAACCGATCAAAACGCCGAAACGGGTCATCGTCGTCGGCGGCGGCAATACGGCCATTGACTGCGTCCGCGTCGCCCTGCGCGAAGGAGCCGAGGAGTCGATTCTCGTCTATCGCCGGACCCGCCATGAGATGCCCGCCGAGTCCTACGAGGTCGACGACGCCGAAGAGGAGAACGTCCAGTTCGAGTTCCTGCGCAATCCGACCCGGCTGATCGCCGAAAACGGCAAGATCGTCGGCGTCGAAGTGGTGGTCATGGAACTCGGCGAGCCCGACGAGTCGGGGCGCCGTCGGCCGGCGCCGAAACCGGGGAGCGAGTACGTCATCCCCTGCGACATGGTCATCCCGGCCATCGGCCAGGATCCGGACCTCTCCTATCTCGGCGAGGAGGATTTCGGCATCAAGCAGACCCGCTGGAACAGCATCGTCACCCACGGCGGCACCATGATGACCGACTGCGAAGGTGTCTTCGCCGGCGGCGACTGCGAATACGGGGCGATGACCGTGGTGGTTGCGGTCGGTCACGGGCGGCGCGCTGCCCGGGTCATGAGCCGCTGGCTCTCGGAAGGAAAGGCCTTCCTCGACGAGGAGGACGCCATGGAAGATATCCTCAATCAGCTCGGAGTCTTCGACGACAAGGAGCAGGTCGGCATTCTCGGCGGGCTTCACCGCGAGCATCAGCCCAAGGTCGCGGGTGCGGAGCGGGCGCACAATTACGAGGAGATCGAACTGGCGATGCCCGAGAGCCAGGCCGTGCGGGAGGCCGAACGTTGCCTGCGCTGCTATCGGGTGGCGATGGTGGCCATCAGCTAACCGCTCCTTTTCTCTGCTCTGAACCGGCCCCGACGTTTCCTCTGCCAGCTATTCGGCGGCGGCCATTCCCGACGTGCTAAAGGTGAATAGTCCATGATCAAACTCAAGATCGACGGAAAAGACGCCCAGATTGAAAAGGGTGCGACCATCCTGGCAGCCGCCGCCAGGGTCGGCATCAAGATTCCCACCCTCTGCTACCTGCAGAAGGTTTCTCCCACCGGCGCCTGCCGGGTCTGCGTCGTGGAGATCGAGGGGGTCGACAAACCGATGACCGCCTGCAACACGGTGGCCGTCGACAACATGGTGGTGACCACCCAGTCGGAGAAGCTCCGTACCATGCGCCGCCAGCTCGTCGAGCTGCTGCTTATCAACCACCCCCTCGACTGCCCGGTCTGCGACGCCGCCGGCGAGTGCGATCTGCAGAACATCTGCTACGACCTCGATGTCGTCTCCCAGCCCTTCGGCGCCGAAGACGTCTGTCACGCCCCGATCAACGACTGGCCCCTGATCCAGCAGGTCCCCTCCCGGTGCGTCCTCTGCGAGAAGTGCGTCAAGACCTGCCATGAAGTCGTCGGCGCCAGCGCCCTGGTGGTGCGGGAGCGCGGCGAAAAAGCCTTCATCGACACCGTCGACGGCCAGCCGCTGGACTGCGAGTTCTGCGGCAATTGCGTCGAGGTGTGCCCCACCGGCACCCTGATCGCCAAGACCTTCAAGTTCAAGGCCCGCCCCTGGGAACTGACCAAGACCCCCTCCATCTGCACCTACTGCGGCAGCCAGTGCCAGATCGATCTGCACGTCAAGGGGGACCGCATCTATCGCGTCACCTCCGACGACGAGAGCGTCAACGGCGGCAACCTCTGCATCGGCGGTTACTTCGGCTACGGCTATGTCAACTCCGAGCGCCGTCTCCTCCACCCCCTGGTCAAAAAAGGGGAGGGCCTGGAGAAGGTCGACTGGAACGAGGCCCTGGCCGCCGTCGCCGGCGCGGCTCACCGCCTCAAGAGCGAATCCGGAGCCGCCGCGCTGGCGGGTCTCGCCTCGCCGCGGCTGACCAACGAGGAAAACTACCTCTTTCAGAAACTCTTTCGTGTCGCCCTCGGCAGCAACAACATCGATTCCGAGGCCCGTTTCGGCGCCCTGCGCACCCACAAGGCCCTCGATGCCGCTCTCGGCCTCAAGGGGGCCAGCAACCGCATCGACCGCATCTCCGGGGCCGAGGCCGTCCTCGTCTTCGGCTGCGACGTCACCGCCGAAGCTCCCGCTCTCGACTGGCAGATCGAATCGGCCTGCCGCAAGAACGACGGCAAGCTGGTGGTCGCCAACATGCGCCGGGTCAAGCTTAACCGCTATGCCCATGTCTCACTGCAGTACCGCCCGGGAAGCGAAGTCCTTCTCGCCAACGCCCTCGGCCGGCTGATCCTCGAGGCGGGGCTCGCCGACGAGGACTTTCTGCGGCGCTTCGTCGGCAATCTCGACGAACTCAAGGCCCACCTTGCCGCCGTCGACCTCGAAGAGGCGGTCTCCGGGACCGGCCTCTCTCTCGATTTGCTACGCGAGGCCGCCGATTACCTTGGCCGCGCCGGTTCGGTGGCCCTGATTCTCGGCGCCGACATCGGCAAGTCCAAAGGGGCCGAAGAGAAGACGGCGGCAATCGCCAACCTGGCCATGATCAGTGGCGCTCTCCACGGCGACCTCGGCGGGCTTTTCCCTGTCGACGAAAAGGGGAACATGCAGGGCCTTCTCGACATGGGTGTCTGCCCCGAGTTTCTCCCCGGCTATCACCCCTACGAAGCCGGGCGCGCCCGCTTCGAGAAGGCCTGGGGCGCCAAGCTTCCCGCCGGGGGGCTCGACGCCGCCGGTATTCTTTCCGGCATCGAAAAGGGGGAGATTCGCTTCCTCTACCTGGCGGCGACCAATCCGCTTGTATCTTTCCCCGAGAGCGGTCGCTGGCGCAAGGCACTGGCCAGGGTGGAATGCCTCGTCGTTCAGGATATCCTCGATACCGAGCTCTGCGCCCTGGCTCACGTCGTCCTCCCCGGCTCCTCCTTCGCCGAGAAGAGCGGCACTTTCACCGCCCTCGACGGCCGCGTCTCCTGCCTCGGCAAGGCGCTGCACCCCGTCGGCGACGCCCGGGAGGACTGGGACATCCTGGCCGACCTCTATGACCGCCTCGCTCCTCAGGGGCTCTCCCTCGACCGCGACGGGGTCCTCACGGAAGCCGGGGAACTGAGCGGCCTCGACACCGAGGTCTGCTCCGCCGGGAGCGGCCGCTGCAAACCCTGCCTTAAAAAGCCGTACCGCCCTGCCGACAAGAGTCTGAACTACACTCCCGTCGAGGGGTCGCTCGAGGCCCCGGCCGCGATGGAGCTCCTCAGCGGCAAGACCCTCTTTCACTTCGGCACCACCTCGACGTTCGCCGAGGGGAATCTGGCCGTCGCCCCGTCGGGGTATATCGAGATCCATCCCGAGGATGCCGCCGGCCTCGGTGTCGCCGAAGGGGGGATGCTCAGGGTCACCTCGGCCGTCGGCAGCGCCCGGGGAGCGGCCCGCCTCAGCGGCGGCGTCCCCCGCGGTCTGCTCTTTGCCCCCTACCATTTTGCCGACCTCAACATCCAGCAGGTCGTCCCGGCAGGCGTGAACCGCGTCGCGGTCCAGGTCAGCAAGGGTTGACCTCCGGCGGGAACAAGGGGTAAACTTCGGCGTTCCGGCGATTGTCGCCGGAGCGCCTTTTATCGTTCCGGGGAGAATTTATGGAAAGCATGTTCTGGGATTACAAGGAGAAGGTCGCCTTCGACAAGGAGAAGGCCGGCAAGGTTGTCCTGGCGGAAACCGCCCACTCCCGCACCACCCTCTGGTGCCTGCTGCCGGGGCAGCACATCCATCCCCATGTCCACGCCGGGGACCACATCTGGGTCGTTCTCGAAGGGACGGGGGATTTCCTCAGCAACGCCGCTCCGCGCCCCCTCGAGCCTGGGGCGGTTGTGGTGGCGCCGGCCGGGCAACCCCACGGCATCGACAACAGCGGCAGCGAAGGGCTCGTTTTCGTCAGCGTCTCCGCAGGATAGGTGCGTACCGGACAATGGACAACGGCAGAGCCCCCGGGTCGCAAGGACTGGGGGCTCTGCCGTTTCTTTTCCGGTCCGGCGGCGCGGCCGGGGGGGGGGCGACGCAACAGCGAAGGAGGTTTCCATGAAGGCAAGGATCAACGGCATCGAACTGGCGTGGGACGACACCGGCGGAGCCGGCACCGCCGTCCTCCTCATCCACGGTTATCCCCTGTGCCGCCGCATGTGGCGTCCGCAGGTCGCGGCCCTGGCTGCCGCCGGGTACCGCGTCATCACCCCCGACCTGCGCGGGTTCGGTGAAAGCGAGGCTCCTGGCGGAGCCGTCAGCATGGAGCTCTATGCCGACGACCTGCTGGCCCTCCTGGACCATCTCGGCCTGGAAAAGGCGGTAATCGGCGGCATGTCCATGGGGGGCTACGTTCTCCTCGACCTCCTGGCCCGGCACCGGCAGCGTTTCAGCGCCGCCCTCTTTATCGTCACCCGCGCCGGCGGCGACGACGCCGAGGGGAAAGCCAGGCGCGCCCGCCTGGCGGCTACCGCCCTCGCCGAGGGCGCCCTCCCCGTCGCCGACGCCTTTGCCGGGCTGGTTTTCGCCTCCGGGACCGCCGGCAGCCGTCCCGAACTCGTCAGGGAGGTGCGCAGCTGGATGGAAGGGACCTCCCCCGGCGGGCTCGCCGCAGGGCTCCTCGCCATGGCCGACCGCGTCGATTTCACTTCCCGGCTCTCCGAGCTGACCCTGCCGGCCCTGGTGATCGGCGCCGAGGAGGACCGGGCGATCCCGCCTGCCGAATCGAGACGGCTGGCGGAGGGACTTCCGGAGGCGACCCTGGTGATTCTCCCCGGCGGCGGGCACCTGGTCAATCTCGAGTGTTCGGAGGCTTTCAATGGCGCCCTGCTCGGTTTTCTGGGTCGGGTCTGAGGAGGAAGAAGGAAGAAGGAAGAAGGAAGAAGGAAGAAGGAAGAAGGAAGAAGGAAGAAGCGCCCCCGGGTCGATGAGACCCGGGGGCGGCTTTATTTTAAGGGCAGGAAAAATTCAAAACTAGAGGGACTTTCGGCCGGACGTTTTCTTGGCAGGAAAATTCTCGTTGGCCTGAAAGGGGAGGATATTGCCGGGGGGGTTCTTGTCCGGCTGTTTTGCCGTTTTCGGGGAAGGGACAGGGTTGCCGGTCTGGCTTTGACCGGAGCTCGTCTTGAACTGGTTGAGCTGCTCGATGACCAGGGTGCTTTCGTCCCGACGGTTTTCGAGCTCGGTAAAGATCTGATCCCCCAATCCCCGGACCTGGTCCATCATGGCGTCGATGTGGCCGGCGTTTTGCTCCTGGTCGCCGGAGGCTTTGGCCAGGCTTCCGGCCATCCCTTCGATCTCCTCCACCTGCCGGGCGATGCGGGTGATCGCCACGGCCTGTTCCCTGGAGGCGCCCGAGACCAGGGCGGCGATATTCCCCATCTCCTGGATCGATTGGGCGGTGTGTTCGGCGTTGACCGTCTGTTCGTGGCTCGAGGAGAGAATGCTGCTGGCATATTCGAGGGCCCGGTCGGCACTGGTGACGATTTTCTGCAGCGTCTGTTCGGTGTTCTGGCCCAGGGCCACACCCTCGCCGACCAGATTGCGGGTGAAACTGATTTCCCGGGTCGCGACCCTCGTTTGCTGGTGGATCTGTTCCAGAAGCTCCTCGATGGCCGTGGCCGAGCCGGAGGTTTGCTGATAGAGGCTTTGGATCTCCCCCGCCACCACGGCGAAGGCGCGACCGTGTTCCCCCGCCTGGGCGGCGAGGATCGAGGCGTTGAGGGAAAGGAGCTGGGTCTTCTGGTTGATCTCTTTAATCATGGAGAGAAAGTCGGCGATATTGTTGGTGCGCTCTGTCAGGGCGTCAAAAGCGCCGACGGTGGTCGTCATCGCCTCGGCGATTTTCAGCAGACTCTGGTGGGTGCGACTGACCACCGCCACTCCTTCGTTGGCTTCCCTGCCGACGGTTTCGGCCATCTGGTGGGAGCTGGCGGCATCTTCGGCGGTCGCCCGGGCCGCAGCGGAGATCTCCTGGGTGGCCGAGACGGCTCCTCCCATCAATTCATCGAGCCGCCCCAGATTCTCCGAGACCTGGTTGACCGCCGCGGAAATTTCGCTGGTGGCCGATCCGGTATCGTCCACCGCCAGGTAAAGGGTGTCCGAAGAGCCGCGCAGCGCCCGGACGTTGTCGGTGGCGGCGCGGGTGTTGCGTTTGACCTCGGCGATCATCCGGGCAAAGTCCTTGCGGTGGCGCAGCGACTGGGCGAAGGTGCTCTGAATTTCGCCGGTCAGCAGTTCGACCGCCTGCAACAATTCGATCTTGGAGAGGGCGGCGGCCACCTGCTCGGCGAAGATCTTGACGGTGTTGAGATCGCTCTCGTTGAGGGCGTTGTGGTTCTGCTTGTTGTCGACGCCGAAAAGGCCGACCGGTTCTCCGTTGATGACGATCGGGCAGAGGATGAAGCTGCGCGACCGCAGCTGGGAGATGGCGTCGCAGGGCGGCTTGAGATTGTAGACGGCCGGCATCTTCCGCATGTCCTGGACCAGAAGCGGTTCATCGCGCAGCATCGTCAGGTAGAGAACCCCGGCCCGCTCATCGAGAGGCAGACTGACTCCCGAGACGTTGTCGTCGCCGCTGCCGCGACTGGCCATGAATTCGAGCCGGTCCCCTTCGGCGTTGAGCATCAGAAGGTTCACCCGATCGTAGCCGAGAATATCCTTCAGGCTGTCGGCGGCCAGATGCATGATTTCCTTTTTGTCGAAGGATTTCTGCAACTGGGCGTTGGTCTGGTGAAAGCGCTTCATCTTGTCGTTGAGATTCTTCGACAGGTCGTCCAGGTCCTGGCCGCGCCGGCGCAGGTCATCCTGCAGGCTTCCGATGGAGCTTTGATGCTGGACAGCCTCATCGCGCCAGGCCTTGCCGTTTGCCCCCAGGGTCCAGAAGAGCAGAGAGGCGAAACACAGCAAGAAGAGCGCCAGGGCGCCGTTTTCCGGAGTCCCCCACAGGGTGTAGGCGATCTGGGTCCAGGCTGAAGTATCGTGATTGCCGAAGAAGAGGTAACGGATAAAGGCCCAGGCAGGAGGCGCGGCGAGGCTGGCAAGGAAATGGAGGAGGGGGAGGGGGGGCGGGGTCCGCCTTCTGTTCATGTTCCTGTTCATCTATCGATGATCCTCAGTTGAGACGGCCCGCGGCGGGCCCAGGGACCCGCGATTGAAAAAGCCCTCCCCCGGTGCTGGATGGAAGGCTGGTCCAGTGTTACGTGTGGCCGTGGCGGGGAACAGATCCCCGAAAGGAGTCGGGGACAGGGGTCTTTTGGCCAGGCTCCTCATCCCGTATCCGTCCGGATTTTTGAATTTCATGCAGGCTAACACAATCGGAAAAGGAGCAGCAAGAAAAATCAAAGGATGTTCTGAAAAACAACTTCCCATAGTGTGTAAAATTTTCGCTATACGATAAAAGTTATAAATATCGATTAGATATATACCTTATTTAATACGAAATACCTTTTTATTTGGATTAAGTTTACGAGGAAAAGTCCCAGCCGACCTGCCAGGAATTCGAGCCCGCCAACGTTTGCCCCCTTACCCATCCACCTCTCCCTTGGCCTCCCGGTGGATCGCAAAGGGGGCCCAGGACTGGTCGATGGACATCACCTCCAGGGTGTTGACGTTGACGTGGGGGGGCAGGTTTGCGACGTAAAAAACGATGTCGGCAATGTCTTCCGGGGTGAGGGGGGCGGTGCCGGCATAGACCTGGGCCGCCTTGTCCTCGTCCCCCTTGAAGCGGACGGTGGAAAATTCGCTCTCGGCCATCCCCGGTTCGATGTTGCTGACCCGCACCCGGGTACCGAGGAGATCCGCCCGCAGGTTGCGGGAAAATTGCTGGACGAAGGCCTTGGTACCGCCGTAAACGTTGCCGCCGGGGTAGGGCCAGTTGCCGGCGGTGGAGCCGATGTTGATGACATGGCCGCTGTTGCGCTCGACCATGGACGGCAGGACCGCCCTCGTCAGGTAGGTGACCCCCTTGATGTTGGTGTCGATCATCTGCTCCCAGTCGTCGAGGTCGGTCCGCCATGCCGGTTGCAGTCCGAGGGCGAGGCCGGCGTTATTGAGGAGGAGGTCGACGGTCCTGAAAGGAGCCGGCAGGGCTTCGAACCCCTGGGCCACTGCGCTGCGGTCGCGCACATCGAGGGGCCAGAGGTGGATTTCGCTTTCTCCGCCGAGTTCGGTCCGCAACGCCTCGAGCCGCTCGCTGCGCCGGGCGGCCAGAACCAGTCGCCATCCGGCGGCGGCGAATTTGCGGGCGCAGGCCTGCCCGAACCCGGAGGAAGCGCCGGTAATCAAGACGGTTTTTTTCATCTTTTGAGCCCTTTCTGCTGTTGCCGCACGTGAGAGGGTGAGGGATCGATGGTGGTTGCTGCCGGCAGCTTTCCGCTACGCCTGGCCATACTTGCGATTGAAGGTCTCATCGCTCATGGTCAGAAAGAGGATGAACTCGACGAAGGCGACTATATAGGGGATGAACGTCCAGCAGAAGAGGAGGTAGACGATGCCGAGCCCCACCTGCCCGAGGTAGAATTTATGGATTCCGAAGCCGCCGAGAAAGAAAGCGAGGAGGGCGGCGGCGATCCGGCTCTTGCCGTTGGCGGCCAGGGGGCCGAGGTTGATCGAAAGGGGCCTGCTCATCTGGCGAACCCCGCACTTGGGGCAAATTTCCGCCTTGGCCTTGATGACCGAGCCGCAATCGGCGCAGAATTTTTCATCGATGCCTTTGGTCGGCAACTCACTCATTTTCGTCTCCTTGGACATTCCGCTAAAAAAATCCCGGATCTTGCTGGCTGTCGTCGAGAAGTATACAAGAAGGGGGGACGGCTTCGCCATCGCAAATTGTTCAGCGTCCCGGTTCAATTTCGACTGAATCCTGTTCGGGATGGATCCTGGGCCGGCTCAGTGTGCTAGACTTGTCAGGGGAGGTTCCACCGGGGGCAAACCAAAAAAAGGAAAAAGGAGAACGTATGAAAATACGCAAGAAATTTCTCGATTACGAATACCCTGAAGTCCTCGACGGCAAGACCCGGGAGCTGATCCGGGTCGGCTGTGCCGTGGCGGTGGGGTGCCCCGACTGACTCAAGAAGCACTTCGCGGTCGCGAAGAAAGCCGGTGCCACCGAGGACGAACTGAAGGAAGCCATGGCCTACGGCATGATCGCCCCCTCCGGACGAGCCAAGAATTTCGTCCTGGGGATGAAGAAGGAACTGGGGATCGAAGACTGACGAAATGAAATCGGTTCGCTGGCCGCGGACCCGGGCTCTGAGCCCTGGTATCATTCACCTTCCTGTTAGAGGAGAGGACCATGAAAAAAACCATGAAGGAGTTGCAGCAACTCAACGGGATCGGAAAAATTCTGTCGCAGCGCCTGGTTGAATCGAGCTACGACAGCATCGCCAAGGTTGCCGCCGCCGAAGAAAAAGGCCTGGCGAGAATCGCGGGAATGACCCCCAAAAAGGTTCAGTCCATTGTCACCCAGGCCCGTAAGCTGACAGGGGAAGCTGAGAAAAGTCACCACACCTGGTTGAACAACAGAAGAAAGGGGTAAAGTCAGCCCGCAGCTTCCATTTTTCCGGCAAGCAAGGGGTCGTTTTTCCGACGTTTTTGAGTTTGAAACAGGGTCCAGGCTAGAGTTGATGAATCTCGGCCATCGCACCTTGCGACCTCCGTCACCTGGTTTCAAGTTTTCAGGTCCCGACCCCCAGTCCCTTGACCCGTGCGGTGATAGTCACTTCGCTCATGAGTCCTGCACTTGCGAGTTCAAACCGGGCCCGGTCTATCGACATCACGATATCGTCCTTCTCCTCGGCGAAAGAGCTTGCGAACGGGCTCTGGTCGAGTTGGTAACCGAGTTTCTCGACCATTCGACGGGAGGCAACGTTCGTCGGGACGATTGAGGCGTAGATACGCTCAAGTCCAAGTACCCGAAAAGCTGCAAGGTGCATCATCGCCGCGTAGCGCGTACCCAGCCCTCGACTCTGCTCGGTCCGTGAACCGACGAGTATGGCAAATTCAGCTGTGCTTCCTGAAAATTTCCGAAAATCCGCATCTCCTATTAGGACGCCATCCTGTTCCAGCAAAAAGGGGCGACCCTTGTTCGTCCGCAAAAACTCATAGTTCTCCACAATGTCAGTGGCAGTCATCTCCTGCGTATTTGTCAACATTGCAGAGTTGTGTCGGTCATTGTTGAAAATCGCGAGTAGGGGTGCAGCAACCAGCACCTCCTCTTCGGTGGGTTCAAAAGCAAGCAGTTTTCCCTCCCCGCCAGGGGCCTCAATGGACCATAGTGTTTTTGCGCGCATGTAATCTCCTGTATTTTGAAGCATTTGTTTAATCTTCCACTCTTTGCGTGGGCCTATCGGTAAATGACTCATCTTGCCTCAAACGTTGATAGTGCTACACACTACTGTCCGGTTAATAGCCGAATAAATTCAGCTGGTTATAATCTTGGGTGTCTGGAATCTGCTTGAGCGCTTCCGCAACCAACGATGAAATGGGCTTTTTCTCGAACAGATTGACCTCCAGGATCTGCAAAAAAGTGTAGAGAGTACATTTGATGCTAAGCTGCCTTTTAGCGATCGCCACAAGTAGATATATGCAAAGAGCTACCCATATCTGGCTCTTGACCGCATTGATAGAAGTCCCGTAGAACGCTTTTATTCGTAGATGCTGTTTGATCCACTTGAAGAATAGCTCCACTTGCCAGCGCTGTTTATAGATGTCTGCAACCGTTGTGGCTCCAATTTCAAAGTGGTTGGTGAGGAATACAAGCCGCTTGTTTCGCTCTTTATCAACATAACTGACCCGGCGCAATCTCTCCGGGTAACCCTTTTTCGATTTCTGGGTGACCAAGGCAATCACTTGGTCGGCTCGGACGCCGGCCTCCTTGTCCTTGGGCAAAGAGTACAACCGCTGGTAGCGTAGGTTGTCCTTGGCCCGCACCACGAAGAAGGCGCCCTGTCGGTGAATGGCATAGAGCCGGGCAAAATCTACGTAGCCGCGGTCCATCGTGTAGATGGCCTCTTCGGTGACGGGCATTTCGTCAAGCATCTTGACGTCATGTACTTTGCCGGTTGTCACGGCCACAAACGTGGGGATGATGCCGCGCAAGTCAATGAGCGTGTGCATCTTGACCGCTGCCTTGGTCGTGCGAAACTCGGCCCACGGAAACAGGGTGAGGCAGAGGTCAATGGTCGTCGAGTCAAAGGCGAACAGTGGCTGCTTCAACTCGATGGCCAAGGGCTCATCCCGGTACAGCTGCTGTGCCATGCCGATCAGGACTTGGCCGAAATCCTGAAAAATGCGCCAATCCCGGCGCTCGTTGGCGTCGGCAAGGGTGGAGCGGGAGACAGCGCCACGAAATCCGATGTGGTAGAGCTTCTCCCGATGAGAGTTCAGGCACGTTTCGATATCCCTCAAGCTCTCGCGACCCGATAGCTGGGCATAAGCCAGGCACAGGAACTGGTCAAATGCAGTAAAGCTTTTGGCCCGGTACTCGCCGCGATACCGTCGGGCACAGAGGTTGAACTCGTGACGCGGGAGAAACTGAAGTAGCTGTCTGAAAACGGTCTGGCCAGCGTTCATGGATGCCCTCCTGAAGTGTCAGGAAGATATCACTCGCGGGCGGGGTGAAGCGATTTCAAATCGAGAAAAGAACAGTTGAGCCAAAGTACTATAATTTTCAGTAGGTTATCGACGTACATTCAAAGTTAACCGGACAGTAGTGAGTGCTACATATTTATGAAATTTTGAAAAAAATATTTGACGGGCAACGATAAGGGTCGGCGACGGGCCGGAATAATTTGGGAGAGGGCTATCCGGGAAGGGCACCTGTTTTTCAGTCCGTGGGGATCCGGTGGTTATGCGTTTGGACGGGGAGCCAATTACGGCTGGAATGATTTCGACTGGCCGGCCTGCTTTATCCCCGCTGGCGGCTTCGTTTACCGGGGGCCTTCGGGCAATTCCGGCCTGCAGGGCCTCTATCTAACGGACTACGGCGACGGGTCCCTCTACCGGATCGATTAGGCTGAGTCGGGGGGACGCCCCCTTTTACCCCTCTTGCCCCCTAGAATACAAAAGCGCCGCCATCGATCGATGGCGGCGCTTTTTTTGGAACCTGGGCCTGAGGCCTGCGAATTCGTCGAGGTGTCGCCTGCGTTTCGTCGCCGAGGCGGCGCCCCTATCGTCCATCCAGCATCCGCCCGATCCCCCCGAGCACCGAACCTTCCCCCCTCTCCGACCCGCCGGCTCTCGGCGCATGGGCGATAATCCGGTCGGCGAGGCGGCTGAAGGGGAGGCTCTGCATCCAGACCTTGCCGTGACCGCTCAGGGTGGCAAGAAAGAGCCCTTCGCCGGCGAAAAACATGCTCTTGAGATTGCCGGCCCTCTCGATGTTGTAATCGATGCCGGGCTCGAAGGCGACGAGGCAGCCGGTGTCGACGCGCAGCGTCTCCCCCTGCAGTTGGCGCTCGATGATGGTCCCGCCGGCGTGGATGAAGACCAGGCCGTCCCCCTGCAGGCGCTGGAGGATGAACCCCTCGCCGCCGAAAAAGCCGGTGCCGAGACGGCGCTGGAAGGCGATGCCGAGCCGGGTGCCGAAGGCGGCACAGAGGAAGGCGTCCTTCTGGCAGAGAATTTCGCCGCCGACTTTTGCCAGATCGAGGGGGATGATTCTGCCGGGATAGGGGGCGGCAAAGGCGACATGCCTCCTAACGCTCCCCCGGTTGGTGAAATGGGTCATGAAGAGCGACTCGCCGGTGAGAACGCGCTTGCCGGCGCCCAGGAGTTTCCCCAGCAGTCCCTGGTCGGCCTGGGAGCCGTCCCCCATCCGCGCTTCGAACTGGATGTCCTCCTCCATGTAGTTCATCGCTCCGGCCTCGGCGATCACCGTTTCGCCGGGATCGAGTTCGACCTGGACCATCTGCATGTCGTCGCCGACGAGGGTGTAATCGACTTCATGGCAGCGCATGGCGTTCTCCTTTCAAGGGGCTCCTCAATGGTCGCGATAGCCGAGGACGACCAGAAGGCAGGAACCGTCGGCGATGACGTTGACGCCGGCCTTTTGGCAGGCGGCCACGGCCGCCGGGCTCTCGGCTCCGGGCTGCATCCAGATGTTGTCGATCCCCCGGGCGATGGCCGCTTCGACCACGGCCTCGGTGATTTTCGGCGGGGTGATGACCGAGAGGCTCCTGACGTCATCGGGGAGTTCGGCGACGGACGGGACGCAGTCGATCCCCTCGATTTTCTCGGCGCGGGGGTTGATGGGGACGGCCTTTTTCCCGTGCTGCAGGTAGCAGCGCAGGATCTTGTTGCCGTATTTGTCGCGGTTGGTCGAGGCGCCGGCGACGCCGAAGGCCGGGGACGAGAGGAATTTAGCGATGCGCTGCTCCATGAGGGCTCCTTGGGACAGGGGTTCAGGGGAGGATCGTCGTGATGAGCTCGAGAAGCGGGCCGGGGAAGAGGCCGAGGGCGAGGGCGGCGGCGAAACAGACGAGAATCGCTCCGTGTTCGGCGGCCTCGCCGTCGTGCCGGGGCCGGGCCCGGTCGTCGGCCATGAAGAGGGCGATGAGGGGGCGCAGATAGTAGTAGAGGGAGACGACGGAGGCCAGGACGCCGATGAGGGCCAGGGCGAGGTAGTCGGCCCGGAGCGCGGCGTGGAAAATGCCGAACTTGCCGATGAAGCCGGCCGTCGGCGGGATCCCGGCCAGGGAGAGGAGGAAGCCGCCGAAAGCGCCGGCGCGCCAGGGGTGGCGATAGCCGAGTCCCCGCAGGTCGCTCAACTCCCGCGGCTCGCCTTCCGTATCGGAGAAGGAGGTGAGGATGGCAAAGGCGCCGAGGCTCGCGGCGCTGTAGGCCACCAGGTAAAAGATCACGGCACTGTTGCCGCGCACTCCGCCGGCGAGGAGGCCGGTGAGGAGGTAGCCCATGTGCACCACCGACGAATAAGCGAGCATCCGCTTGAGGTTCTCCTGGCGCAGGGCGCAGAGGGTGCCGGCGAGCATGGTCACGGCGGCCAGGAGCCAGAGGAGGGGGGCGAGGTCGCTGCGCCCCGTATCCAATGCGGAGAGGAGAGGGATCAGGGCGGCAAAGACCGCCCCCTTGGAGCCGGTGGCGAGGAGGCCGGTGATGGGGGCCGGAGCCCCCTGGTAGACGTCCGGGGTCCAGAGATGGAAGGGGACGAGGGAGGTCTTGAAGCCGATGGCCACCAGAAGCATGGCCCAGCCGAGGAGGGCAAGGGGGCGCAGGCGTCCCTCCACGACGAGGGCGGTCATCGCCTCGGGGAGGTGAAAGGAGCCGGCGGCGGTGTAGATCAGGGCGATGCCGAAGGCGAGAAAGCCCGTGGCAACCGCTCCCATGACCAGGTACTTGAGCCCGGCCTCGGCCCCCTCGGCGCCGTCCTTGTGGAAGGCGATGAGGATGTAGAGGGCCAGGGTGAAGGATTCGAGGCCGAGAAAGAGCCCGACCAGGGAGGTGGCCGCGGAGAGGAGCGACATCCCGACAGCGGCAAAGAGGACGAGAGCGGTGTATTCTCCTCCGGCAAAGCGCCGCTCCTCGCTGTAGCGCAGGCTCAGCAGCAGGGTCAGGGCGGCGACCGCCGACCAGAGGACGGCGAAAAAGCGGGCATAGCCTCCGGTGCCGAACATCTGGGCCACCTCGAGGTGCGGCGGCACGGCGACTCCGGCGGCGAGGGCGGCGGAAAGGGCGAGGGCGGTCCCGAGGAGAAGGAGCGGTCGTCGGGAAGGCCACCAGGCGCCGAGGACAAGGATGAAGGCTGCGCCGAGGGCGAGGATGAGGATCGGCAGCAGGGCGTAGAGATCGGACCAGGTCACGGCAGTCCTCCCTGGGTGGCAAGCAGGAGGCGCACCGGTTCGTGGAGCGGCTCGAGAAAGGGGGCGGGGTAGAGGCCGAGCCAGACGACGAGGACGGCCAGGGGGACGAGGATCAGCCCCTCGCGGACGGTCAGGTCGAGCCAGGGCTCGGCGCCTTTGGCCGGACCCCAGAGGGTCTCCTGGACGAGGCGCAGGGTGTAGGCGGCGGCGAAGACGACACCGGCAAAGGCGACGGCGCCCCACAGGGGGTGGACAGAGAAGGTGCCGAGGAGGATGAGGATCTCGCCGGTGAAGTTGTTGAGGCCGGGGAGGCCGAGGGAGGCGAGGGCGAAAAAGAGGAAAAAGGCGGAGAGGATCGGCACCCGCCCCCAGAGGCCGCCGAGTTCGTCAAGGTTGCGGGTGCGGGCCCGATCGTCGATCATCCCCACCATGGCGAAGAGGGCGCCGGTGGTGATGCCGTGGTTGACCATCTGCAGAATCGATCCCTCGAGGGCGGTGGTGTTCCAGGCGGCGATGCCGAGGATGACGAAGCCGAGGTGGGCCACGGAGGAGTAGGCGATGAGGCGCTTGGCGTCCTGCTGGGCGTAGGCGATCCAGGCGGCGTAGAAAATCCCGATCAGGGCCAGGGCCGCCAGAACGGGGAGGCTGGCCCGGGCCATATCGGGAAAGAGGGGGAAGCCGAAGCGCAGCAGCCCGTAGACCCCGGTCTTGAGGAGGAGGCCGGCGAGGATCACCGAACCGGCGGTGGGGGCCTCGGTGTGGGCGTCGGGGAGCCAGGTGTGCACCGGGACGAGGGGGACCTTGATGGCGAAGGCGAGAAAAAAGGCGGCAAAGAGCCAGGGGGCGATAGACGCCGGGACGGCGGTGTCGCGCAGCGCCTCGAGAGCAAAAGAGTAGTCGCCGCTTTGGCCGCCGTGCAGGGCGTAGAGGGTGATGATCGCCAGGAGCATGAGGAGGGAGCCGGCGAGGGTGAAGAGAAAGAACTTCACCGCCGCATAGATGCGCCGGGCGTGTCCCCAGATGCCGATGAGAAAGAACATGGGGATCAGCATCACCTCCCAGAAGAGGTAGAAGAGGATCAGGTCGGTGGCGAGAAAAACACCGAGGATTCCCGTCTCCATCGTCAGCAGCAGGGCGAAGAAGAGGGGGGCGTGGCGCTCGTTGGGCCAGGAGATGAGGACAGAGAGGACCAGAAGAAAGGCGCTGAGAAGAACCATCAGCAACGAGAGGCCGTCGAGTGCCAGGGTGTAGCGGATGCCGAAGGAGGCGATCCAGGGATAGTCCTCCCGAAGGAGCCACTCTGTCGTGCCGCTGCTGGTCGTAAAGAGCCAGACGGTCAGGGCGAGAACGACGGTGGTGACGGTCAGGGCGACCCAGCGGCAGTCGGCGGCGCTCCTGTGCAGCGCCAGGCAGAGCAGGGCGCCGATCAGGGGGAGGGCCAGCAGCAGGGTCAGCCAGGGGAAGGGGAAAACGCCGTTCATGATTCCTCGTGCAGGATGGTCGGGTTCAGGGGGGAGCGCCCCCGCGGGACGAACGATCAGGGGATCAGGGTCCGCAGCAAAAACCAGCCGAGGAAGATCACCGTTCCCCAGGCCATGGCCATGAGATAATTCGAGAGCCGGCCGGTGGTCAGGGTGCGCAGGCGTTCGCCGGCCCCCTGGAATACCCCGGCCAGGCCGTCGAGGACACCGTTGATCAGGGCGTCGTCGGTCCCCTTCCAGAAGAAGTCGGCGACGGCGGCAAAGGGGCGCAGGATCAGGGCGGCCACGATGCAGTCGGCCTGCCAGCCGCCGAGGAAGAACCGTTTAATAGCGCCCTCTCTCCCCGGTTTGAAGTGCCGGTAGCGGGCCCGGGCGACAAGGACGCCGGCGGCAAAGAGGGCGGTGGCCAGTCCCCAGAGTCCCCATTCGACTCCGTGGGAGACCTCCGGCGCCTTTCCGGCCAGGGGGCCGAGGAAATGGTGGAGGAGCGAGCTGCCGCCGATGAGGCCGGGGAGGTTGAGAAGCCCGCCGCCGAGGCCGAGAAGGGCCAGGGGGAGAAGGGGCCAGATCATGGATGGGGGGAGGGGGTGGCCGTGGAGGTCTTTGCGCGGCGCGCCGGCAAAAACCAGGTAGAGGAGGCGGAAGGTGTAGAGGGCGGTCAAAAAGGCGGTGAAGACGCCGATCCCCCAGAGAACGTTGAAAAGGGGGGTCTGGTGGGCGAAGGCGGCGAGGAGGATGCCGTCCTTGGAGAAGAAGCCGCCGGACAGGGGAGCCCCGGCGAGGCAGAGGGCGCCGGCGAGGAAGAGCCAGAAGAGGAGGGGAGAACGTTTTTTCAAGCCTCCCATGGCATGGATGTCGTTTTCGCCGCCGGCCAGGTGAATGACGCAGCCGGCGGCCATGAAGAGGAGGGCCTTGAAGAAGGCGTGGGTCAGGAGGTGGAACATCGCTGCGGAGACGGATCCTGCGCCGACGGCGAGGAACATGTAGCCGACCTGGCTCATGGTCGAGTAGGCCAGGACCCGCTTGATCTCCCGCTGCGCCAGGGCGCAGGTCGCCGCGTAGAGGGCGGTGGCGGCGCCGACCACGGCGATGGCGGCAAGTGCCGTCTCCGAGAGGGAGACGAGGGGGAAGAGGCGGCAGAGGAGATAGACCCCGGCGGTGACCATGGTGGCGGCGTGGATCAGGGCCGAGACCGGGGTGGGGCCGGCCATGGCGTCGGGGAGCCAGGTCATCAGGGGGAGCTGGGCGCTCTTGCCGCAGGCGCCGCCGAGGAGAAGGAGAGCAATGGCGGTGACCGTCGCCGCCGGGAGTTGGGAGGCTTCGGCGTTGACGGCGCTGATGGAGAGGGTGCCGAAGAGGGAAAAGAGCCAGAGGAGGGCGACGCCGAGAAAGACGTCCCCGACCCGGGTGACGAGAAAGGCCTTGCGTCCGGCGTCGGCGTTTTTGGTCTCCTTGTACCAGTAGCCGATGAGGGCGTAGGAGCAGAAACCGACCCCCTCCCAGCCGAGAAAGAGGAGGAGGAGATTGTTCGAAAGGACGATGGTCAGCATGGCGAAGACGAAGAGGTTCAGCAGGGCGAAGAAGCGGGCGTAATCCTCTTCATCCTTCATGTAGCCGACGGCGTAGAGATGGATCAGGGTCGAGACGCTGGTGACCATCAGGGCCATCGGCGCCGAGAGGCGGTCGAAGAGGAGTTCGACGGGAACCTGCAGGGCGCCGCTTTCCAGCCAGGTGTAGAGGGTGACGGTCGTCCCCTCCCCGGCGGCCAGGGGCCAGAGGACGAAGGTCAGAAGGGCCGAACCCGCTGCGCCGAAGACCGCCAGGGAGACGGCGACGGCGCGGGGGAGGCGCAGGCCGAAGAGGGCGTTGGCCGCTCCGCAGGCGAGGGGGAGCAGGGGGATCAGAAAGAGGAGCGAAGCATTCATCCCTTCATCCCGTCGAAGTCGTTGGCGGTTATGGTTCCGCGGCGGCGGCTCAGATAGACGACCATGGCCAGGGAGATGGCGACCTCCGCCGAGGTCATGGCCATGAGGAAGATGACGAAGATCTGGCCGTCGACGGAATGCCAGAGGGCCGAGGCCCCGACCAGGGTCAGGCCGACGGCGTTGAGCATGATCTCGACGCCGATGAGGATCATGATCAGGTTGCGCCGCGCCAGGACGCAGGAAAGCCCCATGATGAAGAGGGCGGCGGAAAAGGCAAGGATGTGGGCCATCGGCACGATCATCGGCGCCCCCTTTCGACCCGGCCGACGTAGTAGGCGCCGACGGCGGCAAAGAGGAGCTGGAAGGAGACGATCTGCACCGCCAGGGCGTAGCGTTCGAAGAGGGCGTAGCCGAAATCCCGGGGGGTGGCGTAATAGGCGGGATCCCCTGTTCCGGCCATCGGCTGGGCGACGACGAGAAGGAGGGTGCAGCCGAGAAGGACCGCCCCCAGGAGAACCACCGGTCCCCAGCGCAGCCACCCCGGGCCGCGGAGTTCCTCCGTGGGGGCGAGTTCGAGCATCATGATGATGAAGAGAAAAAGGACCATGATCGCCCCGGCATAGATGATGATTTCCCAGGCAGCCACCAGCGGCGCGCCGAGAAGGTAGAAGATCAGGGCCAGGGCGAAGAAGGCGTTGACCAGGTAGATCACCGCATGCACCGGGTTGCGCCGGGTGATGCACATCGCCGTCGCTGCCAGCGCCGTGAAACCGAGAATGTAGAAGATGACTGTCGCCATGGTGTTCAACCTTTGGTTAAAAAAGCCCCTACGGCAGATTGGAGCGAAAATCGGCCGGCGGATTCTCCTCGTCGCCGGCTCCCCGGACCTGGCCGACGCCGATCCCGGCGTGCCGGTAGAAATCATATTCGTTGTCGCGGCCGCCGCCGTCGATGAGGAGGTCCTCCTTTTCGGCCACCAGCTTGAGGAGATCGCGGCTCCCCATCTCGTAGTCGCCGCTCATCTGAATGGCCAGGGTCGGGCAGGCTTCGGCGCAGAGGCCGCAGAAGATGCAGCGGGAGAAGTTGATGCGGAACCAGGCGGCGTAGCGTCGCCCGTCGGCACGCTCGGCGGCCTGCATGGAGATGCAGTCCACCGGACAGGCGGCCGAGCACAGGTAGCAGGCGACGCAGCGCTCCTCCCCTTGCGGGTCGCGCGTGAGGACGATGCGCGCCCGGCAGCGGGGGGAGACGGTGCGTCGCTCCTCCGGATACTCGATGGTCACCGGCGTGCGCAGCATGTTGCGCAGCGTCACCCAGAAGGGGTGCACGGTCCCCCTGATGTCGCGCCACAGATTCATCATGAGCCTTTCAGCCAGAGGAGGATCGCCCCCGTCGCCAGAACGTTGACCAGCGCCAGGGGGATGAGGACCTTCCAGCCGAAGTGCATCAGCTGGTCGTACCGGAGGCGCGGCAGGGTCCCGCGCACCCAGATGAAGACGAAGGAGACCGCCAGGACCTTGCCGGTAAACCAGACCACCGGCGGCAGGAACGGGCCGTGCCAGCCGCCGAGAAAGAGGACGGTGACCATGGAGCCGAGGATGATCATGTTGATGTATTCGCCGACGAAGAAGAGGCCGAAGCGCATCCCCGAGTATTCGGTGTGAAAGCCGGCGACCAGCTCGTTCTCCGCCTCGGGGATGTCGAAGGGGACCCGTTTCGATTCGGCGGTGACGCTGATCAAAAAGATCAGGAAGGCGACGGGGTGGACGATGGCGAAGGGGAGGGGATCCTGGGCGACGACGATGTCGGTGAGGGAGAAGGAGCGGGCGGAGAGGATCACCGGCACCACAGAGAGTCCCATGGAGAGCTCGTAGGAGATGAGCTGGGCGAGGCCGCGGATGGCGCCGAGGAGGGCGTATTTGGAGTTGCTCGCCCAGCCGCCGAGGGCGACGCCGTAGACCGCCAGGGAGGAGAGGCCGAGAAAGTAGAGGATGCCGATGTTGAGGTCGCAGACGACCATCGGCAGCTGCCGGCCGAAGATTTCCAGCGGCGGCGCGAAGGGGACGACGGCGAAGGCGAGGAGGGCGGTGACCGCCGCCAGCCCCGGGGCGACGAGGAAGAGAAACCTGTCGGCGCGGTCGGGGACGGTATCCTCCTTGGTGAGGAGCTTGATCACGTCGGCCAGGGGCTGGAGGAGGCCGAAGAAGCCGACGCGGTTGGGGCCGAGGCGCAGCTGCATGCGGGCGAGAATCCTCCGTTCGGCCAGAACCAGGTAGGCGGCCAGGGAGAGGACGACGCCGAAGATCAGGAGGAGCTTGACCAGAACCAGGGCGAGGGTGATCAGCAGCTCGTTCATGGCCTCCCTCCGGAAGAGACGGTGCCGTAGAGATGACGGGTGCCGGGGACGAAGGGGGCCAGGGCCGAGCCGCGCAACCGGGGGAGAATGGCGATCCCGGCGGGGAGGGCGGAGCTGGTCCGGGCGGTGACTCCCTGCCGGCCGAGGACGGTGGTCAGGGTGACCGCCTCGCCGTCGCTAATGCCCAACCCTTCGGCGTCGTCGCTGTTCAGGTGGATTTCCGCCGGCCGGCGCAGAGGATCGAGAACGGCGCTCAGGGACTCAAGAAGGCCGCTGCCGACAAAGGATTCGACGACGTAGAGAGCCAGTGTTCCGGCGGGGCGGCAGATCGGGAGGGGGACGGCCGGAGGCGCGGCCAGGGCGCCGATCCCCCGGACCCGTTCCCCTTCGGCGGGGAGGGCGGTCAGGGGCGAGAGGCGCAAATCGGCGGCGGCGAGGCGGCCTCGGATCTCTTCGAGGGAATCGTCGGCGCCCTGCAGTCGGCCGAGAATCGACCAGGCCGGCCGGGGCGCGTCCCCCGGGGTCCCGGTCTCAAAGGTGCGCGGCGGGTGGTCTCCGTCGCCGGTAACGGCGATGGGGGTGCCGGGGGAAAAGACCTGCCGGTAGGGGAGGAGTCGTCCCTCATTGTTGATCAGGGTGCCGCTTTCCTCGACGAGGGTGGTGGTCGGCAAAAAGATATGGGCGCGGCGCATCGTCTCGGTGGGAGTGCAGTCGAGGGCGACGAGGAGTTCCAGGTGAGGAAGAGCGGCCTCGACCGCGCCGGGGTCCCCTGAATCGAGAAAGGGGTCGGCCTGCAAGGTGATGAGGGCCTTGATCGTCCCCTCCTGCATGGCGTCGAGCAGGTTAGAGAAGTCTGGGGCGGCTCCGGAGAGGAGGGCGCCGCCGAAGCTGTTCGGCCCGGAGAGGGTGACCATGCCGGCGCAGGGGCGCTCCTCCCGGCAGAGGGCGGTCACCGTGGCGGCAAACGCTTGCACCCCTGCCTCACCGAGAAGGTCGGCTCCGCCGATGAGGACCGGACGCTTTGCCGCGGCGAGGCGCTGGCGCAGCCCCTCGACGAAGAGGGCTTCGGCCCGGGAGAAGGCATCGAGTGAGCCGCCGGAGAGGGCCGACAGAAGGGTCGGGAGGCGCTCGGGGTGGAGGGGGAGGCGGGAGGCCGGGAAGGGGAGGAGAATCGGCCGGGGATCGACGGCCGCCACCTGGCCGCCGCTCCGCACCGCCTGGCGCAGAGCCAGACCGAGCATCGGCGCTTCGCTGGCCGGGTCGCAGCCGATAAGGATCGCCAGGTCGCTGCGGCGGATCTCCTCGAGGCTGCAGCTTTTCTCTCCGAGGAGGGTGGCGGCGCGCGCCGCCCGGTCCCGCTCGGGATGAGATTCGAAGACCAGATGGGGCGTGCCGAGGGTCCGGGCCCATTCCCTGAGGAGGGCATTGGCTTCGAGGCTGGCCCGGGACGAGCCGAGGAAGGCGACACTCTGGGGACCGTGTTGGGCGACGAGGCTTTCGATGCGGCGGCCAGCGGCGCCCAAGGCCTCCTCCCAGGTCGCTTCCCTGCCGTCGACCAGGGGCGTCCGGGGGCGCTGCGGGTGGTTGACGTAGCCGTAGCCGAAGCGGCCGCGATCGCAGATGAAAAAGCCGTTGGTCTGGCGATTGACGCCGGCGCGCACCCGTTGCACCTGGCGGTAGCGGGCCCCGGGGACGACGGCGCAGCCGAGGGAGCAGTGGGGGCAGATGGAATCGGCCTCCTCAAGGTCCCAGGAGCGGCTGCGGAAGCGGAAGGGTCGGCTGGTAAAGACCCCGGTGGGGCAGACGTCGATGATATTGCCGGAGAAGGGGCTTTGGAGGGCCCCGTCCCGGAAGCGGCCGAAGAAGAGGCGGTCGCGGGAGCCCATGACCCCGAAGTCGTCGCCGCCGCAGTAGTCCTGATAGGTGCGCACGCAGCGGTAGCACTGGATGCAGCGGTTCATCTCCTGCTCGACGAAGGGGCCGAGGTCCTGGTTGATCCAGGTCCGCTTCTTCCCGCGGTAGCGGCGGATGCCGTGGCCGCCGGCGATGGTCATCTCCTGCAGCTGGCACTCACCCCCCTCGTCGCAGACCGGGCAGTCGTGGGGGTGGTTCATCATCAGCCATTCGATGAGGTGGCGGCGCATCTCCGCCGCCTCGGGATCGACGGTGGAGACGACCATGCCGTCCTTGGCCAGGATCATGCACGACATCTGGATCCCCTTCACCGGGCCGTCCTCGAACTTCATGGCGCAGAGGCGGCAGGCCCCGACGGCGCCGAGGGCCTCGTGGTAGCAGAAGTGGGGGATGACGATCCCCAACGCCCTGGCGGCTTCGAGAACGTTCTCCCCCTCGGGGACGGTGATCGTCTGGTTGTCGATGGTCAGTGTCGGCATGCTGTAAAATCCTAGTTTTTAACGAAGGGGCATCGGCCCTGCCGAACATGATCCTCCAGCTCATCCTCGAAATGCTCGAGGAGCCCGGTCACAGGCCCCATCGCCCCTTCGGCGAGGGCGCAGAAGGAGCGGCCGGAGATGTTGCGCTTCTGGTCGCGGAGCATGGCGATGAGTTCGGCGCTGCCGCGACCCTCCTCGATCTCCTCGAGAATCCAGCGCACCATCGCCAAGCCGTCGCGGCAGGGGGTGCACCAGCCGCAGCTCTCGCGGGCGAAGAACCGCAGTAGGTTGAGGGTGGCTCCGACCATGCAGGTTCCGGCCTCGAAGACGGTCACCCCGGCGGTCCCGAAACGGCTGCCGGCGGCACTCAGCGGGTCGAAATCCATCTCCACATCGAGATGGGCGGCCGTGAGGAAGGGGGTCGAGGCGCCGCCGGGGAGGCAGGCCTTGAAGGGGCGGCCGCCGCGCATCCCGCCGCCGATTTCGATCACCTCGCCGAGGGTGATCCCCACGGGGAGCTCGAAGCACTCGGTTGTTTTCAGGTGTCCGGAGAGACCGAAGAGCTTGGTCCCGGCTCCTCCGGCGTTCTGCGCCAGCCCCTTGAACCAGTCGGCGCCGCCGGTGAGGATATGCGGGACGCAGGCCAGCGTCTCCACGTTGTTGACGGTGGTCGGTTTGCCGAAGAGCCCCTTGACCGCCGGGAAGGGGGGCTTGCTGCGGGGGGTGGGACGGACCCCCTCGATGCCGTTGAGCTGGGCGGTCTCCTCGCCGAGGATGTAGCGCCCGGCGCTGCGGTGGACGTGAATCTTGAGCCCCCCGGCGCCGGCAAGAAAGCCTGCGGCCTCCGCTTCGGCGACGGCGCGCTCGAGGTTGCGGGCGCAGCGTTCGTAGGCGAAGCGGATGAAGATGTAGGCCTCCGAAACCCGGAGGGCATAGGCGGCGATGATGACGCCTTCGATCACCTGGTGGGGGTCGGACTCGAGAAGGACGCGGTCCTTGTAGGTCCCCGGCTCCATCTCGTCGCCGTTGACCACCAGGTACTTGGGGCCCGGCTGATCGGCGGGGAAAAACGACCATTTGAGCCCGGTGGAGAAGCCGGCGCCGCCGCGTCCCCGCAGTCCGGCGTCCTTCACCGTCTCGCGCACCTCGGCCGGGGTCATGGTTTTCAGCGCCTTCTCCAGCCCCCGGTAGCCGCCGGTCTTGCGGAAACCATCGATAAAGACGGTCTCTCCGGGGAGGCGGTTCTTGAAGAGGACTTGCGGGTGCTTGGTCATTTATAAACCTTTTTTCCTCACCACTGAGTGTTCAAATTTGCCGTCGGCGATCTTTTGTCCGAAGGTATTTAAAGGAAAAGTTTTTGGCCACCAGGACACGGAGCCACCAAGAAAATCCAATAAAACAAACGGCCTGCTTGGTGTCTTGGTGCCTTGGTGGCAAATCCTGCCCCTGTGGTCAATCAGCCGTTGGTCTTTTCCTGCGCCAGGATCGCATCCACCCTCTCCGGGGTCAGATTGCCGTGGGTGGTCAGGCCGATCATCATCGCCGGGGCCTCGCCGCAGGCGCCGAGGCAGCAGGTCGGCAAGAGGGTGAAGGCGCCGTCGGCGGTGGTCCCGCCGGGAGCGATGCCGAGCTTCTGCTGCAGGTAGTCGTAGACGTGTTTTCCGTCGCGGCTCCAGCAGCAGATCGAGTCGCAGACATGGATGACCCGCCGCCCCACCGGGGAGCGGTAGATCTTGTCGTAGAAGGTCGCCACCTCTTCGACCTGAAGCGGGGAGAGGCCGAGGATGACCCCGGCCAGCTCGATCCCCTCGTCCGGAACCCAGCCGTGGGAATCCTGGATGGCGCGCAGCACGTCGACGATCATCTCCCGCGGGTGGGGGAGGGAGGCGGCCCGGGCCCTGAGGTCGTCGATCTCTTTTTCGCTGAGGAGTTCGGTCATGAGCTGAAAGTTCCCTGTGAGGCCGCTATCCGACCGATTGGCCTGATAATCCGGGCGGCCGATTTACCTGTCGAGGTCCGCCAGGACGAAATCGATGGAGCCGAGGATGGTGATGAGGTCCGCCACCAGCCATCCCCGGGTCATCTTCGGGAGGGCCTGCAGGTGGGGGAAGCTCGGGGTGCGGATGCGCATCCGGTAGGGGATGCTGGTTCCGTCGGAGACGGCGTAGTAGCCGCACTCCCCCTTGGCCGACTCGATGGCCCGGTAGCACTCCCCCTTGGGGGCGGTGGGGCCGCGGCTGACGTTGACGAAATGATGGATGAGGCTCTCGATATCCTGGAGTCCGGCCCGCCGCTCGGGGTAGGCGTAGCGGTAGTCGTCGGTCATCCAGCGTCCGGGCGGCATCTTCTCCGAGGCCTGACGGACGATCTTCAGGCTCTGGCGCATCTCCTCGAGGCGCACCCGGTAGCGGGCAAAGGAGTCGCCCCCTTCGGCGGTGGCGACGTCGAAGTCGAAATCTTCATAGCCGCCGTAGGGGAGGGAGCGGCGCAGGTCCCAGGCGATGCCGCAGGCCCGCAGGTTGGGGCCGGAGATCCCCAGGTCGATGGCCTCGTCGAGGGAGAGGACGCCGATCCCCTCGGTGCGGGCGCGGAAGATCGGTCCGTCGGTCAGGAGTTTGTCGAACTCGTCGATGCGGGCGGCAAAGGTGCCGGTGAAGGTGTCGACAAGAGCCTTCCAGTTCTCGGGGAGGTCGAGGGGGACGCCGCCGATGCGCAGCCAGGCGGGGTGCATGCGGCCGCCGGTGACCGCCTCGATGATATCGAAGATCTTCTCCCGGGATTCGAAGGCGTAGAAGACCGGGGTCATGGCGCCGACGTCGTGGGCGAAGGTGCCGAGCCATACCAGGTGGTTGGCGATGCGGAAGAGTTCGCCGAGGAGGATGCGGATGGTGCGGGCCCGCGGCGGCACCTCCACCCCCATCAGGGTCTCCACCGACTGCAGGTAGGCCATGTTGTTGAGAATCCCCGAGAGGTAGTCGATGCGGTCGGTGTAGGGGATGTACTGGTTCCAGTGCTGGCGCTCCCCCATCTTCTCGGCGGCGCGGTGGTGATAGCCGATGTCGGCGTCGATGTCGACGATCTCTTCCCCGTTGAGTTTGAGGACGAGGCGCAGTACGCCGTGGGTGCCGGGGTGGTGGGGGCCGAGGTTGAGGATCATCGTCCCGGCGCCCTCTTCGAGTAGCGCCCCCTTGAAGAAGGAGTTTCCTCCCCGGGGGATCATGGTGGCAGCGGTGGCGGCGGTGTAGGGGGGCATCTCCGTGGCGCGGGAGGGGTGGCTCTTGCGCAGGGGGTGCCCCGGCCAGGAATCGGGCATGAGGATCCGCCGCAGATCGGGGTGGCCGGCGAAGCGGATGCCGAACATGTCGAAGACTTCCCGCTCGTACCAGTCGGCGCTCGGCCACAGGGCGGTGATGGAGCGGGCCTCGGGAGACTCGCCGGACAGGGGGACTTTGACCCGCAGGTAGCCGGGGTCGTCGAAACTCAGGAGGTGGTAGACCAGGGTGTAGTCGTGCCCCGGGGGGACGGCCCGGGTGCTCTCGTCGACGGCGGTGAGGTCCTCGAGGCGGCGGAAGCGCCGCGGCGCCTCGTTCTTCAGGAAGGCCAGAAGCTCCGGGGCGGTGGCAGCGTCGCAGAGAAAAGTCGGCATGTCCCGCCCCTCGGGGTCTTCGGTCACCTTTTTGCCGAAGCGTTTCGCCAGGGCGCGGCGCAGCTCGTTCGTCGACGAAGGAAAGGCGATGCGGGGCTGGGGAGGGGTCCAGATGAGGGGGGAGCGGGAGCCGGAGAAGTCGGGTTGCTGCAGGGAGGTGCCGCGGCTCGGGGCGTTGCCGTAGCCGGGGCCGCGGGTGTCGCGGCTCTTGCTGAGGCCGTCGACCAGAACCGGGACCGTCGTTCCTTCGCTTCCGCCCGGGAGGCCGAAGACCTTGCGCGCCGGGCGCTCCTCGGCGGCGATCTTCTCCTGCAGCAGGATAAGCCCCTGCATGAAGGCCTCGGGGCGGGGGGGGCAGCCGGGGATGTAGACGTCGACGGGGAGGAGCTGGTTGACCCCCTGGATGACCGAGTAGGTGTCGTACATCCCCCCGGAGTTGGAGCAGCTCCCCATGGAGATGACCCACTTGGGGTTGGCCATCTGCTCGTAGAGGCGCAGAATGGTCGGCCCCATCTTTTTGAAGGGGGTCCCGGAAATGACCATCAGGTCGGCCTCCCGGGGGGTGCCGCGGAGCACCTCGGCGCCGAAGCGGGCGAGGTCGAAGCGCGGCGTCATGCTGCTCATCATCTCGACAAAGCAGCAGGAGAGGCCGAAAAACATCGGCCACAGGCTGTTTTTGCGCCCCCAGTTGATGGCGTCGTCGAGGGAGGCGAGGATGACGTTGGGCGGGATCTCTTCGCTCATTCCATCCTCTCCCTCTTGGAGGGGAGGCTGCGGGCGCGGGGACCCCAGTCAAGGCCGCCGGTCTTCCAGAGGTGGATCAGGCCGAGAAAGAGGATGAGGATGAAAAAAGCGACCTGGGCGAACCCCCCCCAGCCGAGACGGTCGTAGGCGACGGCCCAGGAGACGACGAAGATCATTTCGACGTCGAAAACGATGAAGAAGATGGCGACGAGATAGAAGGGGACCGGTTCGGTGAGCCGGGCCTCCCCGGTGGGGACGACTCCCGATTCGTAGGGCTCCCCCTTGGCGACGCTGTGGGTCTTGTTTCCGAGATACCCGGCGAGAAAGAGGAGGAGGCCGACGAGGAGGACGGCGATGGCGGCATAGAGACCCAGGGAGAGGAGGGCCTCGAAGGAGGGGGTGCCTTCTCCGGGGAGGGATGGGGGATGGATGGGAAGGGGCATGGCCGGCTCGTCAGCGTGAGGGGGGCGGCGAAAAAAACCGCGGCACAGGTTCGGAAGACCGCAGGATTATAACACATCTGCCTCCCCTGTCCATCCTCTTGGGGATGGAGACCTACCCCTTTCGGCCGCGGATGATCGCCTCGCGCGCCAGCTCGTCGCAGCGTTCGTTTTCCCTGTGCCCGTCATGGCCGCGGACCCAGCGCCATTCGATCTGGTGTTTTTGCGAAAGAACCAGGAGGCGCTCCCAGAGGTCGCGGTTGAGAACCTCTTCCCTCTTGGAATTTTTCCACCCCTTGCGGATCCATCCCTGGATCCATTCGGTCATCCCCTTGTGCAGATACTGGGAGTCGGTGGTCAGACGCACCCGGCAGGGACGTTTGAGCGATTCGAGGCCGGCGATGGCCCCCATCATCTCCATGCGGTTGTTGGTGGTCTCCGCTTCGTAGCCGGAGAGCTCCCGGGTGTGGTCGTCCCAGTGGAGGATGGTGCCGTACCCACCGGGACCGGGGTTGCCGGAGCAGGCGCCGTCGCTGAAGATCTCGACAATCTTTTCATCTGAATTCATGGGGACCTCGGGCGTACTGGATACAGTCGGAACGAAAACAGCCCCACCGCCGTCGGGGCGATAGGGCTGAAATTCTTTTGGCGTCCCCAGGGGGATTCGAACCCCCGTCGCCGCCGTGAAAGGGCGGTGTCCTGGGCCAGGCTAGACGATAGGGACCTATGCTTCAAGTGCCCTGCAGGAAATGTCCCTGCGGTTCCTGCATTAAAATGGTGAGCCGGGGGGGGATCGAACCCACGACCATCTGATTAAAAGTCAGATGCTCTACCAACTGAGCTACCGGCTCGTCGAACAGAATCGACTTTATACTGGATCGTTCTGCAGAAGTCAACCCGTTTTTTCGAAAAAGGTGCCCGGGATCACTCCTTCACCCGATTCTTCAGCCGAAGGGATTTCTGACCTGAATCGTCTGGTCGCGGCGGGGGCCGATGGAGACCAGAGCCACCGGGCATCCGGTGACCTGCTCGAGCTTCTTCAGGTAGATCCGCGCCTTTTCGGGGAGTTCTTCGACGGTTTTGGCTCCGGCGAGGGAAGTCATCCAACCTTCCATCTCTTCGTAGACCGGTTTGCACTCCTTGAGGACGTCGAAGTCCTGGGGGAAGTAGTCGAGCATCTCGCCGCGGTAGGAGTAGGCGGTACAGATCTTGATGGTCTCGAGGTCGTTGAGGACGTCCATCTTGGTGATGGCCAGACCGCTCATGCTGTTGGTGCGCACCGCTTCCCGCAGCGCCACGGCGTCGAACCAGCCGGTGCGCCGGGGGCGGCCGGTGGTGGCGCCGAACTCCTGGCCGGCCTGGCGCAGATGCTCCCCCATCTCGTTGTCGAGTTCGGTGGGGAAGGGGCCTTCGCCGACGCGGGTGACGTAGGCCTTGGAGATGCCGATGACCTCGTCGATGAAGCGCGGCCCGACGCCGGTCCCGGTGCAGGCGCCGCCGGCGATGGTCGAGGAGGAGGTGACGTAGGGATAGGTCCCGTGGTCGACGTCGAGAAGGCTCCCCTGGGCCCCCTCGAAGAGGATGTTGCGTCCGGCCTCGATGCTCTGGTTGAGGAGGGTCGAGGCGTGCCCCAGGTACTTCGCCAGTTCCCGGGCGTAGGCGCCGTATTCCTCGAGGATCGCCGCTTCGTCCATGGGCGGTTCGCCGAGGAGCTTTTCGAGGAGGAAGTTTTTTTCCGGGAGGAATTCCTTGAGCTTGCGGGCGAAGGTCTGGGGCTTGACCAGGTCGATGAGGCGGATGCCGCGGCGACCGATCTTGTCTTCGTAGGTCGGGCCGATGCCGCGGCCGGTGGTGCCGATCTTGCGCTCTCCGGACTGCTTTTCGCGGGCGATATCGATCGCCTTGTGGTAGGGCATGATGATGTGAACGTTGCCGTCGACCACCAGCTGGCTGTCGTCCTGAAGGTACCCCTTTTTCTTGAGCCCTTCGATCTCGTGCAGGAAGACCTTGGGGTCGAGGACGACGCCGTTGCCGATGATGCAGCGTTTCCCCTCATGGAGAATCCCCGAGGGAATCAGGTGCAGGACCGTCTTCTCGTTGCCGACCACCAGGGTGTGCCCGGCGTTGTTTCCCCCCTGGTAGCGGACGACGTCCTCGGCATATTCGGTGTAGATGTCAACGACCTTACCCTTACCTTCATCGCCCCATTGGGCTCCTACGATTACCACATTAGCCATAGTGTTTCGTTCTCCTGGTCGGGCTTAAAGAGCAAAATTGCCGGTGAGGATCTCCTGGTAGCGGATCGTCGATCGCCGGCCGTCGGCAAGGTGAATGAGCTGGATTTCATCGTTTTCGGCATCGCCGAGCATCAGATAGCGGAAATTCATCCGCCGGGCGTAGTCCAGGGAACCGTCGAGGTTTCGCGCGATGATGTCGCGGGCGGCGGAGTATCCCTGGCGGCGCAGAGCCTGGGCGATGCGCTGGGCGCGCTGTTTGTCGGCTCCTCCCTGGAAGATCAGCACGTCCGTGTGGCTGACGGCGACCTCGTCCAGCTCCCGGTCGAGGCCGAAGAGGAGCCCCTGCAGGTCGAAGGCGAACCCGGTGGCCGGTGCCGGATAACCGTAGCGGGCCGTGAGGTTGTCGTAGCGGCCGCCGAGGCAGACGGCCTTGCCGACGCCGGCGAGAAATCCCTGAAAGGTGACGCCGGTGTGGTAGTCGAGGCCGCGCAGTTCGCCGAGGTCGAAGGTGACGTGATCTTCGACGCCGTAGACCTGGAGGATTTCGAGGACGCGCTGGAGGTTTTCCAGGGCCCGCTTCGAGCGGGGATTGACAACGACCTTTGCGGCTCGCTCGAGGACCTCCCGGCCGCCGAAGAGGCGGGGGAGAGCCATGACCTCCTCCCGGGCCCGGTCGCTCAAGGGGACGTCGCGGAGGAGGGCGGTGAGTTCGGAGCTGTCCTTGCGGGCGATGGCTCCTTCGACCTCCCGGGCCCGCGTCCCGGAGAGGGGGAGTTCGGCCATCACCCCGCGGAAAAACTCGACCTGGCCGATGTCGACGGTGAACTCCGAGGCCCCGAGGGTCTTGAGACACTCGATGGCCATGGCAATCATCTCGGCGTCGGCCTCCGGGCTGTCCAGTCCGATCAGCTCGACTCCGGCCTGGAAGATCTCCCGGTCCTTGCCGGCCTGCTGCTCGGCGTGACGCAGCACCCGCCCGGTGTAGCAGAGGCGCAGGGGGAGGGGGATCTCCCGCATCCGGGTCGCGACGATGCGCGCCACCTGGGGGGTGATGTCGGGGGGAAAGGCCACCAGTTTGCCGCTCTGGCGGTCGTCGAAGCGAAAGGTTTTTTCCCGCAGACCCTCCCCGAGCCCCTTCTCGAGCACATGCAGGAATTCCAGGGACGGCGGAAGGATGGGGCGAAAACCCCAATGGGTGAAAATTCCATTGAGGGTCTGCTTCAGATAGACGAGCTTGGCCGCCTTGTTCGGCAGAAAGTCCTTGACCCCCTTGGGGAGCATGGCCTCGGATACGGCATCAGGTGTCATCATTGGTCATTCCGGTTCGCTGTCCTTCGGCGCCGGGCGCCTCGTTTCAGAGCTGGACCTGAACCGCCGAGAGAATGTTTTCATTGCTCCGCAGCGCTTCGAGGATCTCTTCGGGAATCCTGCTGTCGACGTTGATCATGGAGATCGCCCGCCCTTTTATCTTGCGGCGGGAGAGGTTCATCATGGCGATGTTGATATTGGCGTCGGCGAGGATCTTGCCGATGAAGCCGATGACGCCGGGGCGGTCGTAGTTGTGAAGGACGAGGAGGTTTCCTTCCGGAACCGCCTCGACCGGGTAGTCGTCGACCCGGACGATCCGGTAGTCATCCTGGCCGAAGAGGGTGCCGCAGACGGAGCGTTGTCCCTCGGCGCCGTTGACGGTCAGGCGGATGATATTGGAGAACCCCTCGGCGGTGGCGCTCCGGGTTTCGATGACCCGCAGCCCCCGTTCGGTGGCCAGGTGCGGGGCGTTGACATAGTTGACCATGGAGCCGAGCATCGGCGTCAGCAGCCCCTTGAGCAGGGCCATGGTCAGCGGCGCCGTCGGATGATCGGTGACGATTCCGGCGTATTCAACGATGATGCTCTGCAGCCCCCGGGCCGAGAGCTGGGCCTGAAAGGAGCCGAGGCGTTCGGCGAGCTCGATGTAGGGGCGGATGACCCCAAGGAGGTCGGCGCTGATGGACGGGACGTTGATGGCGTTGGTGACGATCCCCCGCTGCAGAAAGTCGGTGATCTGGTGGGCGACCTGGACCGTGACATTGACCTGGGCGTCGAGGGTTGCGGCGCGCAGGTGGGGGGTGCAGATGACCTGTTCGAGGGGGAGGAGCGGGTTGTCCCCGTCAGGAGGCTCCTTGCTGAAGACATCGAGGGCGGCGCCGGCGACCCGTCCGGAACAGATCGCCTCGGCCAGGGCCTCCTCGTCAATCAGCCCACCGATGGCGCAGTTGACGATGCGGCAGGACGGTTTGACCTTCTCCAGCGCTTCGCGGTTGAGCAGTCCTTCGGTCTCGGCGGTCAGCGGGAGGTGGAGAGTGATAAAGTCGGAGCGCTCCAGCAGCTGGTCGAAGTCGACCTGTTCGGCCTCCATCTGGCGGACCACCTCGTCGGCGAGGTAGGGGTCATAGACGACGACCCGCATCTTCAGCCCCAGGGCCCGTTCGATGACCAGCCGGCCGATCTTGCCGGCGCCGATGACTCCGAGGGTTTTGCCGGATATTTCGACGCCGAGAAAGCGATCTTTTTCCCAGCGGCCGCTCTTGGTGGAATGACTCGCTTCGGGGATCTGCCGGGCCAGGGCCATGATCATGGCAATGGTGTGCTCGGCGGTGGTCGTGGTGCTGCCGAAGGGGGTGGTGACGATCACCACCCCTTTGCTGTTGGCGGCGCTCAGATCCATGTTTTCGACGCCGATTCCGGCGCGGCCCACGACCTTGAGGCGCTTTGCCGCGGCGAAGACCTCGGCCGTGACCTGGGTGCCGCCGCGAACGACCAGGGCCTCGGCATCGGAGACCGCCTCAAGGAGTTCGGCGGGGGAAATTCCGGGCCTGTAATCCAGTTCGATCCCTTGGGCTTCCTCGAAGACGCTGAGTCCTTCGGGGGAAAACTTATCGGAAACCAGCACTTTCATAGGACGAACCTGTCGGGTTGGCGCAGGGAGTGACGGGGGCGTAAATTTCACCAAGGACGTACGTTAGCAATACGGGGGGGGGGATGTCAAGATCAAAGCCGGTCCGATAGCCGCGGGATAAATGGCGGGATTCCCTTGGAGAAAGGCGGGGCGAGGGACAAAAAAAGCTCCGCGGCGACGCGGAGCTTTTTGATGGATGGAATTCCCCGACTGTTCCGGTCAGATCTTGCGGACGTTGGAGGCCTGGGGACCCTTCTGCCCCTGGGTCACGTCGAATTCGACGCGATCGCCCTCGGCCAGGGATTTGAATCCCTCGCTGGTAATGGCGGAAAAGTGGACGAAAACGTCGGTGCCGCCGTCGTCCTGAATGAAGCCGAATCCCTTAGCGTCGTTGAACCATTTCACAGTGCCTTGTGCCATCGTCTTTCGTGCTCCTCTGCTCTCCGGTAAGGGAGGTTTTAAAAAGGTGTTTCGGTCAGGACTTTCGGGTCATGGCCGCACCTGGGGTTGACGGTCGAAATCGTTCCGGCAATACGCCGTGTGAACGGAAGACTGTCCGTGCTATTACCATGGGGCCGGGGGGATTGGCAAGGAGATTTCGCGGCAGAAGCCGCCGCTTCGTAAGCGGAACCCCGGCGCTCCCTGATCAGAGGCGGGCGACGTTTTGCGCCTGGGGTCCCTTGGGGCTGTGGATAATTTCGAAGACGACGGGGTCGCCCTGAGCCAGGGTCTTGAACCCCTCCATGCTGATGGCGGAGAAGTGGACGAAGACATCCTGCCCCCCCTCCTGTTCGATAAAACCAAATCCCTTGGCGTCATTGAACCATTTTACCGTGCCCTGTGTCATCGTCATGCTCTCCTGTTCTGTGCAAAAGAAGCAGATTTTTCCGGCCCTCCCGGGAAAATCCGGACTTTGAACACTCTAGCGGCAGGAGCGAAAATTTCAACCGCATCCATTAAAAAAAACACAGAAAATTGTTGGTCAGAGGGGTCTCCCGGACACCGGCGAAGACCTGGGAGCAGTCAGGGTTGGCGGCGCGATTTGTCGGCAGGCTTCTTCAGGAGCAGGTCCAGACAGAGGGAGCAGATCGTCGCGGTGTCGATCTCGCAGACGTCCTTGCGGATCTGATGCCCTTCTCCCTCGATCGCTCCCTGATATTCTCCGCACCAGGCACAGTACCGTAGCAAGGGCCCTCCTTTTGCGCGGTTCATTGGGGGAAATCTAGCAGGGGCCTTGAGTCTGTCAAGGATGGGGCGATAATTTCACCGGACCGTCAATCGGCCTCTCCGGGGAATCCCCCCTGCATCAGGTAGGCGAGCAGGAGACGGACGCCGACGCCGGTTCCGCCCTTCGGCTGGCAGGGGCGCCCCTTTTCTTCCCAGGCTGTTCCGGCGATATCGAGATGGGCCCAGGTGAATTCGGCGGCAAACTTCTGCAGGAAGGCCGCCGCGGTGATCGTTCCGGCGGGGCGGCCGCCGGTGTTCTTGATGTCCGCCACCTCGCTTTTGATCTGATGGCCGTAATCTTCCCAGAGGGGGAGCTGCCAGAGCCTTTCGCCGCTCCTTTCTCCGGCCTGAATCAGTTTCCGGATCAGTCCGTTGTGATTCCCCAGGATGGCGCTGGCATGGTGGCCGAGGGCGATGATGCAGGCGCCGGTCAAGGTCGCCAGGTCGATGACGACGCGGGGCTCGAAGCGCCGGGCGTAGGTCAGGGCGTCGGCGAGAATCAGGCGCCCCTCGGCATCGGTGTTCAACACCTCGATGGTCCGTCCCGAGAGGGAGGTGAGGATGTCGCCGGGGCGGATGGCGCTCCCTGACGGCAGATTTTCCACGGCCGGGATGATCCCGATGAGGTTGATCGGGAGTTTGAGCAGGGCGGCGCTGAGCAAGGTTCCCATGACGGCGGCTCCCCCGGCCATGTCCATCTTCATTTCGTCCATTTTTTCAGCAGGTTTCAGGGAAATTCCTCCGGCATCGAAGACGACCCCTTTGCCGATCAAAACGATCGGCCTGGCGTCGCCGTTTCCTCCCCGGTGCTCGAGAACGATCAGACGCGGTTCCCGGATGCTCCCCTGGGCGACCCCGAGGAGGGCTCCCATCCCTTCCACTTCCAGTTGCGCCCGGTCGAGAACGGTGCAATGCAGGGGGACCTCCTCGCTGAGCGCCCGGGCCTGGCGGGCGAGGTAGTCGGGGGATTTGACGTTGCCCGGTTCGTTGACCAGGTCGCGGGCCAGGGTGACGCCGCGGTCGATGCAGCGCGCCACCTTCAGCCCGGGGGTGGCCGCGCGGAGATCGCCTTTGCTGGAAACCAGAAGTGTCGCCCTTTCGAGCAGGGGGGGGAGCTCGCGGCCGTTTTCCGTGCGGTGACGGTCGAAACGGTAGCCGGCCAGCTGCAGCCCTTCGGCGATCGCCTGGGTCGCCGCCTCGAGGGTCATCCGGCGCAGGGGAAGGGACGTCAGGTCGATGGCGCAGGTTCCCAGCCTTCGACCCTGGAGGAAGCCGACGAGCTGACCGGCGGCCTGACGCAGACGCTCGGCGCCGAAACCCTTTTCCTTGCCGAGGCCGAGGAGGAGAATCCTCTCCTGGGCCAGGCGGCTCCCCGAGTGGATCAGCAGCGTTTCGCCCAGGCGCCCGGTGAATTCGCCGTCCTTGAAGGCCCGAGCGACGATGCCGTCGAGCCGGACATCCAAATCTTTGAGGAGCGGGGTGGAGGGTTTCCCCTCCAGCGCCGTCAGCACCAGGCAGGGGGTCTTGTGGGCGAGGGGGGAGGCGTGCTGAAGCTTGATCTCCATCGACGATCCTTTCAGGGGGTAAGGTAGCGCTTCCGGTAGCTGTTTTCCCATTCCTGCCTGCGGTCCCGGTCGATTCCGAGGCGGCTCGCCATGATTTCGGCGACGGCAGGGAGTTCGGCCAGACCCCGTCCCGGAAGGAGGGCCAGGGGTGTGCGGCGACGGAGGATATCCTCGGGCGTCCGGGCCCCTTCGAAGTCGACGGCATAGGCCACCTGGAGGGCGAGGAGGGGGGACCCGGCGACGATGGGGTACAGAAGGTCCGGCTCGGCATCGGCCATGGCCAGAAGCCGCGGAGTTCGTGATCCGTAGAGGTCGGCCAGCCCCTCCAGCCGTTCCCGGGGGAGATCGCAGGCGCTTCTCCAGAGGGGGACCTGGGTCGCCAGGTACCGGCGGAAGTCGCCGGTGGCGCCGCCGGGGAGGGGGGTGCTCCCGGTCAGGGAGGGGCCCCGGGGGCGCCCGAGAAGCTCCATGACCCGAGAGGAAACCTCCTCGGCCACCGCCCGGTAGGTGGTGTACTTCCCGCCGCCGACGGAAAGGAGCCCTGAGGCAGAGGTGAAGAGGCGATGTTCCCGGGAGGTGCGCGTCGCCTTCGATTCCTCTTCGGCCACCAAGGGGCGGAGTCCGGCGAAGGAGGAGACGATGTCGTCGCGCTTGAGTTCCGGGGTGCGCAGGTGGCGCTTGGCTTCCCCGAGCAGATAGGCGATGTCGTCCTCTGTGGGGGTGAGGTTGTCGGGATCCCGGCGGTCGTCGACATCGGTGGTGCCGATCAGGGAGAGCTCTCCCCAGGGGATGACGAAAAAGAGCCGGTCGTCCCGTCCGGCGGTCAGATAGAGCGCCTCGTCGCCGCAATTGATACGGGGAACGAGGATGTGGGTACCGCGGGTCGTGCGCAGTTTCGCCGCGTCGTCGCCATCGAGGGCACAGAGGCGGTCGAGCCAGGGACCGGTGGCATTGATGATGACGGTCGCCTCGACCTCCCGTTCCTGGCCGTCGATGCCGTCGCGCAGCCGGGCTCCGCAGACCTTTCCTCCCCTTTTCAGCAGGGAGGTCAGGGTCATGTAGTTGAAGACCTCGGCCCCGGCTTCGGCCGCCGCCAGGATGTTTTCCAGGCAGAGCCGGGCATCGTCCATGCGGCAATCCCAGTAGCGGGCCGCTCCGACAAGGCCTTCGCCCTGCAGGGCCGGCTCGCTGCGGAGGGTTTCGTCGGCCGAGAGGATGGTGTGCCGGCCGGTGTTGCGAAAGAGGGCGAGAAGGTCGTAGAGGGTCATCCCCGCGCGGATGGTGAGGAGGGAGCGGGGGTCCCCCTTGTAGACGGGGATGAAAAAGGGGAGGGGGCGCACCAGGTGAGGGGCGATGGTCTGCAGGATGCGGCGCTCGCGGCAGGACTCGAAGACCAGCCGGAAGTCGAAGCGTTCGAGATAGCGGAGGCCGCCGTGGACCAGCTTGGTCGAGGCGCTGGAGGTTCCCGAGGCGAAATCTTCCTTTTCCACCAGGGCGACACGGACGCCGCGCAGCGCCAGGTCGCGGGCGATGCCGGCACCGTTGATGCCGCCGCCGATGATCAGGGCGTCGAAGCGCTGCCGGGTCAGGCGCGAGGGGTCGCGCTGGTGGGGAGAAGGGGGGGAGTGGATGCTCATAGGGTTCAAGTCTAGCGTCCCTTGCCGGGCTTTTCAATGGCGGCGTTGACATTTGCCGGTCGGCCGATAGAATTTGCAAATTATGACGGGTCGGATGGGGTCACCTCCGTTGGAGATGAGGACCCTGTCGGACTGAAATGGCCGGGAGGTGACGATGTATCGATTGACCCAGAGAGTCCTTTTGCTGCTGCTGGTTTTAAGTCTCCTCCCGGCGTGCGCCCTGCACCGCGACGCCGGCCGGAGCGAGGTGGGGGAGTGTCCGGTCCAGGTGAACGACTATGTCGACGGCCACGGCCGGACCGGCATTCAGGGAAAGGTCTTTATCAAGGGGTCGGATGAGCCCCTGACCGCGGCCTTCGTCAACATCTATTCCGACACCATCTCCAATCTCCTCGGCCCGTCCCGGTTCATCTCGCAGCCGACCGATGCCGAGGGGTACTATTCCCTCGATCTTTCCCCCGGGACCTACTACGTCGTGGCGCGCAAGCGCATGAGCGGCCAGTCCACCGGTCCCCTTTCCCCGGGCGATTTCTACTCCGAACACCAGCGCATCGTCACCACCGTCGTCGAAGGGAAAATTTCCCGGGTCGATCTGGAGGTGGTGCCGATGAAGGCGCCGATGTTTTTCAAAAAAGAGGTGGTGGCTCGGGAAACGGATACGGGGATCCGCGGCATTCTCCTCGACCGGCCGGGGAATCCCGTCGCCGGGGGGTTCGCCATGGCGTACAGCGATCAGGACCTGAAGCGGCTCCCCGATTACGGATCGACCCTTTCCGACGCCGAGGGGCGCTTCACCATCTATCTCCCCTCCGGGGGGACCTATTATCTGGCGGCCCGCATTCACGCCTGGGATATGCCGCGCACCGGAGAGCCTTACGGCATCCTCGGCGGGCAAACCCCGACGCCGGTGGTTGTCGAAAAGGGTCAATTCGTCGAGGGATTGATCATCGAAATGGCGCCCTTTGCCGGCGAGTACAAGCCGGGGAAGAGCCGCCGCCCCTACTGACGAAGCTGTGGGAAAAAGAAAAACAGGAGGCCGGGCCCTGGAGCCCGGCTTCCTTCATTTCGAGGGGAGGTTGCTTAGCGCAGGCCGAGCCTTTCCAGCAGGAGGCCGAGGTATTTGTTGAGGGGGTTGTTGCGGGAGAGGGAGAGAATCGTCGGCGTCCCCCGCAGGCCGAGTGCCTTGAGTTCTTCGATGATCTGCGGGCTTCTCCCCTGTTTGAGCCCCTTGCGGAAGGTTTTGATCGCCTTCCCCTTCTCGCCGGCCAGGAGGTAGACCCGACCGAGGTTGAGATAGTAGAGGGGTTTGTGGGGGTCGGCCTGCAGCGCGTTGGTGCACAGGCTCAGGGCCTTCTGCATCTGCCGGTTTTCCCGGGCCATGCAGTAGCCGAGGTAGGAGAGGGCGACGGGGGAGGGGTCGAATCGGGCCGCTTTTTCGAAGTGCAGCAGGGCGACCAGGGTGTTGCCGTCCTCGATGGCGGCGATCCCCTTCTGGATCAGGGCATCGGAATCCTTGTCAGGCATGGAATGGGCCTTTCTTTTTCGATTCTGGGCGGATCGCCGCCGGGCCTGGAAAAAGGCTGTTCCCTCAAAGCTTACAAAAAAGCGCCATCCCCGCAAGAAGGGATGGCGCTCTTTTGTGAGCGTTCCTCCGGCGACGGTATTATTCGCCGTAGACCTTCAGCTGAACCCGGGAGAAGACGCCCATGATGTTCTGGGTGTGATAGTCGACATGGTGGATCTTCTTGATGCCGCCGTTTTTCATGGCGGCGCTGATGCTGACGTCGCCGCGCCCGACACCGACGATCACCATCCCTTCGGCGACGCCGACCTTGGAATAGCCGGCGGCGCTTCCCACCATCAGGGGTCCTTCAAAATCGGTGAAAAACATTCCCTGAATCGGGGTCATCCCCATGGTGCATCCGGATAAGAGAAAAAGGGCCAGGCAAAGGATCATGACGGACTTGAGACGCTTGCTCATGGGTTTGGACTCCTCCTTGCGGGATGATAAAGGGCAGGGGGCCTTGCGGAGCACTGCCGAACGAACGGGTGAATTCAGCGACTTGAAGCAGAGGAACCTTAGCAGGGAGTCTTCTGAAATTCAATAGTTTTAATGATTTTGTCCCGCCTGTTTTTTCATCCGGGAAATGCTACAGGGTACTTGACTCGAGGGAGTCGGTGATCATCGCCTCCTGCAGGCGCAGAGCGATGCGGCGCCGCATCGCGGTGGGGATTTCCACATGGAGGCAGAGGGCATCGCTGCAGAGTTTTCCTGCTTCGATCCGCTGTCGGGCATTGCCGCCGGCGCCGGGGAGCCAGCGGATATTGTCGGAGGGGAGGAAGGTGCGCTCCTCGCCGGGGAGGAGGCTGGCCACCTCGGTGCGCGGATCGATGACGCGGCCGATGAGCTGCAGTCCGCCGAGGAGAAAAAGGTGGCACCCCCTGTGGGGTTCTTCGCAGTATTGGAGATAGATCTCTGTGGACAGATCGCGCAGGATCCCGAGACCGCGGCGCAGGAGAGGGCGGGGGGTGAGGTGGAGGACGCCGCCGCGTTCAACCATCCGGCCGAGATCGTCGGTGCGGGGATAGGGAGGAAACCCGCCCAGCCCCACCACCAGCCGGTAATCGTCCGTCCGGGTGCCGACGCAGCCGTGGATATCGATGATCAGTTGCGGGGACGACAGGCCGAGGAGGGCGGCATAGCGACGGAAGCCTTCTTCCATCTTGTAGCAGTAGGGGTGCCCCTGGCCGTCAACGTAGGGGTAGATGACGTCGATGTTGCTGGGATTGAGGGGAACGCCCCATCCCTTGAGAATTTCCAGATTCTCGTCGGTGAGGGGCTCGCGGCCGGAAAATCCGAGATTGATCGCCGCCGCATCCCCCTTGCCGGCGCGGAGAAAATAGAGGGCGACTTCGAGAGTGTGGGGATCGTAGGGCCCGTGGGTGGCGGTCAACAGCGCCGTGCCGGGATCGATTCCGCCCCGGCGCCGCAGAAGGAGGACTCCCCCCGAGCCGTCGGCTTCGAAGCGGCACTCGAATCCCTCGAGGCGACGGTCGCAGGCGATCCAATCCGAGCTCGAAGTCGGGACGGCGCCGAAGAACTGCCGCAGAACCTTTTGCCGCCACAACGGGATGAAGCGCAGGGCCCTGTCGGGGAGGCGGTAGTAGACGGTGTAGCGGGGGACGTCGAGATAGACCCGGATCCCCCGGCGGAAGAGGAGTTGCCGGTTGTAGTTGTTCTGGGTGGTGTCGAGGACCCGCTCGGTGATCTCCTCCATCGCGGCAAAGGTCTCCTCCGGGGGGGTCTCGTCCAGGAGTTCCACCCGTTTCAGGTGGCGGTAGTCCTCCCGGCCGATTTCGACCTCCAGGCGATTGAGATGCCTGTAGAAGGGGGCGGCTTTGTCCACGGTGAAATGGCTGACGAAAAGGCTCGGGATGTCGGGGCGTCGGGGCATGGTCCGCTCTCCTTGCGGGAAGACACCTCAAGGATAACCGGTGCCGAAGCGGGGGGCAACGACGAACGGGGCGGAAGGGGGTTTTCGAAAGATCCCTTGCCCCTTCATTCCCGAGCAAAAAGGCGTATAAATAGTTGCCACCCGTTATTAAAAGGTGTTATTTTGCACCGGGGTCCGGTCTCAGCCGACCCTTCCCAAAGTTCCAGGGCGGGCGGCGCCGAGTCGAGTGCCCCCCGCCGGTCGGGAACTCCTCTGTGAACCTCTTAGAGTTATCCAAGGGTGTGGCAATGGTCGGGTTGTTGAAGTTGCGCGGGAAAATCCTTCTGTCCCTGATCGGTCTTTCCGTCATCCCCCTGGCGGCCGTCGTCCTGGTGGTTCTGCAGCTCACCGGCGATCAGCTCGAGCGAGAAATGGAGGAGCGGGCGGCGGGAGTCGCCGATTTCGTGGAGATTTCCACGACCCTTTCCCAGCGGGAATACGGCAACTATATCCAGCTCATGTCCCGCAACGCCGAGGTGGTCAATACCGTCTACTATGCGACCCTGAGCGGCGAGACAGAAGGGTTGCAGGCGATTGCCGAAGAGGCCCAGAAGAGCTACGGGTTCGATCTCGTCGAGATCCTCGGGGCCGACGGCACGCTGATCTTCCGTTCGGTCACCACCGAAGGGCTGCCGGCAGTCACCGGCAGGGAGCACCCGGTCATCCAGGACAGTCTGGAGGGGGAGTCGTCCTATGCCCTGGGAACCTTCGACGGCCAGCTCGGAGTCGTCACCGCCTCTCCGGTGGCGACTCAGCAGGAGGTCATCGGCCATCTGGTCGGCGTCTCCTTTCTCGACAAGGGTTTCGCCAATAAGCTCAAGGCCCTCAGCCACTCCGAGGTCGCCTTCTTCGATGAGAAGGGCGTCTACGCAACCACCCATGAAGGTCTGCAAGGCCTCGACCTGACCATCTTGCAATCGAGCGCCAGCGAACTTGAGGAAATGGGGCGGGGGATCGTGTCGAGCCGCCAGATCCGTCGCATGACCATCGGTGGGGATCCCTTTGCCCTGATCGCCAATTCCCTGGGGAGCGGGCAGGCCGGCGTCCTTCTGGCCATCGATATCTCGGAGATGGTCTCGTCCCAGGAAAAAACCCGTCAGCTCCTCTGGCTCCTCCTCCTCGTCCTCGGCACCGTCGCCGGTCTGATCGGCGTGGTGATCAGCCGCGGGATCACCCGCCCCCTGGCGGAGGTCGTCGCCAACTTGAAAAACATCGCCGAAGGGGAGGGGGATCTGACCCAGATCCTCCAGGTCAGCTCCCGGGACGAGGTGGGGGCCCTGGCCGAGAGTTTCAACGCCTTTGTCGCTCGCCTGCGGGAGATGGTGCAACGGACCCGGACGGTTTCGATCGATCTGGTCGGGGCGACGGAAAAAATCCGCACCTCCAGCAACGAGGTCAATGCCGGAGCGATCCGCCAGTCTCAGGCGTTGGAGGAGTCCTTCCGGGCCATCCAGGGGATCGACAGCGCCGTCTCCGGGATCGCCGAGAGCACCGGCGTCCTGGTTCATGCCGTCGAGGAGAGCTCGTCGGCGACCCTGGAACTCGGGGCGACGATCGAGGAGATCGCCTCCCAGATGGAAAAGCTCTTCGGGACCGTCGACGAGGTTTCCAGCTCCATCAGCGAAATGTCCGTCGCCAGCCAGCAGGTGGCGGAAAATGTCGAGATCCTTACCTCCTCCACCGAGGTGACCGCCTCCTCCATCATCGAGCTCGACGCCTCCATCAAGGAGATCGAGGAAAACGCCGAGCGCACCAACCGTCTCTCCGAAGAAGCGGCCCGCGACGCCGAGGAGGGGAAGGCGGCGGTGGACGAGTCGATCCGGGGGATCGGTGAGGTGCGTCAAACCGTTGACCGGGCCAACGAGGCCATCAAGGTGTTGGGGAAGCAGTCGGACGCCATCGGCAAGATTCTCAATGTCATCGACGAGGTCGCCGACCAGACCGGCCTTCTGGCCCTCAACGCAGCCATCATCGCCGCCCAGGCGGGGGAGCACGGCCGGGGTTTTGCCGTCGTGGCCGTGGAAATCCGCCAGCTGGCCGACCGCACCGCGGTTTCCACCCGGGAGATCGGGACGATTATCGGCGGCTTGCAGGCCGGAACCCGCGCAGCGGTCGATGCCATGACCGCCGGCAGCGAGCGGGTCAATCGGGAGGTGGAGCGATCCAAGGTGGCCGGTGCGGCCCTGGAAAAGATCCGCAACAGTACCCTCAAGGCCTCGGAGCAGGTGCAGGGGATCGTCCGCGCCACCCAGGAGCAGTCCCGGGGGAGTCGGCAGATCACCGATTCGATCAACCAGGTCGCCACGATGCTCGGGCAGATCGCCACCGCCGTCAAACAGCAGACCGAAGGGAGCCGGCAGTTGGCCCGCGCCGCCGAGGCGATGAGGGAAATCGCCTCCCAGGGGAAGATCAGCACCCGGGAGCAGGCCAAGGGGAGCCATCAGATCGGCGCCAGCATGGAGCAGGTGCGCAACATGATCGAGCGCATCGACGCGGCGACCCGCGAGCAGACCCAGCGCAGTGCCCAGGTCGTCGAGGCCGTGGCCAGCATCCGGGCGATCGCCGAAGGGAATGCCGCCCGCACCGCCGAACTCGACCAGGTCATGGCCATCCTTTCCCGGCAGACCGCGGCCCTTGAAGACGAGGTGGGTGCATTCAAGGTATGAGCGAGGCGCTATTGACCCTGACCATTCTCGGCTCGGGGACCAGCACCGGGGTTCCGGTGATCGGCTGTTCCTGCCCGGTCTGCCTCTCGACCCGGCCGGAGAATTCCCGCACCCGGTGCAGCGCTCTTCTCTCCTGGGGGGGAAAAAACGTCCTCCTGGACACCTCCACCGACCTGCGGCAGCAGATGCTGCGGGAGGGGGTTCGGGCCATCGACGCCGTTCTCTACACCCACACCCACGCCGATCACGTCCACGGCATCGACGATCTGCGGGCCTTCAACCTCACCGGCGGCGAGGCGATCCCCATCTTCGGCTCCAAGGAAACCATCGCCCTGATCCGCCGGAATTTCGGTTATATTTTCGAAGAGGACGTTGAACCGGGGTACCGGCCGCGCCTCGTCACCCGAGAAGTCGCCGCCCCCTTCCAACTCTTCGGCGAGACCGTCCGCCCCCTGCCGCTGCGCCATGGCGGCACTTGGTGCCTCGGCTACCGCATCGGGCCCCTTGCCTACCTCACCGACTGCAGCGCCATCCCGGCGGAGACGGAACGCCAGCTGCAGGGACTCGAGGTTCTGGTCATCGATGCCCTGCGCTTCCGGCCCCATACGACACACTTCAATATTCCCCAGGCGCTCGAGGTCGCCGGACGCCTGGGAGCCAGACGCACCCTGCTCACCCATCTGAGCCACGAGGTGGAACACCTGCGCGATTCGGCCATTCTCCCCGCGGGGGTCGAGTTTGCCTGCGATGGCCAGCAATTGACCCTGAATCTCGGAACGAAAGCGGCCACCCCTTGAACCTGAGCCCGCAAGGGCTTCATGTTTCGTAAAAATCGGGAAAAGACCTCTATGCATCAGGAAATCCGCCTCCACGGCCACGTCAACGAGACCATTGAATATTTCGCCACCGCCGCCGCCCGGGACGCCTACCGCTGCTATTTTTACGAAACCCCCGGCAACACCATGCGCTTCTTCTCTCCGGGGAACGAGTTCGTCCTCTCCCGCGACGGCATCAGCCACCGGGGGAACGGCGGCACTTTTTGCGAATACATGTTCGGGGTCGATCTTCCCCTGGCCGATCTGGCCAAGGGGGACGTGCGCAACCGTCTGGTCCTCTACGGGGCGACCTTTCAGGAGGGCGGGTCGTTGCAGTTCACCGACCATACGGAAGGGGTGCAGAGCTACGACCGGATTTTTCTCGACGGCAATGCGGTCGCCAACTACTTCATCTTCCTCACCGGCTCCGTTTCCGGACCCCTCCAGGAGCAACAGGAGGGGATCCTGCGTCTCCTCGGCAAACTTCTCAAGCGCACTTCCTGTCTGGAGGACGGGGACGACGCCAACCTCACGGACGAACTCTTCGGTCTTCTCGGCCACAAGAGTTCCCTTTACCTGATCAAGCTGATCAACAAAAAGCACCGGCTCTACCAGGAAAACTTCCGCGAACTCTACTATGCCCACAAGTCGATTCCCGATCACGAGTTCGCCCGCCTGCAGCTCCTGGCGGAGAGCCTCGGCGTCGACAAGTACCAGCAGGAGCGGATCCGCATCGATGTCATGTACAAGGACCCCGACAACCGGCGGATCGTCGACGAGTACAAGAACTTCCTCATCGAATGCAACCGCAAGGGGAGCATCAGCACCCAGGAAAAGGCCCGTCTCACCCGCCTCAAGACCCTGTCGGTGCGCAACAAGATCCCCTCGGCGCTTTTTTATACCCTCGACGAGATGCTCAAGCACGACAAGCTGGTCGATTCGGATGAGCAGGACTACATCTCGGAAACCCGGGAGATTCTTGCCGGACTCTTTCTCCAGGAGCAGCAGATCGACGCCAGCATCGACAGCGAGGATATGGTCAAGCTCCTTTACGCCAAGCGCCGGGCCACCGAGAACCGCGATCACACCTTCGAGCATATCCTCCTCGAGACCGGCAAGGCCTGCGACGAAAAGATCCGCGACGGCGCCGATCTCTCCCTTCTCGAGGGATTTTCCTATATCGTCACCTACTTCGACCGTTACGACAGCGCCTCGGCCCACATCAATCAGCTGGCCTTCATGGAGAACGTCCGCTTCACCGAGGAGTTTGTCCGCAGCCTTCTCGGCAACAAGAAGGCCTTCGACGAACTGTCTCCCAAGCTCTTCGAGGCCCTCTTCTTCAACGATATCAGGGACAACAAATACCTCGGCCTCTACGGCCGCAAAAAGGTCGTTTGTCTGCAGAAGGGGATTACCGCCATCGAAGACGGGCGTCTGACGATCGCCGGTCTGCTGCAGCAACTCGGCGAACTCAACCAGCAGGAGCGCCTCTACGGCATGCTTTTGTCCCACGTCAAGGAGCGGATCCGCAACTTCTACTCCCGCTACAACACCCGGGCCGAGCAGGAGGCGCTGCGTCTCGAGGTGGCCGAGGAGATCCGCAACAAGGGGCTCTCCGACGGCGAAATCCCCGACGGCCTCTTCCGCGACGTGGTGGTCAATATCAAGAAGGAGGCGGTCTACCTGCACAATCTCCTGCCGGGGATCGTCGCCGGTCGCGATATCGCCCTGCGGGAGGATTTCCTCGAGAACAGCGGCCTCGACCGCTTCTACGTCGAGGAGCTGGAGCGGGAATATTTCGAGCTCAACAACCTCGACATGGAAGACCTCTACCAGATCCGCAAGGGGTTCAACGCCTGACAACCGCCTGAAACAACTCCCCTCCCGTTGCCTCGTCCTCCGGATCGGCTATAGTTCCCTGTGTCCCCCCAAAGGGATTAACCAAGCGGGACACGAGCCAACCATCCGACGGCGAGGCACCATGACCCATCCCCCCCTGGACGCGATCCGCAACATCGGCATCATTTCCCATATCGACGCCGGCAAGACCACGGTCTCCGAGCGCATCCTCTATTATTGCGGCGAGATACACCGCATGGGGGAGGTCCATGACGGCCTGGCGACCATGGACTGGATGCCCCAGGAGCAGGAGCGCGGCATCACCATTACCTCCACAAGCACCAGCTGTCGCTGGCGCTCCTGGTGGATCAATCTCATCGATACCCCGGGACACATCGACTTCACCGTCGAGGTCGAACGCTCGCTGCGGGTCCTCGACGGCGCCGTGGCGGTCTTCAGCGCCGTGGAAGGGGTCCAGCCGCAGAGCGAATCGGTGTGGCGTCAGGCCGACCGCTACCGTCTCCCCCGTCTCTGCCTGATCAACAAGATGGACCGTGTCGGGGCCGACCACCAGGCCGTTCTCGAGCAGATTGCCGAACGTCTGCAGGCCCGGGCGGTGCTGCTTCAGCTCCCCGTCGGCCAGGAGGGTTCCTTCTCCGGAACCGTCGATCTCCTCGGGGAGCAGATGCTCTCCTATTCCGAGACCGACCAGGGGGCGACGGTGGAGATCAGCCCCATACCCGGGGAAATGCAGGGGGCCTGCGACGCCGCCCGCGCCCGGGTGATGGAGGCGGCCGCCGACTTCGACGATACCATTCTCGAGGATTTCCTCGAGGGGCGGCCGGTGACCGGCGAACGCCTCACCGAGGCTTTGGCGCGCGGGGTCCGTCAGGCCCGGATTTTCCCGGTCTTTCTCGGCGCGGCGCTGCGCAACAAGGGGATCCAGCCCCTTCTCGACGCCATCGGCCTCTTTCTCCCCTCCCCCCTCGAGGTTCCGTCCCCTCTGGCCAGGGATCCACGAGGGGAACTCCCCGACCGGCTCCTTGCCTGCGATCCTTCGTCCCCGCTCTGCGCCCTGGCCTTCAAGGTCGTCGCCGACGAGGGGCGCAAGCTCACCTATCTGCGGCTTTACTCGGGTATCCTGCGCAGCGGTCAGGCGGTTCTCAACGGCCGCACCCAGACCCAGGAAAAAGTCCCCCGCCTCTTCCGGATGCACGCCCATAAACGCGAACAGATCGATGAAGCCCGGGCCGGAGACATCGTTGCCGCCGCCGGCCTCAAGGAAGTGCTCACCGGAGACACCCTCTGTTCCCCCGAGGACCCCAGGGTTCTGGCGGGGCTCAATCTCCCCGAGCCGGTGGTTTCCCTCGCCGTCGAACCCCGGGGGGTCGACGATCGGGAAAAACTCCTCCCGGCCCTGGAAAAGCTGCAATGGGAAGACCCGACCTTTCGCGTCCGGGAGGACGGCGAAACCGGCCAGACGGTTCTCACCGGAATGGGAGAATTGCACCTCGAGGTGATCGTCGACCGCCTCTCCCGCGATTTCGGCGTGCAGGTCAAGACCGGTCGTCCCCAGGTCGTCTACCGGGAGACGGTGCTGCGGCCGGTCCGGCGGCATGAGGTCTTTCAGCGGGAGATCGACGGCAGGATGCAGGGGGGGGAGGTTCTGCTCCTCCTCTCCCCCCTCCCCCGCGGCCAGGGGGTGAAGATCCGCATCGAGGAGGAGGGGAACCCCCTCCCTGCGGAGCTTCTGGCGGCGTTGCGCGAGAGTCTGTCCGCCGGCTGCCGGGGCGGCGTGATTTCCGGCTACCCTCTCACCGACATCGAGGTCCAGGTCCTCGAGGCCCCCTTCGTGGCCAACCTCACCAGCGAGACGGGGATCCGCGCCGCCGCCCAGAAGGGGCTGGCGCTGGCGGCCCGGGAGGCGGGGCCGACGCTTCTCGAGCCGGTCATGGCGCTGGAGCTGGTGGTCCCCACCGATTCGGCCGGGAGGGTCCTCGGCTCCCTGCAGCAGAAGCGGGGGAAGGTGGAGGGGATGGCGTCGCGCGGCAGCCTGGAGACGATCCGTGCCCGGATTCCCCTGGCGGAGATGTTCGGCTACATGACCGAATTGCGCAGCGCCACCAAGGGGCGGGGGACCTACACCATGGAGTTCGCTCATTTCGATCAGGCCCCGGAGGAGACGTTGCGCCGCTTCGGCTTTCTCTGAGGGTCCCGAAGGTGGAAATACAAAAAAGGGAGGGCGACCCTGCGGGACCCCTCCCTTTTCTTCATTAAAAACAAAGATTTCAACGCAGAGTCGCAGAGTCGCAGAGTGCGCAGAGAAATCATCAGGAAAAGGGGCGGGTTTTCTCCGCGCCCTCTGCGTTGACAGACCTTTTTTGCTTGATTCGGATTTCAGGATTCAGGAGGCGCCGGTGAATTCGATGCCGAGAAGGGTGACGTCGTCCCGGACCGCGGCGCCGCGGCCGAAGGCGTAGAGATCCTCGATGAGGCGTCCGCAGGCCGGATCGAGGGGGCGGCGGCGCTGGCTGGAGAGCTTGCGGAAGAGGCGCTCCTCGCCGTAGAAAGCCCCGGCCGGATCCATGTATTCGGTGATGCCGTCGGAGTAGAGGAAGAGCCGGTCGCCGGGGGCGAGGACGAGTTCCCCCTCCTCGAAGGGGATGATGTTCCCCATGCCGATCACCGGTCCGCCGCGGAGGAGCGGCTCGCTTTCGCCGTCGGCGCGAACGAGCAGGGGGGGAGGGTGGCCGGCGCAGCTGTAGGTCACCTGCCCGGAGACGGTGTCGAGGAGGACGTAGGCGATGGTGAAGAATTTTTCGAAGCGTTCGAAGGGGTATTCGCGGTCGAGGTCGACCAGGACCTCCGCCGGGGAGGGGATCCGGTAATAGGGGGGAGCGGCCAGGGCCCGCTTGACGATGCGTCCGGTGTGGAGGGAGAGGCTTTGATAGACGGAGACGGTGACCATGGCCGCCGAGACTCCGTGGCCGCAGACATCGAAGAGGTAGACCATCACCGTGCGTTCGTCGAGGTGCACCACGTTAAACAGGTCGCCGCCGGCATGGGCGCAGGGGAGAAACCTCCAGGCGAAATGAAGCGGGCCGATTTCCGGGAGGCGCGGCGGCAGCAGGCTGGTCTGGATCAGGGCCGCCGAACGGTGGTATTCGGCGATTTCCTGCTGTTTCTCCAGGAGCAGGCCATGGGCGAGATTGACTTCGTAGGTCAGGCGGCGGATGGTGAGCTGACTGTTGACCTTGGAGAGGACCTCTTCGTAATCCTCCAGGGCGACAAGGGTATCGGTCCCCCAGGGCGCCAGATCCTTCATGGCCGCCGGGGCGCAGCCGCTGGAGGAAAAAAGCAGGCAGGGGACCCCCTCCCTCTGGCAGCGGCGGCCGAGGTCGTTCCAGCTCCCGGAAGGTTCCCGGGAAGCCAGGGTGACGTCGAGGAGGATGAGGGCGGGAAATTCGCCGAGGAGTTCGGTTGCCCGGGCGACTCCAGAGGCGAGCTGGACCTGGAAACCGGCGGCACGCAGGATGGTCCCCAGGGGAGAATCCCTGGAGGACCCGGCCTGGGCAATGAGGATTTTTTCCGCCATGGCGACGTCCGGAAAAGGATGGAAGAGGAAAGGATGTTCCAAGTATAGCCGTTTGCCCGCCTCCTTGCCACGGCTCACCCTTCGGTCCGGAGAGCCACGGCGTCTCCTCAGTCCTCCTGCAGCCAGGCGGCGATGGCCTGATTCAGGGCCCCCCAATCGGCGCCGAGGCGCAAAGAGAGGAAGGTGGCAAGGAGGCTGTCGAAGAGCTGCAGACCCTCCTCGAGGACATGCATGCGCTCATAGAAGATGGCAATCTTCTCGTTGTCCTGGTCCGTATGGGCGTCCTTTTCCAGTTTGACGGCCGGGGCCTTGAAGGAGGCGAAGTGAAAGAGACTCCCTTTCAGTGTCAGCTTCCAGAGGTGCTCCCCCTTTTCCAGATAAATGATCGCCTCGAGGATCTCCTTGCCGCCGAGGAGGGCGGTGCGGACCTCGCTGAAATGATCCTGGGGTCCGGCGACGGTGATCTTCTGCACGCCGGTTTCGCCGCCGCCGGCCAGAACCAGGCGGTCGTTGGGGTAGGCGATGAATTCCTCCCCTTCCACGGCGGGGCCGGGGCGGTTGACGGCGTAGCGGGAGTCGCCGGTCATGCTGCGGTACGTCAGCCAGCGGAGAAAATCCCAGCCGAGCCACTGGTTGTCCTTGATCAGGTCGATCACCGCCTCGGAGGTGGCGCCGTTGGCCTTTTCCAGGGCCGGCCGCAGGGCGGACTCGACGACCTGTGCGGCCCGGGCGTAGGGGTGGACGGCCACCAGGCGCAGCCCTTCGAAGGTCTGCTTGAAGAGGGTCTCGAAGAGTTCGATGACCTTGGCGTTGAGACTGGCAAAGGTCAGCCGGCCGCTGCGGGTGTCCCAGACCGCATCGTAGGTGGCGGGGGCCGGAAGCGTCCGGGCGAGGAGCGCGCCGCGCACGGCATCGCGCAACTCCTCCTTCTTGTGCTTGTTGACCCGCTGCATTCCCGGATTGGCGGCCAGATGTTCCTGCAGCGCACTCTCCAGATGGGCGCGCATCAGCGCCGCCGGAACCCGTCGCTGATCGCGGCGCAGGGTGAAGCAGAGGGAATGGTCGCGGCGGTAGACGTCCGGGTTCCCGAAGTCGTTGGCCTTGAAATCGTCGAGGTGAACCCAGCCGACGGAGAGCTCTTCGGCCCCCTGGTCGATGGGCTGGAAGGCGTTTTTGGCCAGGCGGGGTGCGGCCCAGGCGAAGAGGTCCTTGTCGGGGACTTCGCCCAGGACCTGGAACTGGCAGATACTGACGGTGTTGGCTAGGATGCCCATGTCTTTTCTCTCCCTGATGGATTGGCTGCGGCCTATGGGATACACCTTTTGGCAGGTGGGGGCAAGGGATTTGTTGACGGCTTTTCCCGGGGGCGGCTCGCCGCGGGGGGTTGCTTCCGCCGCCTGTTTGTGCGATAGTTCGCCCGATTCTGCGGCCCTGCTCGGGATACGTCACCCCTGTGAAATGTAAAGGAGTAATGACATGCGTAAATCTCTGTTGTTCGCCCTGCTGATCTCGCTTTTGGCCGTATCGGCCCAGGCCACCTCCCTGGAAGTCGGCTTCAGCGACGAAAGGGCTCAGTTCGCCCTCACCGTCCCTATCGTCGAGGACAACTACGGAACCGCCAAGTTTTATGGCCGCTTCCTCTACAACGACGACGAGCCGACCACTCTGGGCTCCGGCGGATTCGAATTCTCCGGGACCCCGGGGAACGTCCCGGGACTCGAACTCGGCGTTGGGGCCCAGCTCTTCGTCGGCGCCACCCACCATGACCAGGATATCCTCGCCGCCGGGATCGGCATTCGTCCCAGCTATGCGCCGCCGGCCCTCGGCGGACTCGGCTTTTCCGCCAAGCTCTACTATGCCCCGAAAATCTTCTCCACCCTCGACGTCGAGCGTCTGGTCGAGGCCGGCGGACGGGTCTTCTACGCCATCACCCCCAAGATCCGGATTTTTGCCGAATACCAGAATATCCGCGCCGACTTTGACGGGCCCCGCAACGGCTGGACGATCGACGAAGGGTTGATGGGAGGGTTCTCGGCCCGTTTCTAGGATTCTCTTCCGATCGCCTTGAAAAAAATCGTCTTTTCCCGCCAAGCCGGGAAAAGACGATTTTTTGTTTACCGGGGGAGATTGTTTAATCCCCGGTGATGATGTATATAGATTGGGGCATGATTGCTCCTTGCCCCCCGTTTCTCCGTATCCGCCCTCCGACCCCCTCTTGCGCCGGGAATTTCATGGACACCTTTGCAGATACCCTGAAAAAAACCCTGGGGACGGCGCTCTCCAGCGCCGCCGTGCAGACGATCCAGGTCAACGTCGGTTCCCTGTGCAATCTGGCCTGTCGGCACTGCCATGTCGGCGGCTCACCGCAGAGCCGGGAAGTGATGGACCGGGCGACCATGGAGTCGGTCCTGCGCCTGGCCGCCGCCTTTCCCGAGGCCCAAATCGACATCACCGGCGGCGCGCCGGAACTCAATCCCAACTTCCGGTTTCTGATCGAGGCCCTCTCTGCGACCGGCCACCCCCTGCAGGTGCGCTCCAACCTCTCGGTTTTCTACGAGGCGGGAATGGAAGGGCTCCCCGAATTTTTTCGGGAGCATGGGGTTCAACTGGTCGCCTCGCTCCCCTGTTACCTGGAAAAAAATGTCACCGCCCAGCGCGGCGCCGGAGTCTTCGACAAGAGCATCCGGGCGCTTGGCCGCCTTAACGAACTCGGCTACGGCCGCCAGCCGGGACTCGGTCTGAATCTCGTCTACAATCCCGGCGGCCCCTTCCTCCCTCCCGGGCAGGTCGCTCTCGAGGCCGACTACCGGACACGGCTGCGTCAGGAGCACGGCATCATCTTCACCCGTCTCCTGACCCTCACCAATATGCCCCTCGGGCGGTTTCTCGACGACCTGCAGCGCCAGGGGAAAGAAAGCGACTACCGTCACCTCCTCGTCGACGCCTTCAACCCCGGGACCGTCGAGGGGCTGATGTGCCGCCACCAGATCTGCGTCGCCTGGGACGGCACCCTGTCCGACTGCGACTTCAATATGGCTCTCGGCCTCCCCCTTTCCGGGGGGCTTCCCACCCACATCGACGACATCGACCCGGCGCTGCTGGCGGGGAGGCCCATTGTCACCGGCGAACACTGCTTCGGCTGCACCGCCGGTTGCGGATCTTCCTGCGGCGGGGCGCTGGTCGCCTGACCCGGGTTCCTGCCGCCGGATTTGAAGAAAAAAGCCCCGGCCGAATCGATTCGGCCGGGGCTTTCGCTCATTTCTGAAGCCTTGATGGAAAAACCTGACTAAAACAAAGGATTTAACGCAGAGGCGCAGAGGGAGGGAGAGACGCAGGGAACATCAGAAACAAAGCTTTTCATGATGTTGTTTTCTCTCCGGCTCTCCTGTCTCTGTGCCTCAGCGTTGAGAACATCTTTTCTCACGACCACCTGATTGTTGACTCGTCGCTTTGGATATTCAGGAGCGGACCTGGGGGAGGAGCTCTTCGAGGAGGGCGAAGAGATCGTCGAGATCGCCCTGGGTCATGTCGGCCATGTGGGGGATGCGGAAGGTTAGGTTCTTGATCTTGCCGTAGCCGTTGTCGATGGCGTACCCGCGCTCCCCGGCGAGTTTTTTGAGTTTTTCCAGATCGGTGCGGCCGTCGTTTCTGGCGCAGGTCAGGGTCAGGGAGCGGCACCCCTCGGCGGCGAACTGGGAGAACCCCTGGGACTCGATCCAGCCGCGGGTCGCCTCGGCCATGGCGCGATGGCGGGCATAGCGGTTGTCGAGACCTTCGACCTGCATCTTCTTCAACTGATGGTTGAGGGCATGAATCAGGGTGATGCAGGGGGTGCTCGGAGTGTTGTCCTTGAGGTCGTTGACCTCGAACTCCTCGAAATCGAAGTAATAGCCGCGGTTGGCCGTGGTGCGGGCCTTGTCGAGGGCGTTCCGGGAGACGGCGAAGACCGCCAGCCCCGGAGGGAGGCCGAAGGCTTTCTGCACTCCGGCCAGGCAGACGTCGGTGCCGAGAGCCGTCACGTCGAGGGGGACGGCGCTCATGGAGGAGACGGTGTCGACGATGAAGGAGACGTCGGGGTATTTTTTCATCACCTCGGCGATCTCCTCCAGGGGGGACATCACGCCGGTGGAGGTCTCGTTGTGGACCAGGGTCATGGCGTCATACCGGCCGGTGGCCAGAGCCTTATCGACCATCGCGGCGGTAATCGGCTCGCCCCACTCGGCGCTGTAGAGATCGGCTTCGAGGCCGCAGCGTTTTGTGACGTCGTGCCATTTGGAGCTGAAGGCGCCGTTGCCGAAGTTGGCGCAGCGCTTCTGCACCAGGTTGCGCACCGCCCCCTCCATGACCCCGAAGGCGCTTGAGGTGGAGAGAAAGACCGGGTCTGTTGTATTGAGCAGGCCTTTGAGGGCGGTGGTGACTTCGCGGTGAAGAACGGCATACTCCTTCATGCGGTGGCCGACCATCGGCACGCTCATCGCCTGCAGCACATCGGGGCTGACCTCGACCGGTCCCGGAATGTAGAGTTTTTTCCCCATGTCGCTGTTGCTCCTTTGAAAATAAAAAACGCCCCGACCGCGAGGTAGATGGAGCGGTCTGTCGGATCCCTGTCCCCGGTGGTTTAAATCCCGGCGCTCGGTCACAAAAACACCCGAAATGCCGCCTCGGAACCAGCCAGCGATTTAGCACGCACGCCGGGCCGATGTCAAGGAATTCCCTCGTTGACAACCTCCCGGGGGCAAGGTTAGGATGCTTGCTCTTCCGGTCGATGCCGCAAGGGCGAGGGAACAACCGAACATCCACGACACAGGCCTGCCGCCGCCGAGATGGAGAAACGCCCATGGGTGCAAAGCACATCAACTCCCTTCTGTTCCTTCTGCTGCTGGCAGGGTGCGCCGCCGTCCCCTCGGTGCGCATGGAAGCCGGCTTCACGCCGCCGCCGCCGCAGGAGACGATCTATATCGTCCCCTTCACCACCATCATGGTCCCGGTCGCCATTGAGGAGGGGGTTTTCGATCTCTTCGTCGATACCCTCATTGCCGGGAGCAGGGGGGGCGAATTCGAATTCGTCATTCTCAAGGAGGGGACCTCCCGTGTCGACCCCCAGTGGCTGGCCGAGCACAACTATGTCACGGGGGAGGTTTTCGCCTATGTCGAGGAGAGCGGATGCTGCTCCACGGCCATCCGTCTCAGGAGCCGCCTGCAGGTCCATCAGCCGGGGAGCGACCGGCCGACCCTGACCCTTGATTATCCCCGGGAAACCTTTTTCGAGCACGACTACTCGACGGTGGAAACCGAACGCAAAAACCTCGCCGAAGACGTCGCCCGCACCCTGGCGACCCGCCTCCTCGACGCCCTCTCCGGGCGCTGAATCCCGCTGTTTTCCCCACTCGGTCGACGAATTCTCCAGAAAGACCTTGACATTCAGGACAGGCTGATTATATTTACCCCTGTTGTTAGCACTCCCGTCCGGCGAGTGCTAACGAGGACGGTGCCTGCAGAGAGGTCCCGGCTCGCCGCTGTCGGCGAGTAACCGGGGGCCTTTTTACATTGACCCGGCAAGTCTTCCCCAGGGACACGCTCCCGTAATCCATTAGGTTTTATCGAAAGGAGACGCACCATGAACATCAGACCGCTGCACGACCGTATCATCGTCGAGAGACTCGAAGAGGAGACCATGACCTCCGGTGGCCTCTACATCCCCGACTCGGCCAAGGAAAAGCCCCAGCAGGGACTCGTCGCCGCCGTCGGCAAGGGGAAGGTGACCGAGGACGGAAAGGTTCTCCCCCTCGACGTCAAGGTCGGCGACAAGATCCTTTTCGGCAAGTATTCCGGGACCGAGATCAAGGTCGAAGGCAAAGAGTATCTGATGATGCGCGAGGATGACGTCCTCGGCGTCGTAGAGAAGTAAGGCAACCGGCTCACACCTATTTTTGAAGGAGATCGATAAAGATGGCAGTCAAGGAAATTAAATTCGGACAGGACGCCCGCGCCCTCATTCTCAGCGGCGTCAATCAGCTCGCCAACGCCGTCAAGGTGACCCTCGGCCCCAAGGGGCGCAACGTCGTCATCGAGAAGTCCTTCGGCGCACCCCTGATCACCAAGGACGGCGTCACCGTCGCCAAGGAAATCGAACTGGAGAACAAGTTCGAGAACATGGGGGCCCAACTCGTCAAGGAAGTCGCCTCCAAGACCTCGGACATCGCCGGCGACGGCACCACCACCGCCACCGTTCTCGCCCAGGCGATCTATCGCGAAGGGGTCAAGCTGGTTTCCGCCGGCCACAACCCCATGGAGATCAAGCGCGGCATCGACAAGGCCGTTGAAGCCTCCGTCGCCGCCCTCAAGGAACTCTCCAAGCCGATCAAGGACCACAAGGAAGTCGCCCAGGTCGGGACCATTTCCGCCAACAGCGACAAGACCATCGGCGACATCCTCGCTATGGCCATGGAAAAGGTCGGCAAGGAAGGGGTCATCACCGTCGAGGAAGCCAAGTCGATGGACACCACTCTCGAGACCGTCGAGGGGATGCAGTTCGACCGCGGTTACCTCTCCCCCTACTTCGTCACCGACGCCGAGCGCATGGAAGCGGTGATGGAAGACGCCCTGATCCTCATCCACGACAAGAAGATCAGCAACATGCGCGATCTTCTCCCCATTCTCGAGCCGGTCGCCAAGCAGGGGCGCCCCCTGCTGATCATCGCCGAAGACGTCGAGGGCGAAGCCCTGGCCACCCTGGTGGTCAACCGTCTCCGCGGCACCCTCAACGTCACCGCCGTCAAGGCTCCCGGCTTCGGTGATCGCCGCAAAGCGATGCTTGAGGATATCGCCATCCTCACCGGCGCCAAGGTGATTTCCGAGGAAGTCGGCTTCAAACTCGAAACCGCCACCCTCGACATGCTCGGCAGCGCCAAGCGCATCGTCATCGACAAGGACAACACCACCATCATCGACGGTGCCGGGAGCGAGACCGACATCCAGGGACGCGTCAAGATGGTCCGCGCCCAGATCGAGGAGACCAAGAGCGACTACGACCGCGAGAAGCTCCAGGAGCGTCTCGCCAAGCTGGTCGGCGGGGTTGCCGTGGTCAAGGTCGGCGCCGCCACCGAGACCGAGATGAAGGAAAAGAAAGCCCGCGTCGAAGACGCCCTGCACGCCACCCGCGCCGCTGTCGAAGAAGGCATCGTCCCTGGCGGCGGAGTCGCCCTGATCCGCTGCATCGCCGCTCTCGAGAAGCTCAAGCTCGAAGGGGAGCAGCAGTTCGGCGTCAACATCGTCAAGCGCGCTCTTGAAGAGCCCTTGCGCCAGATCGCCGGCAACGCCGGCATGGAAGGGTCCATCGTCGTCAACCGCGTTTCCCTCGAAACCGGCGCCTTCGGCTTCAACGCCGCCACCGACGAGTACTGCGACATGATCGAGGCCGGGATTATCGACCCGACCAAGGTCACCCGCAGCGCCCTGCAGAACGCCGCCTCCGTGGCCGGTCTCATGCTCACCACCGAGGCCGTCATTGCCGACGCTCCCAAAAGCGACGATGCCATGTCCGGCGGAATGGGCGGCGGCATGGGCGGAATGGGCGGAATGGGCGGCATGGGCGGCATGATGTAATCCCACCGCACACCGTTTTTTTGCTTAAGCACCATCAAGGGCCTCCGAAACTTTCCGGAGGCCCTTTTTTTTATTTGCCCTTCGATAAACAATTTTTTTTGAATTTGCCGGGAATTGTCTCCCTCAGAGATTACATATTCCCAGTTGTGTCCGGTTAGCCATTTGCAGCCAGCACATGCCCCCTCTCCCTAACCCTCTCCCACGAGGGGAGAGGGGACTTAAAGCTCCCCTCCCTTCGATGGGAGGGGCTGGGGGAGGGTGAAAGACGGTGAGCCGCTTCGGGTTTTTGGGGATGGAAAAGACCGTTTCACCCAGAGACGCAGAGACGCCGAGAAGGCTGAAAGGAAGGAACGGCAGGGAGGGCGCGAAGTATTGCCGTCCGTATAAATGTTGCCAAAATATCAAATTTTTTTATGAAAAGAAACAATCCGCCTTGTTAATCCCCTTTTTATTGCTAGCATTCCAACATAAATAACATAATAATTTGCAAATGTACGGAAGGGTCCTGATCCTGACGGGTCAGCTTACTCCCCGAGCTCTCACTTCCGGTAGCACTCTTTTCACCCAATTCCCGGAATTCAGGGCGGTCAGACTGTCATGGGATATGCACTTTTTCAGGAGGTGAACTGGTGAAAAAACGGTTGTTGTTCCTTGCTCTTTTCGGGGTTGCCTGCCTGGCGCCGGGACGGTCGGCGGCGGAAGAGCTCGGCTCCCACGAGGTGGATGAGGTGGTGGTGTCGGCGACCCGGACCGAAAGAAAAACCGAGGAGATCCCGGCGGCGGTCAGCACCGTCACCGAAGAGGAATTGAAGGACATGCGGCTCCTCGGAGTGAAAGAAACCCTGACGGGGATGGCCGGCGTCCAGGCGGAGACCCGCAACGGCGGCTACGATGCCCGGCTCATCATCCGCGGAGCGGGACTCAAGGCCCGCTACGGCATCCGCGAAATCATGATCCTTCTCGACGGCGTACCGATTACCGATCCCGACGGGATGACCCGCCTCGATTTTGTCGATACCCAGCTCATCGAGCGGGTGGATGTCGTCCGCGGGCCGAACTCGACCCTCTACGGGGCCAATGCCGCCGGGGGGGTCGTCAACGTCATTACCCGCAACCCCTTCGAGGAAATCCGCGGACTGACCCTCGGCTACGGAAGCGACGACACCCGGCTGTACAACCTGATTTATGGCACCAGTATCGGCCAGACCTATTTCACCCTCAGCGGGACGCACAAATCCACCGACGGCTGGCGGCAATGGAGCCGGTTCGAAACGAGCCAGGGGGGGGCCAGGATCGGCCATCTCTTCGCGGACGGCAGCTCAGTCGAACTCAATTTCAATTACACCGAGGCGGACCTGCAACTTCCGGGGACCCTGAGCCAGGAGGCGTTTTGGGCCGATTCCACCCAGTTGACCTCGGAACCCTTCCGGAACTCGAGCCGGGACAGCGAGATCTTTTCCACCGGGCTCAAGCTGAAAAAGGATTTCGGGGACATTCACCTCAAGCCTCTCGCCTACTATCAGCACTGGCAGCATTTCCATCCGGTGACGGGGATGATCAATGACGGCGGCGCCGACGTCTACGGCGTCGATATCCAGGCCGATCTGGACCATTCCTTCCTCGGTCGGGCCGGGGTGTTGACCTTCGGGACGGCGGGGCAGGTCGACGCTTCGGACGGGGAGAAGTTTACCTACCGGGACGTTGCGACCTCCCCCAGCGGACAGATTCTCTTTACTCTTTCGGATGTCCGGGGGGATTTGGCGGAAATCAACGACGACACCGTCAGCAAGGTGGGGGTCTATGCCCAGGAGTCCCTCACTCTTTCCGAGCCCTGGCTCCTCGATTTCGGCGTTCGTTACGACCGGGTGAAGTTCGATCTGGAAGCGGAAATTTTTCAGGAGTTTGTCTTCGGCGCCAACCGCTATCTTCCCAACCGCCAGAGCATCGAGGTCGACCGAAGTTACGACCAGATCAGTCCCCGGATCGGAACCGTCTACAAAGTGACCGATTGGCTCCATCTCTATGGCAACCTGTCGACGGGATTTCAGACCCCGCAGTCGAGCGAACTCGCGGAGAATCCGGACCTTGGTGTCGCCCGGACGAGAAACGTCGAAGCCGGCTTGAAGGGGCGCTTTCCCGGCGGGCACCGTTTCGACCTGGCGGTCTTCACAATGGAGGTGCAGGACGAGATTGTCCAAACCGTTCTCGAAGGGGGCGAGACGTCCTACAGCAATGCCGGGGAGACCGACAAGCGCGGGATCGAGCTGGAGATGGAGATTCACCCTCTCCCGGGGCTGGCCCTGGGAGGAACCTATACCTACAGTGATTTCCAGTTCGACGAGTTCCAGGAGCCGGTGCGGGTTTTCAACCCCGTCAGCGGAACGACCGAAACCGTCCTCCTCGATCGCGGCGGCAACCGGCTGCCGTATATCCCCGAGCATCAGTACAGCCTTTTCGGACTCTACCGCCATTCCAGCGGCTTCAAGTGTCGAATCGATGCCAACAGCTGGGGAGAATACTGGGTCGACAACGCCAACTCGGAAAAATATTCCGGCTACGATTTCCTGACCAATTTCATGGTCGGCTGGGAAAACGACCGCTGGAATGTCACGGTCGACGCCTACAACGTCTTCGACAAGCTCTATGCCATGGAAGTCACAAAATCCGGAGAGACCCTGGCCTTTCGTCCCGGGGCGCCCAGGACCCTTTTCGCCAAGGTGTCCTACCAATTTTGAGGGGTGGCAGATGCGAGGTAAAAAAACGGTTTTTTTCCTGACGGCGACGGCCCTGGCCCTTCTCGGAGCCACGACCCGCTTCGAGGATGCCGCTCATTCCATGGGGCTCCTTTCCCTGCGGGGTGGAAAGGTGAGGCATCCCCCCGTCTTCACCGCCGGGAAGGACAGATACACCCTGATCGCCACCGCCACCGTTCTCCCCCCTTTTTCCGGGGACGTTCGGGTGCTGCTGGAAGGGGGGCCGGCGATGGAGTACGCCCTCTACAATTCCCAGCCCGGCTTCGATCTCGGGCTCCGGCCCCACCCGACTTTTCAGGAGGGCGTCTATCACGGGATCAAACCCGGCGATCGCCTCGCCCTGTGGGTGGTCATGAAACCGGGGGAAGGGGTTGCCGAAGGTCATTCTTGCGAAAAAACCGGCGTATCCCTGGCCTTCTACGAGGCTTCCGGCCGAAAGGAACTGTTGCGGATTCCCATCGACTTCAGAAAAGACGGAGAGAGAGGCCATGCCGGAGAGTCCCATTAAAATCCATTTCTTCCGACGCCACCGCACCCCCCTTCTACTCCTCGGAGTCCTCCTCTTCATGCCCCCCCTGTCCCTGCTCTTTCAGGCGGGGACAACGGACAGCAATTTCTGCGGCGCCTGGTGTCCGCGGATGTTTTTCGTCTGGCGGGAGGGGATGACGTTCAGCCAGTTCTTCCTCGGGTTTGCCCGGAGTTTCATGGGGGTGATTCTCCTTGTCGGCATCCTGCTGAGCACCCTGTTCCTCGGCCGGTACTGGTGCAGTCACCTCTGTCCCATCGGCGGCACCACCGAACTCGGCAGCCGGCTGGTTTCGCGAAGGTTGAAGATCGACTACAGCCCGGTTCCCGCCCCCCCGGTGAGATACGGCTATCTGGCCGTCTATCTTCTCGCCCCCCTGGCGGGGCTGGGGAGCCTCTGCTGCAATTACTGCAATTTCGCGACGGTGCCGAGGTTGTACGGCGCCTTTTTCACCCCGGCCGACCTCGCCTATTTTTTCCGCACCCTCGGCTGGCTCAATCTGGCCCTGGTTGTATTTCTCGGTTTCCTGGCCCGGGGGGGGAGGGGCTATTGCAATTTTTTCTGTCCCGTCGGCGCCCTGGACGCCCTGGCGGCAAAGCTGGGGAGCCGGTTCGGCCGCCGGATGCGCCTCGACGCCGAGCGTTGCACCCGTTGCGGCCTCTGCCTGGAGGTCTGCCCCACCTGGGCGATCGGTCTGGAGAAGCAGCCGTGCATCGATCAGCTTTCCTGTCTCCCCTGCGGGGAGTGCGAAAAGGTCTGCCCGGAAAATGCCATAGCCTACAAAAAGGCGGCGGCAAGGGGTCGCCTCGGCCGCCGGGCCGAGACTCCGGCAACCGCCGTCGCCTCGTCGATGCCGGGGGCTTGCGGCGGGCCGGGCCTATGAAGGGGGGAAAGTTGAAGGCCACCATCGCCACATCCGCTCTCGGGGTCGGAGGGGGGCTGGGGACCCTCTTGTCGGCTCCTCCCTGTGTCGGCACGAGCTGCCCCTCCTGCTTCGGATGCGTCGGCGCCGGCGGTCTCGCCCTGGTGCTTTCGGCCCTCGCCCTGTACAAAAAAACAAAGGAGAAACGAAATGGAGTGGCTCAGACCGGCCATTGATTACGGAATCATCGGGCTCCTGCTGTCGATGAGCGTCGTCGCCGTGGCGGTGGCCCTGGAAAGACACCTTTTTTTCCGCCGGGTCTCCCTGGTCGATTATCCGAACAAAAAGCTCCTCGAGCTGGAGCTGACCCGCAAGCTTCACATCATTGCCACCATCGGCAGCAACGCCCCCTATATCGGATTGCTCGGCACGGTCCTGGGGATCATGCTGACCTTTTACGCCATGGGGAGGGAAGGGTTCATGGATACCGGCGTCATCATGGTCGGACTGGCCCTGGCGCTCAAGGCGACGGCGGCCGGTCTGGTGGTGGCCATCCCCTCCATTACCCTCTACAACGTCCTGGTGCGCCGGGTCCGGGAATTTTTGCTGGAATGGGAAGGCCGGCATGGATGAGAAGGAATTCGATTATATAAACGTTATCCCCTTTATCGACATCATGCTCGTCCTGCTGGTCATCGTCCTCACCACCTCGACCTTTATCGCCCAGGGGACGATACCGATCAGTCTCCCGCAGGCGGCGGAAAAAGAGCAGGATGCCCTGAAAAAGCTGGTGATCGAAATCGACAAAAGCGGGGCGATTTTTCTCAACAGCCGCCCGACGAGTCTTGAGGGGCTGCAGACAAGCGCCGGGGACTTCCCCCGGGAAACCCCGGTGCTGATCCGCGCCGACAGGACACTGGTTCTGCAGGTGTTCGTCGAGGTCATGAGCCGCATCAAAACCCTCGGTTTCGCCAGGGTCAGCCTGCAGACGGAATTCAAGCCATGAACCGGCAGTTTCGCGCCCTGCAGTATTCCCTGGCCATTCATCTTTGCCTCCTCGGAGGGCTCCTTCTCGGCAGCCGGTACACGACCCCGCCGCTGACGATCTCCTTGATCGATTTCAGTCTGGCCGAATCCTCCGGCCCCGTCGCCGAAGAGCCGTCGAAATCGGTGCCGAAGGCCCGCCCGGCACCCCCGCCAGTAAAAAAGGGGGCGGCCAGGCCGATCGAGAGGCGGGCGGAAAAAAAAGTTGACCCAAAGGCGCTGCCTCCGGTCGACTCCGTGCCCGAACCCCAATCCGTTCCTGTGCAGGCCGAGCAGAGGCCGCAGAACCCGGAGCCGGAGGCGGAAAGGGCTTTGCCGCGGACTTTGGCCGAAGAATTTCCCTCCCCGATGCCTCCTGCCGCCTCCGGCGAGGGGGCGGCTGCGGAGGCCGGTGATTCGGAGAGCCGACCCTTTGCGGCGCGGGACAAATACCTGAAAGAGCACTACACCTACATTCGCGCGCTGATCATGAAAAACCTTCTCTATCCGGCCATCGCCAGGGAAAAGGGGTGGACCGGGCAGACCCGGGTCTCCTTCGTGGTCTGCGAGAACGGTTGCGTGGCCGATATCCGCGTCGTGACAAGCTCCGGCTACCGGATGCTCGACAAAAACGTGATCGAAACCATCAAAAGGGCCTCCCCCTTTCCTCCCCCTCCGGTCAGGGCCGAAATCGTCCTGCCGATCACCTATACGTTGAATTGATTTCGCCAGAAAAAAGGGGCGCTTGCGCCCCTGCCGCGCCCCGGTTCCTTCAGGACCGGCCGCTGTCCTCAGAGTAAAACAGGGCTTCCCGTTGCGCAACGGGAAGCCCTGTGGTTTAATTATCAGGATTATTTTTTCAAAACCGCAGCCGTGACGCCCTGTTCCGATCCGAATGGATCCGGATTAAGCCCGGCTGTCCTTGCAAATTCACGGAGTTGAGCCCTTGATGACGCGCGCCGGAAAACTTCTTCTGATGATGTTGGGTCTATCCCTGTTCGTTCTCCCCGGAATCGTTTGCGCTGAAGAAGTATCGCTCCCCGGCCCGAAGGAGCGATGCGTCGTTTGCGGCATGTTTGTCGCCCCCTACCCCGAATGGGTCGCCTCCATCGAATTCAGGGACGGGACGACGGCCTTTTTTGACGGCCCGAAGGACATGTTCGTTTACTTCTTTGACCTGGAGAAGTACAGGCCGGGAGCCAAGCCCGACGACATCGTCGCCATGGTCGTGACCGAATACTATACGGCGCGGCCGATGCCCGTCGGGGAGGTCTTTTTCGTCAGCGGCAGCGACGTCCTCGGGCCGATGGGGTATGAACTGGTGCCGGTGGCGGGGAAGGAAAACGCCGAAACGTTCATGCGCGATCACGGCGGCAAGAAAATAATGCAATTCAACGGCCTGGACTTCTCGGAAATCCCCGCAGGCAAATGACCAAACACCGGAAATTCATCGCTTTGACGCTCTTTTTGGCCGCCGCCCTGGGGCTGTTGCTCGGTTATGGCCGGAGTCAGGTTTCCGCCCGCCTCGCCGGGGAGCTTCCTCCCTTGCAGGCACTTGTTCGAACCTTGCAGCTGACCGACCTCTCCCTCTGGACCGAGGCCCGCTACACCCGTCATCCGTCCCAGGCCGACCGCTTCACCCCTTTTCAGGATTTTCCTGCGGCTCTGGAGCATTTTCCCGCCGGGTCCATCATCGCTCCGGTTCTGACCCTTCACCCCCAACCTTGATCCCCGGACAGGCTTGATTGTGATGCGTCATCTGAAAATCCTCGAATACGCCCTTTCCTCGCTGGTGCGGCGGAGATACAAAAACCTCGCCATCATCCTCGTCTATGCCTTCACCATAGCCGTTCTCTCCTCCGTCCTCTTTCTGACCCACGCCCTGAAGACCGAGGCCTCCCTGCTTCTGGCCGAAGCGCCGGAGCTGATCGTGCAGAAGGTCATCGGCGGCCGTCACGATCTGGTCCCCGTCGCCTACGGCGAAAAAATTGCCGCGATCCCGGGAGTGGCCGCCGTCGTACCGCGGTTCTGGGGGTATTACTACGATGCCCTGACCAAGGCCAACTACACCCTTTTGGCCGTCGAATCCGATCCCCCTGCCCTGGACATGGTTCAGGGACGTCTCCCCGACGGGCCCGGCGAGTGCGCCATCGGCGCCGGGGTGTCGCAATCGAGGAATGTCGGAACCGGCGACGACCTGATTCTCGTCGACAGCGAAAATCTCGGGGTTTCCCTCGAAGTGGTCGGCGTTTTCCGCGCCGAGTCCCGGTTGCTGACCAACGACCTGGTGGTGCTCGGCCGCAACGACCTGACGGCTTTTTTCGGTTATCCCCCCGACCTGGCCACCGACATCTCGGTGGCGGTCCGCAACCCGCGGGAGGTCAATACCGTCGCCGAGAAAATCAAGCGCATCCTTCCCCACTCCCGGCCGATTTCCCGCAGCGAAATTCTCCGGACCTACGCCGGGGTTTTCAACTGGCGCAGCGGCATGATGCTCTCCGTCTTTTCGGCAGCCTTGATCGCCTTCTGCATCCTCGCCTGGGATAAGGCGACCGGAATCAGCGCCGAGGAAAAGAGGGAAATCGGCATTTTGAAGGCGATCGGCTGGGAGACCTCCGACATTCTCGAGCTGAAGTTCTGGGAAGGGATTGCCGTCTCGCTCACCAGTCTGCTCCTCGGCCTTCTTGCCGCCTATGTCCACGTCTTTTTTCTCGGCGCCACGGTTCTGACGCCGGTCATCAAGGGGTGGTCGGTCATCTTCCCGACCTTCCGTCTTCTCCCTGCCGTCGATTTCTACCAGGTTCTGGTCATTGGATTCCTGACCGTCACCCCCTATGTGGCCAGTACCGTCGTCCCCTCGTGGAAGGCGGCCATTACCGACCCCGAAACTGCGATGCGAGGCTGAGCCGTATTGAAACCCCTGATCCGCACCGAAAAGGTCTGCAAAATCTACAACTCCCGACGGCCCGACGAATTTCGGGCTCTCGAGGACATCTCCCTCAGTATCGATTTCGGTGAAGTCGTCGTCCTCAAGGGCCCCAGCGGCTCGGGAAAGACCACCCTCCTGAGCCTCATCGGCTGCATGGGGCGGCCGACCTCGGGGCGGATTGTCGTCGGAGAAAAGGATGTCGCCAAGCTCTCGGAGCGTTTTCTCACCCGGGTCCGGCAACAGACCTTCGGCTTTATATTCCAGCAGTTCAACCTCCTTCGCGACGTCACCGTTCTCGAGAATATCCTTCTGCCGCTCTATCCGCAGCCGACCGGCTTCGCCGAAATGGAGGAGCGGGGGCGCACCCTGCTGGCCATGCTCGGCATGGAAAAAAAGGAGAAGATGAAGGTCAACAAGCTCTCCGGGGGGGAACAGCAGCGCGTCGCCATCGCCCGCGCCCTGATCAATGATCCGGAGATCGTCATCGCCGACGAGCCGACGGCCCATCTGGACAGCAAACTCTCCGCCGACCTCCTCGCCATTCTCGAAGACATCAGTCGCATGGGGAAGACGATCCTCATCGCCACCCACGACCCCCTCGTCTTCAACCATCCCCTCGTCCTCCGCACCATCTCCATGAGGGACGGCCGCATCGAAGGGGGCTCGGACCAGTGATTCTGCATCCGGGCATTCTTGCACTGATTTGCGGCACCGCAACGGTCTTTCTCATGCTGCTGTATGCCGGCATCCTGGCGGTGAAAATTCTCCGGCGCTGGGATTTTGCCAGCTCTTCGGAGGAGCAGCTGGTCCTGGAGAGAAAAACCTATCTGGCGTCGACGATTGTCAACTACGCCCTCGGGTTTGAAATCTTCTCCCTCTTTCTTTTTATCTACACCGTGGATGAAATTCATCCGTTGTTCGTCGGCGCGATGTGCGCCACCGGCGTTCTCAACGCCAACCCCCTCGGCTGGTACGTCCTGGCGGTGAAAATAGCGATATTTTTCGCCGCCGCCCTGTGGGTGGCCCTGAATTTTATCGACAGCCAGGCCGAGGACGTCCCCCTGACGCGGCGGAAATTTGCCTGGCTCCTCCTTCTGGCCCCCCTGGTGGGCGTCGAACTCTACCTGCAGATCGTTTATTTTCTCGGCCTGCACCCCGAAGTCATCACCTCCTGTTGCGGATCGCTCTTCAGCAGCAGCGACGGCGGGCTCGCCGCCGATATGACGGCCCTGCCGGTGAAACCGATGATGGGATTTTTTTATGCCTCAGGCTTCCTCTTTCTCGGGAGCTCGTGGCTCTGCTTCCGGAAAAAGAGCCCCTTCTTCCGCACCCTTTTTTCCCTGCTGGCGGTAATTTTTTTCCTCATATCCCTGGCCTCGATCGTCTCTTTTATCTCCCTCTATATATACGAGCTTCCCACCCACCACTGCCCCTTCGATATTTTTCAGAAAAACTACCGGTTTGTCGGCTACCCCCTCTACCTCGGCCTCTTCGGCGGAACCTTGTTCGGAGTCCTGCCCGGGGTTTTCCAGCCGTTGAAAAAGGTCTCGACCCTGGCCTCGGACATCGACCGGGTTGAAAAAAAGTGGATCGTTCTGGCGGTATGCTTCATTCTGCTCTTCATGGCTCTCGCCTCCTGGCCGATTCTCTTCGGTCCCTTCGAGCTCGCCGGTTATCCGGATTTTATTCAGGGGTAAAGGATGATGGGTTCTCTTTTTCTACGTTTCCGGCGTTTCGCGGGTCAGGAAAAACAATGGCCCCGGCAAATTCGACGGGGCCATTCTTCTCGGGTCGGCATCTGCCGGCGGCGATCCCGGCGGTGGAGCGCCGTTACTGCAGGACGGTAAATCGCGAACCCTTTCGCGACCAGGGGGGCTCGATCTGGGGAAGATCGCGGCAGCAGGAGGGGCGGGGGAGGCGGGTGTGGAGGTAGGTTTCGTAGTTGAAAAAATCGTCGTGGAACCAGGTGCAGGTTTCGGTCTCATCGAGGGCCCCCGGCTTCCCGCAGTGGGGGCAGACAGGGTCGCCGGAATCCTCATATTCGATGGTGATGTCGAGTCGGCGGCGGTCGCTGGCAAAGACCACCTTGGTGACGGACCAGGGTTTGGCGAGGCCGAGGGTTGAAGAAATTATGGCCGGCAGTTGCATGGGGCGGTCCTGGTTAACCTCCTTCGGGATGCGTCCCGGGGCTCCCCGGTGGAGTTCGGTCCGGCGCCCCGAAAGAAGGCTGTTCTCCCCGAATCGTATCAAATTGTATGCCAAAGGCCGGAGGCGGCTCGATTCGGCCGGTGCAGCGAAATTGCGCCGTCCGCAACGGTGCCTTCTCCTGAAAAAATTTATCGGCCGTCGACCTGAAAACTCCCCTTTTTTGCGTTAAACTATAGGAAAAATAAATAGTTGTATAAAAAGCAATAAATGTGGCAGAGCATGGATCTGTGGCACCCCTGCTCCCCTCCCGGCGGTCCCTTTCTGCCGGCATTTCCGCGAAAAGCGTTGAACCGATGCCCCGGAACCCTTCGAAAAACAGATGGACGATCGCCTCCTTCGGAACCTATGCGTTTCTGCTCGTCAGCATTTTCATCACCGAGCTGGCGGTCATGGACCTCGGGGCGCCGCTCCTTCTGCGCCTCCCCCGGCTGCCGGCCGCCCTCCTTGACGCCGCCATTCTGGTGGCGGTCTTCTCCCTGCCGCTCCTTCTCTTCTGCCGGCGCCTCAAGTCCGGGGAATTCGGAAGTCGCCGCTCGAGCTGGCGCCTTTTTCTCCGGGTTCTGGCGGCGATCTTCCTCATCGAATTCACGGTGATGCTCCTTTTGCCGACCCTTCTTCCCGACGGCGATTTCGAGCGGATGGGTCTGATCGATGCCCTGCTGACCCTTCTGTTGAGCGCACCGGCGCTGTGGTGGCTCTTCCGGCAACTGGAATTGCGCTATCGATCGGTCCCTTTGACCGATTACCTCAACAGTCCGCCGATGCTTTTTGTCCTCCTCCTCTTCCTGGTCTTTCTCCTCGATCTCTTTCAGGAACTGCTGCTGCCGATGGTTTGGGGCGCGCAGGACTCCAGCTCGCACAAGGCGTTCCACGCCTTTTTCACCACCCTCTTCATCGCCCCGGTCCTCTGGCTTTTGGTGACCCGTCCGTTGATCCGTCTGGCGCGCTTCGAACAGGCCCGGACCCGGGCGGTTTACGCCCAGGTCGTCGATGCGGTGATCACCTTCGACGCCAATGGCTTGATCGAATGTTTCAACCCCGGAGCCCGGAGGATTTTCGGCGGCTCGGCCGAAGAGATGGCCGGCCGGCCCGTCGCCTCTCTCTTCAGGGACGGGGAGCGGGAACTCGATCGATTGACGCGAGCGGCCCTGACCTCCGTCAAGGATTCGGACAAAATCCCGAGCTACGAATTGCCCGGCTGCCGGCGCGACGGCAGGGTGATGACCATGGATGTCTCCATCAGCCGAATCGAGACTCTGGGAAGACCTGAATTTCTCCTCATCATGCGGGATATCACCGAGCGCCGGCTGGCCGATGAAGCCCTGCAGTCCAGCGAACGCCGCTTTCGCCAGATCTTCGAGCAGAGCGATGACGCCATCATTTTTCTTCATCCGCGAAACCATGCGATTCTCGATATCAACGGCACGACCTGCGACATGTTCGGCTATCGTCGGGAAGAGCTCGTCGGCAAGAGCCTGGCGCTGATCTCTTCGCCCGAAGACTGCCAGCGACTCGATGCCCTGGTCCGGCGCGTCGAAAAGGGGGAGTCGAGTCAGCTGGAAAATTTTGCGGGATTGCGCAAGGACGGCGCAGAGATTATCCTCAGTCTCAGATGCAAGATCATGACGCTTCTCGATCAGGATGTTCTTTACTGCACCGTCCGCAATGTCACCGACCGGGTCCGCATGGAGGCCGAGGCGCGGGAGATTCAATCGAAGCTGATTCAGACCAACAAGATGACGGCCCTGGGGCTGATGGTCTCGGGTGTGGCCCACGAGATCAACAACCCCAACAATTTCATCCTTTCCAATGCCCAGATGCTGGAAAGGATCTGGCTCGACGCCTGCAAGATTTTCAGGGAATATCATCGGGAACAGGGAGAGTTCTGTCTCGGCGGAATGCCGTATTCCCAGATCGAGGCCCATTCGCCGCAGCTCTTTGCCGGGATTGTCGACGGTTCGCGGCGGATTTCCGAAATCGTCGGCAATCTGAAGAGTTTCGCCCGCAAGGAAACCGTAGCCCTCAACGGCGAGGTCGACATGAACCAGGTGTCCCGGTCGGCGGTCTCCATCCTGCGCCATGAGATCGGCCGCCTCACCGATCATTTCAGCTTCGAACCGGGCCAGGGGCCCCTCAGCGTCAGGGGGAACCGGCAGCAGCTCGGACAGGTGGTCGTCAATCTTCTCATGAACGCCTGCCAGGCGCTCCCCGACAGGACCCGGGGGGTGAAACTTGCGACCTTTCTCGATCCGGAGACCGTCGCCGATGACGGCGTCACTCCCTACGCCGGCAGCATCAGCGGCACCAACGTCTTCAACCATTTCTCCCGGCCCCCCTTCCTCCAGGGGTTTTTCCCCGGCGACCCGGTGGCCGAGTGCTGGGTCGGCCTCAACGACGCCGTCACCGGACAGGGGCTCCTCGCCGTCCCCTGCGATGGCGAGAGCAACTTCAGCCTCACCGGCATCCCGCCGGGGACCTACCAGCTGGTCACCTGGGACACCCCCCTCCAGGCCCTCTTCGGCTTCAACACCGTCACCGTCCCGGCCGGCCTCGGCGCAGGCGAGCCCGTCGACCTCGGCAACGTCCTCTCCTTCCGCTGGTTCGGGACCTACGAGGGGTCGGTCTTCCTCGACCACAACCAGAACGGCTTCCGCGATTGCCTGACGGCCGAGTGCAATGACGTGCTGCAGGACGAAATCGGCATCCCCGAACAGGTGGTCAATATCCGCTTCCGCGACGGCACCCTCTACCAGGCCCAACCGACGGACGTTTTCGGCGGCTTCGAGCTCTCCGGCGTCTTCCCCTTCTTCAAGTGGCTGGTGACCGAGGTCGATTTCGCCCGCTTCAAGGCGACGGGTATGACGGCCGTGGTCGATGCCGGCGGCGAAGTCCTCCCCGACAACGGCTGGGCCATGCCGTCCCGCGACAAACTGACCCCGCAGCCCCAGGCCGAAATCAATCCCAACACCGGGAACAACCTCTCCCGCACCGAGACCGGCCCGGTCCTGACCCAGGGGCTGATGCTCTTTCTCAACCAGACCAACACCATCGACTGGGGGAAGCATGAGTACGCCGCCGGCGAAAACGGCGGCATCAGCGGCATCGTCTACTACGCGGTGACCCGCGCCGAGAACGACCCGCGCTACGCCGCCGGCGAGGACTGGGAGCCGGGCATTCCCCGGGTGCAGGTCAACCTCTATGAGGACTTCCGGACCAATGCCACAGGCGTCCCCGGGCCGGACGGCCGGATCGACGACCTCGACGGCGACGGTGTGGAGACGCCCGCCGACGTCGACAACTACCCCTTCGGCAACTTCCCGGCGGCCGAGGATAGGGACCGCAACGGCAACGGCGTCTTCGACAGCGGCGACGCCATCCAGATCGCCACCACCGACAGTTGGGACGACAACCTGCCGAGCGGCTGCATCCAGACCCTGCCGGTGATCGACGGAGAGACGGCGCGCGAGTGCTTCGACAACTTCGGCACCTGGAACCAGGTGCGCCCGGCGCTCTTCGACGGCGGCTTCGCCTTTGCCTCCTACGTCCCCGGCGGACTTTTCAGCGGCCGTCCGGAAGTCGAAGGGCTGCCGGCCGGCACCTACATCGTCGAGGCGGCCAACCCGCGCCCCGGCGTCTACCGCCTGCAGAAGGAAGAGGACAAGAACGTCGATTTCGGCGAGGCGCCGATACCGAGCCCCCTCCTGCTGCCCCAACTCTGCGTCGGCGATCCGCACCTGGTGCCGAACGAACTGGCCCTCTTTCCCGGCGTCGCCATCGATGCGCCGCTGGCCGGCAGCAACCAGCCGCTCTGCGACCGCAAGCAGGTGGAACTCAGCGATCGCAACAACACCGGGGTCAACTTCTTCTACTTCACCGAGGTGCCGAAGGCGGCGCGCGTCGTCGGCTTCGTCAACAACGACCTGGCCGCCGAATTCGACCCGACCAGCCCGATCTTCGGCGAGAAGGCCGCTCCGGAGTGGATTCCGGTCTCCTTCCGCGACTGGCAGGGGAACGAAATCACCCGCGTCTACTCGGACGCCTACGGGGCCTACAACGCCCTGCTCCCCTCGACCTTCAGCATCAACGTCCCCTCGGCGACGGGGGTGGCGCCGAACATGATCACCGCGGTGCTCAACGATCCGGGGCCGATCCCCGACCCGAACAACCCCGGACAGACGATCATCGACCCCAACTACGACGAGCGTTTCGCTGTTGCCCCCTGGACGCTGAACTACGAAGTGGGGCGCACCACCTACCTCGATACGCCGATTGTGCCGGTGGCGGCTTTTGCCACCATCCCCAAGGGGAATCTCGACACCGGCGTTCCGGCCGGGACGCCGGTCATCGCCGGCGCCGTCGGCAACAGCGGCGCGGCCGCCGTCTGTACCGACCAGGCCGGCACCACCCTGACAATTACGGCCGCAACCTCAAGCGACGGCCGCGACAACGGTTTCGGTCCGCAGCGGGGAGAGGTCTGGATCAACGGTGTGCAGATCGACCCGGCGGCCATTGTCCTCTGGACCCCGCAGACGATCATCGTCGGGACGAGCGGCGCCGCCTCCGGCCCCCTGGTGGTGGTCCGCAAGGACACCGGCAAGGCCAACGAGAACGGCGTCACCGTGGAAATTCTCGCCGATTGCAGCCCCGCGGCCGGCGTGCACAGCATCGCCGGCGGCAGCCTTTACCCCTATGCCGGCGGCAGCATCCAGGCCCTGATCGACGCGGCCAATCCCGGCGACCTGATTCTGGTCGGCCCGGGGAGCTACTTCGAAAACATCATCGTCTGGAAACCTGTGCGGCTGCAGGGCTCCGGCGCCGGGGCGACGCGGATCTTCGCCAACCCCAACCCGGCGGAGCGGCTGCAGGTCTGGCACGATAAGACCCGCCAGATTCTCGGCATTACCGACCCGGCCGTCCCCAATCCCTTCCTGGCCAACGAGGCCCCGGGCATTCTCGTCCTCAACGCCCCTTCGGCTTTGATCGACGGCTTCGAGATCAGCGGCGCCCTGTCCGGCGGCGGCATCCACGTCAATAACGACGCCTTCGGCCTGCGGATCAGCAACAACACCGTCCGCAGCAACCAGGGGAATCTCGGCGGAGGGATCGTCATCGGCGTCCCCGACAACGGCCTCGTCTCGGGGAACGGCGACATCGTTATAACCGACAACCGGATCGTCGCCAACAGCGGCGTCCTCGGACCGGGCGGCATCGCCCTCTACGGCGGCGCCGACAACTACCGGGTCGAGAACAACCGCATCGTCGGCAACTTCTCCCGCGATTCAGGGGGCGGCGTCGGCCACGTCGGCCTCTCGGACGGCGGAGTCATCCGCGGCAACAAGGTCCTCTTCAACGAGGTCTTCTACGGTCTCCTCACCCCCGGCGGCGGCCATGGCGGCGGCATTTTCGTCAGCGGCGAAATTCCCCCGCCCCCGGCGGCCCAGCTCTCCGGCGGAGCCGGAAACGTCGTCATCGAGGACAACCTGATCCAGGGGAACCTGGCGGGCGCCGGCAGCGGCGGCGGCATTGCCGCCTATGCCTTCAACGGCGAGGATGTGGCCAACAACCCGACCAACGATCCGGCCGCTCCCGACAGGCCGTGGGACACCCTGACCGTCCGCAATAACCTGGTCGTCAACAACGTCGCCGCCATCGGTGGCGGCGGCATCTCTCTGCAGGACGTCGTCGCCGGGACCCTCGTTCACAACACCGTGGCCAAAAACGACAGCACCGCCACGGCGGCGCTGGCCTTCAACGCCGGCAACCTGACCTTCTCCGTCCCCCAGGGGGCCGGGATTATCAGCAGTGCCCACAGCCAGTCGCTGCGCGGCATACCAGGCTTCACCCAGACCTATTCCGACCCGGTTCTGGTGAACAACATCGTCTGGCAAAACCGCAGCTTTTACAACGACAGCACCATCAACGGCACCGCCGGCGGCCTCGTCCCGGCCAGCCGGCACCAGAATGCCGAAGCCGCCTACGCCCTGACCCATCCGGGGTATGTCCCGGATACCCGGAGCTACGCGGATTATTCCGACCTGGCGGTGTCCGGCGCCCTGGCTCCGGGGGATGTGCTGCATCCGTTCTTTTCCATCCTCACCGATAAGGCCGGTTACGACCCGTCCAATATCGACTTCGACCCGGGCGTGGTGAAGAGCTACGAAAACGACCTGCAATCGTCCACCGTTCTCGACGAGGGGGGCAATGCCATCACCGTGCGCTTCACCCCCCTGACGGCCGATGCCGGCGACTACCGACTCCTCACCGCCTGCTCGCCGGCGGTGGATGCCGGGGTCGATCCTGCCCTTGCGCCGTACAACAGTGCCGTGAACTTCGACTTCGAGGGCGACGTTCGTCCCATCGGAGCCGGGTTCGACATCGGCGCCGACGAGTACGATCCGGCCAGGGAGACTCCGCCCGGTCCGGTCCTCGAACTCCTCAACCCCAACGGCGGCGAGAAACTGACGGCCGGAACGCAACTGATTGCCCGCTGGACGGGACTGAGCGGCGCCGCCACGTACGACGTCGGCTACTCCCTGAGCCCCGGAAGCCCCTTCCGGCTGATCGGCAGCGGCCTCACCGGCACCTGTCTGGCCTTCGCGATTCCGTCGGAAAACTCGGGAAACGCCGTACGATTCGGCGTCATCGCCCGGGACGGCGGGGGTCAGGTGCTCGCTCGCGACCTCAGCGACGCACCGATGAGTATCGTCGTCGAGGCCCTCCTTGTCCCCAACGGCAACGAGGTGCTCATCGGCGGCAATACCGCCACCCTCACCTGGACCAGCAGGCACTACGCCGGCCTGGTCAACCGCGTGGCCCTCTGGTATCAGACGGAGGCCGGCGCTCCGTGGACGGCCATCGGCGTCACCACCGACACCGGCCGCTTCGACTGGGTCGTGCCGTCGCTGCCGGTTACCATCGCCACCGCCCGTGTCGCTCTCTCCTTCTACGGAGCCGACGGCAAGGTTTTGGCCAGCGATATCAGCGCCGGGCCTTTCACCATCATCTCCAACCTCCCGGCGACACCGGCCGCCGCCCCGCAGGCTCTCCAGGAGGCCGCAGAGGCGTCCCTGGATACGGGTACGGCAGGACTCTTTTCCCCCGGCGCCGGAACGCCCCTGACCTCGGCCCAGGCCGCGGCCGCGACGCCGGGCGTGGAGGTGTTCATCCCCGCCGGCGGCGAAGTCTTCACTCCCGGCGAGAGCATCCCGCTCCTCTGGACCAGCCCGTCGATTGAAAGGGTCGTCGCCGGTGTCGAAGTCGCTTTCAGCGGCGACGGCGGCAGCACCTGGCAGATCGTCGGCGAGGCGGATACGGATGCCGGCTACCTCCTCTGGACGGTGCCGTCCCTGGAAGGCGGCACAGGGAAGGGGTTCATCGAAGTCCGGCGTTTTGACGCCGAGGGGAGCGCCATCGATTCGGACCGCAACGACGCGCCCTTTACCATCACGGCGCCGAATAACTGACCAACGACCGGGGGCGCCAGGCGCCCCCGGCACAGGGGAGTCAACGATATGACCATTCTGCAGAAAAGATGGATGTCCCTGGCGGTCGGCCTTCTGGTTGCGGCCGCGGCCCTGCCGGCGCAGGCCGGGGTCTTCCCCCAGTGTCCGACCCGGGACCCGGCTCCCGGCTCGCCGGTTGTCTACGGGAGCTGGTTTTCCGACGTCAACGGCGACGGCATGCTGCGGGCCAGCGACGGCGAAATTCTTAACCCGGTCTCGCCCGAACAGGTCTGCGTGCACCTGGCCGCCGGCGACGGCTTCACCAACATGGCCGACGGCCGCGAGCAGTACATCTTCGGTTTCGTCAACGCCACCGGCTTCAATGCCCCGGCCATGAATGAGCCCTGGGACGCGGTGATGATGGGGTATATGGAGAAGGCGCAATTCCCGGCGCCGACCCTGACCTTCCGGGAAGGGGACGAGGTCTATCTGTCGTTGACCAACGTCGGCATGATCAACCGCCCCGATCTCTTCGACCCCCACTCGGTGCACTGGCACGGTTTCCCCAACGCCTCGGCGATCTTCGACGGCGTTCCCGACGCCTCGATCATCATCAACATGGGCTCGACCCTGACCTACTACTACCAGGTCGTCGAGGCCGGCACCTTCATGTATCACTGCCACGTCGAGGCGACGGAGCACATGCAGATGGGGATGCTCGGCAACCTCTACGTCTCCCCGGCGCAGGACGGCACGACCTTCGGGCCGTTCAACAAGTTTGCCTACAACGATGGCGACGGCTCCACCGGCTACGACGTCGCCTACCCCCTGCAGATTGCCTCCTTCGACCCGGTCTTCCACGAAAAACACATCGGCGTGCAGCCTCTCCCCTTCGCCGATATGGACGACAAATATCCGATGCTCAACGGTCGCGGCTATCCGGATACGGTGAATCCGGCCCTGGCCCTCCCCTACGAGCACGGGTCGTCGAGCCCGATTCCGGCCCTGATCTCCGCCACTGCCGGACAGAAGATCCTGCTGCGGGTCTCCAGCCTCTCCACGACCTCGTTCCACACCCTGACCGTGCAGGGGATCCCGATGCAGGTGATCGGCAAAGGTTCGCGCAAGCTCGGGCTTCCCGGCGACGCCAGCCAGTATTACACCACCAATTCCATCACTCTCGGCGGCGGTCAGTCGATGGACGTCCTCCTCGACACCACCGGCGTTCAACCCGGCACCTATTTTCTCTACACCACCAATCTCGATCACCTCGCCAACGAGGCGGACGATTTCGGCGGCATGATGACGGAGATCCGCATCCAATAGAGAGCGTTTCCATTTCGGGAGAAACACTATGAACAAGCTTTTTCAGCAACCGTTATTGCGGAGCCTGACGTTGGCCGCGGCCCTGCTCTGCTGCGCCGCTTCCGCCGCCCTGGCCATGCACGGCAACATCGCGGTCTCGGGCGTCACGGGTACGGACTTCTCGTTCACCGCCAGGGCCGGCCATATCACAACCGGCGACGGCAATAACGTCTATTTCTGGGGCTATGCCAACGCCGACGGCGCAGTGCAGTACCCCGGGCCGACCCTGATCGTCAATCAGAACGCCGTGGTCACCATCCGCCTCGTCAGCCGGCTCCCCGAAGCGACCTCCCTGATCGTTCCCGGTTTTTCCGTCAGCGCCAGCGGCGGCCAGCCCGGACTGCTGACCCGCGAGGCTCCGCCGGACGGCGTGACCGCCGTGACCTACACCTTTACCGCCGACCGTCCCGGAACCTTTACCTACTACAGCGGCACCCACAGCGACCTGCAGGTGGAAATGGGACTGCTCGGGGCGATCGTTGTCCGTCCCGCCAACTTCGACGCCGCCGATCCGCTGCTGCGCACCGCCTACGGCGACGCCCGCTCCGCCTACGACCAGGAGTATCTCTATCTGCTCAGCGAAATGGACCTTGAAACCCACATCCTGGCGGAAAAGGGGCTCTTCTCCGAGATCGACACCAGCAAGTTCTGGCCGGTCTACTGGTTTATCAACGGTCGGACCGCCCCCGACACCATGCTCGCCGACCAGGTCAGCTGGCTCCCCCATCAGCCTTACGGCGCCATGACGATGATGAATGCCGGCGAACGCGTGCTGCTGCGCATGGTCGGCGGCGGCCGCGATCTGCACCCCTTTCATACCCACGGCAACAACTTCGACCAGATCGCCCGCGACGGCTACCTGCTGGCGACCCCGACGGACCCTGGAACCCGGACCGCCGAAGTCGGCGTCATCCCCGACAAGTCGGTCTCCGATTTCACCCAGACCGTGGTGCCGGGAGCGACCCACGATGCGATCTTCTCCTGGACCGGCCGCGGGCTCGGTTGGGACATCTACAACGGCAGCAGCAACTCCGACCACATGAACACGGCGGTGCTGGTTGATGTCAATGGCGATGGTTTCGACGACACCACTTACGAGTACATCGCCGACCATGGCAAACCCTTCCCGGTCATTCTCCCCGGACAGCAGGAGGTGGCCTTCGGCGCCTTCTACAGCGGCAGTCCATTCCTCGGCGCCGCCGGCTCCCTCCCTCCCGGCGAGGGGGGTAACAATCCAAACTCCGGTTTCGCCTTTATGTGGCACTCCCATAACGAAAAGGAGATGACCAACAACGACATCTTCCCCGGCGGTCTGATGACCATGGTCATTGTCGAGGCTCCGTCTGCACCTATGGTCGTGGCGCCGTAACGCAACCCAAAGAAGGAATACCGCTATGAGAACGCTCCACGGGATAATCCTGGGGATTGCGGCCGCGGCCTTGCTGCTCGCTCCCCCGCCGATTCAAGCCGCCACCTACGACCTTTCCGCCACGGCCGGCACGGTCGTCATGCCGGACGGCGCCGCCGTCCCGGTCTGGGGGCTGGTAGAAGGAACCAACCTGCCGCTGACGCCGGTGCCGGTCCTGACCGAAACGGCCGGCAACAGTCTGGTGATCAACCTGACCAATGAGCTTCCGGAACCGGTCTCCCTGGTGATCAACGGCCAGGGCGCTCAGGGGGGAATGACTCCGGTCTTCTTCGCCGATGCCGACGGGCGTCAGCGGGTTCGCTCCTTCACCCACGAGGCTGGCGCCGATGGCGGTACGGCAACCTACACCTGGCCCAATCTCAAGCCCGGCACCTATCTGATCAGCAGCGGCACCCACCCTGCGGTGCAGGTGCCGATGGGGCTCTACGCCGTGCTCAAGGTCGATGCGGCGACGGGGGAAGCCTATCCGGGTCAGACCTACACCCGGGACCTGACCCTCCTCTTCAGCGAGCTCGACCCCGCCCTCAACCAGGCGGTGACCAGCGGAATCTACGGCGACCCGTCGGGCGCCTACCCCACCGCCCTCAAGGTTGGTTACAGCCCGAAATACTTCCTTCTCAACGGCCGCCCCTGGTCGGCGAGCGCTCCGGCGCTGGCGAACCTGACGGCCGGAGACGTGGTGCTGCTGCGCATGCTCAATGCCGGGTTGCGCCCCCGCACCCCGATTCTCCCCGGCCAGGCACTGACCATGATCGCCGAGGACGGCAATCCCTATTCCCTCGATTTCCAGCCGACCCAGTCCAGTGCCGACCTGGTCGCCGGCAAGACCCTCGACGCCCTGCTGACCATAGCGCCGCCGACCGACCCGCCCGCCGCCGACATCTACCTGCCGCTGCACGACCGCATGCTCGGCCTGGCCGGCGGCGGCATGTTCGGCACTCTGGTCGTCGGGACGTCGGCAACGCAGCTGACCGTGGCCGTGGCCGGTCCCGGGCGCGTCTCTTCCACCAGTCTTCCCGGGGGGATTGCCGACTGCACGACGACGACCGCCGGAGGTCTCAACTGCACGGCCGGTTACCTGACCGGGACCGCAGTCACCCTGCGCGCCATCCCGGACGGCCTCGACAGCGCCCTGACCGGCTGGAGCGTTTCGCCCAATTCCGACCCCCCCGAATGCACCACCCTCGGCGACTGCGTCGTCACTCTCGACCAGGCCAAGACCGTCACCGCCACCTTCACGACCTTTCCCGCCCTGGCTCTGGTTACGCCCAACGGCGGCGAGCAGTTCCCCTTCGATGCGACCCTGCCGATCCGCTGGGTGGCGCCGGCCGATCCGGCTGATCCCGCCCAGGCCTTCACCTTCGATATCGGTTGCTCCCAGGGACCCGGCTCCCCTTTCCGCCTCATCGCCAACCGCGTCGCCGGGCGCGAATTCCTCTGGAATCCGGCGGCCGGCAACCTGCGCCCGTCCACCGGGGTTCGTCTGGCCATCATCAGTTACGACGCAGCCGGCCAGATCGTCGGTCGCGACACCTCCGACGCCCCTTTCACCCTGGTCGCCCCGCTCCAACTGACCTATCCCAACGGGACAGCGGGCGAACCGTCCGTCGTCGCGGGGGCGCCGCTGGCGATTACCTGGAACGTACGCCTGACCGAACCGGCGGCCTACCGCGCCAGCCTCTGGTACCAGACGGCGCCCACCGCCCCCTGGGCTCTGATCGCCGACGTCGACCCGGCCCTGGGGACCTACCCCTGGACCGCACCTTCGGCCTCGACCGCCACGGCCCGGATCGCCCTGACCCTCTATGACGGCGCCGGCAATGCGATTGCCACCGACACCAGCGATGCCCCCTTCGGCATCGGCGCCGCGCCGGGAATGCTGAGTGTCTCGGCGCTCGAGACGGCGCCTGCGCCGAGAGCGGCCCTCGGCACCAGACTCACTCCTGAGGCTGAGGCCGTTTCGGCTCCGGCCGCCGCCGGGGAGGTTTCCGACTTGCTCCTCCTCCTTCCCAACGGGGGTGAAGTGCTCGCCGCCGAGACGCATTTCATCGTCCTTTGGCAGGCCTCCGCCGCGGCCGCAAGCTTTGCTCTTGACTACTCGCTGGACGGCGGGGAGAATTGGCGGAGTCTGGCCAGGGATCTCGACGACACCCAGTTCGACTGGGTCATCGACGCCGGGTTGCGCGGCAGCAGATCCGTCCTGCTGCGGGTCACCGCCTTCGGCGCCGAGGGAGAGATATTGGCCCGCGATCAGGCCGATGAACCCTTTGTCATCGACTGACCCGACTTGACGTCGGTGAAGTGCTGACACTGGAGAAGCCAAAAGGGGCAGGATGTCGATCCTGCCCCTTTTTCCCATTTTTTATCTGCGGAGGTTCGGTGAAATTTCCATTCGGCAGGATCCGTCCGATGTCCGGCGCTCTTCTTTTTCTCCTCCTCCTCCTCGCCTGTGCTCCGCAGCCGCGGCTCAACGAGGACTCAAATTCCGCCGCGGCCGGCCCAGCAGCGGCCCTCGGCATCGAGATCGTCGGTTTGCACCTGAGCTCCGGCGGCTACATGCTCGATTTTCGCTACAAGGTGCGTGATGCGGCCCGGGCGGCCCCGATGATCGACCATGCCCTGATCCCCTACCTTATCCACGAGGAGAGCGGCGCCAAATTCGCCGTGCCGGCGCCGGTCAAGGTCGGTCCGATGCGGCAGATGCCCCGTCAGCTTGAGGCCGGGCGCCAATATTTTATTTTCTTTGCCAACCCCGGCCGGTTTGTCAAAGCCGGAGACTTTGTTACGATTGTTCACGGCTCCTATCGTTTCGAACACCTCAGGGTGGAATGAAGGCCATGAACATTCAACGCTCCCGCACCGTCGCTCCCCGGATTGTCTTGATTCTCTCCTTGCTCCTCTGCCCTTTGGAGGCGACGGCCGCCGTCGACGGGGCGCTTCGGGATCGGATGAGCCATGTCTCCGGCACGGAGACCCTTCCGGTCATCGTTACCTTCGCCGATCAGGTCGCTACTGACGGAATCATCCCCCTGGGTCTGAGGGGCATAGAGCAGCGCCGTGAACTGGTGCGGCGGCTGCGGGACACTGCCGAGCGTTCCCAAAAGCCGCTTCGGGATTTTCTGCGGGGGCGGGGTGTGGAGAGGGTGCGGCCGCTGTGGATTAAAAATGCCCTCGCCTTCGAGGCGACGCCGGAACTGGTGGAGATCCTGGCCGCCTGGCCGGGGGTCGCCTCGGTCACTCTCGACGGCACCGTTTCTCTCCCGGAGGTCCTCCCGGCTCAGGCCGGGGCGGCGCAGTGGAATATCGAGGTGGTGCGCGCTCCGGATCTCTGGGACCTGGGACTCGACGGCACCGGAGTGGTGGTGGCGACTCTCGACACCGGCGTCGATCCCCTGCACCCCGCCATGACGGCCAACCGCCGGGCGAATGCCAGCTGGTTCAACCCCTATGCCGCAAACTGCGCTGTCCCCGGGGTTATCTGTTCGACCTGCGACGCCAGTGCCGATCTTCCATGCGATTCCTCCGGGCACGGGACCGGGGTGATGGGGGTTGCCGTGGGGGCAGGAGGGATCGGCGTCGCTCCCGGTGCTCAGTGGATCGCGGCGAAGATCTTCCCTGACGCTGGCGAAGCTCCCTATTCGGCGATCACCGAGGCATTCCAGTGGGTTCTCGATCCCAACGGCGACGGCGCCACGGATGACGCGCCGGACATCGTCAACAATTCCTGGGGCCTGGGGGGCGGGACGGAATGTCTCACCGAATTCCGGACGGAAATCCAGACCCTGAAGACGGCGGGGATAGCCGTCGTCTTTGCCGCCGGCAACACTGCCGCCTTCGTTACCAGCCCCGCCAATTACCCCGAGAGTGTCGCGGTCGGGATGGTCGACCAAAGCAACCTGATCGACCCCTTAAGCAGTCGTGGGCCCTCCCCCTGCGACCCCCAGGAACCCTTCCCGGAACTCGTCGCCCCCGGCGTGCAGATCCGCACCGCCGATCTGACTCTCTCCGGAACCGTCCAGAATCCCTATCAGACCATCAGCGGCACCTCGTTTTCCGCTCCCCACGTCTCCGGAGTCCTGGCGCTCCTCCTCGACGCTTTTCCGGGACTCTCGTCGGCCGCTCTCGAAACGACGCTCTATTCCTCCGCCGTCGACCTCGGCGCGGCCGGGCCCGACAATATCTACGGCTACGGCCTGGTGAACGCCTTCAATGCCTTCGAGGCCCTCTCGGGAAACCCCGTCGTCTCTCTCCACGATCCGGTGGTGCCGGCGGACGACGGCATCCTCCCCTTCGGCAACATCCCTCCGGGGACAATCAAGGATCTATCGGTGACGGTGACCAACGCCGGCGGCGGAGTGCTCACGATTACCAGCGTCGGCGGTGCCGGTCTGGTCGCCCCCTTTTCCCTTTTCGCCGAGAACTGCAGCGGTGCCGATCTGGTTTCCGGCCAGAGCTGTACCGTCACCCTTCGCTTTGCTCCGGAAAGTCACGATGAATTCACCTCAACCCTTGAGATCATCAGCAGTCCGGCCGCCTCGCCCGTTGCTCTGATCGGCTCGGGGAATACGGCACCTGTCGCACCGCTCCTCGTCTTTCCGGTTAGCGGCGCCTCGGTGGAGAGGCCGGTGACTCTCGGCTGGGTCCATCCGGGGGACGCCGACGGCGACCCGGTGACCGATGAGGTGGTGATCTCCACCTCCCCCCATCTGGCCTCCACCCTGCCGCGCTCCCTCCCTGGCGGGACCGGGGCGATACTGGCCGGGTTCGGACTGGCGGGGGCGCTCTTCCTGCGGCGGCGTTTTCCCCTGGCTGGGAGTGCGGCGCTCCTCGTCCTCCTCGCCTTCCTTCTCTCCTGCGGCGGCGGAGGCGGGACGGCACCTCCTCCCCTCACGGCCGACCGGACCTTTGTTGCCACCGATCTCGCTCCGGCGACGACTTACTACTGGAAGATCGTCTCCAGCGACGGGTTCGGCGGCAGCAGTCAAAGTGCTATCTGGAGTTTCACTACCCGGTGAGGGGAGTCCAGGGGCCAGTGACAAGGCCCGGGGCCGGGGACAAGACCTGAGGCCAGGGGCAAGACCTGAGGTAAGGGGCAAGACCTGAGGTCAGGGGCAAGAGCTGAGGTCAGGGGCAAGAGCTGAGGTCAGGGGCAAGAGCTGAGGCCAGGGGCAAGACCCGGGGGTCGCGGCCCCCGACGCCGCCCTACTCTTTTGTAAAGCGACTAAAGAGTAGGCAGAAAAGCGCTTGACCTGCGGTCGGCATGGGTCGTAACGGATCGGGAAGCAATGTCCGTTTGACGTAGAGACGTCCGGCGCGGCGGCTCAACCACCGGGTGGACCTGCCAGCGGCAGTGCAATCACCGTCGTTGCCGCGGGCATTTTGTTGAGGGGCTTCTGGTTGAAAAGCAGAACCGGGAAAACAAGAACGAGTCCTCGGTGGCCGTTGCCGTGGATTCTGTCTTTGCTCCTGGCTTTTCAAACCAAAAGCCCTTTACTGAAATGTTGATGCACCCCTCGCCAACGGAAAACCGACGATCTAGAATCGAAGCTGAGGCACAAGACAAAACCGACCGACTCTCAGCACCTCAGTAATTAACGGAACCAACCCTCCAAGCCATGCCCACCGCAGGTGCCAGGCACTTTTTGCTTACTTTTTGTTGCCGTCTGGACAAAAAGTAAGGCGCCTGTCGGGGCGCGACCCGACGGTTTGATCTTTTCCCTTCTGTTGGAGAATTTAAGCTCAACAGGATGAAAAAAAGCCTCCGCAATCTGCGGAGGCTTTTGTCGTTTCGAAGGGGAGCGAGAATCGGGTCAGTCGACGAGGAGGAGATTGCTGGCATTGCGCTCCATGGGCGCGACCTGCAGCGACCAGTTTTTCCCGCCCTGCACCAGTCCGATTTCCACCTCGGGGAGCTCCTGCCCCTTGCCGTAGGAGGCGACTATCCCTCCGGCCCGGAGCAGGTCGTCGTCCGCGGCGCAGCCGCAGACCAGGCCGACCGGGCCAGGGAACCCCTGGACGTGGAGGACGATGTCCTCGGGGCCGGCCAGGGCCTGGATCGCCTCGTTGCTCTCCTGATGCCGTCCGAGGACCAGTTTGGTCGTGGGGGAGAGGCGGAACTGGCGACCGAGCTTGAGAAGTTCCACATCGGCGGGGGTGCAGAGAGGGTTGTGGGTGAAGAGGTCCCGCAGGCGGCCGGTGAAGGATTTCTCCGTCAGCAGGCAGCCGCCCCCCGGGGCGGGGTAGCTCTTCAGCCCCATTTGTCGGGCGAGGATCTGCTGGGGACGGCGGGAGCGCCCCTGGAGGTCGTTGAGCCGCTCCCGGTCCACAAGCCCATCTTCTTCCATGGCTGTGACGGGGAGGAGGCGGGCGCTCAGGGGGCGCAGGATGCGCTCCGGGTGCCCCGAATAGTTGGCCACCGTCGTCAGGGCGGAAAGATTCTGGCTCATCGGCCTCTGTCCGAGGACCTCGCCGGAGAAGAGGAAGTCGAACCCTTCGGCGACCATGATTTCTCCGGCGAGGCGGAACATCATGGCGTGGCAGTCGATGCAGGGATTGAGGTTTTTGCCGTAGCCGTAGCGGGGGCTCTTGACCATTTCCAGATGGATATCGGCGATGTCCCGGACGAGCAGGGGGATCTCAAGGGCCGCGGCGGCCTTGCGGGCCTTGGCGGCGCCGAAGAAGGGGGTGACAAAGGCGACGCCGGTCACGTCAATCCCCTGGCGCTTCAGGGTGAGGGCGGCCAGGCTGCTGTCGAGGCCGCCGGAAAGAAGCCCGAGGGCTCTGCTCATGATTAACCTCCGTAAACTTTACTGGTGCGCTGTACAAGGCCTGAGAAAATAACACAAAAGGGGCCGGCGGCACAAGGTGCAATCGCTCCCATCCTCCGAGTCCGCCGGGGTTGTCTCCGAGGCCGGACAAGTGTTATAGTGCAGATGAAAAGACCGTCGGCCGGGCGACGGCTCTTCCCCAGGAGGGGCGTTTTGTGAAAGACAGTTTTGGCCGCACCATCGATTATCTGCGCCTTTCCGTGACCGACCGCTGCAACCTGCGCTGTAGGTACTGCATGCCCGAAGAGGGGGTCTCCGCTCTCGGCCACGGCGACATCCTTTCCTACGAGGAGCTGCTGCGGGTCGCCCGGGCGGCGACCGTCGCCGGGGTGCGCAAGATCCGGGTCACCGGCGGAGAGCCGCTGGTGCGCAGGGGGATCGTCGATTTTATCGGCGAACTCTCGGCTCTGCCGACCCGCCCCGAGATCTCGCTGACCACCAACGGCCTCCTTCTCGCCGAGCTCGCCGGCGATCTGAAGCGGGCGGGGCTCTGCCGGATCAACGTCAGCCTCGACACCCTGCGCGAGGACCGCTTTTTGCGCATCACCCGCCGCGAAGGTCTCTCCCGGGTCCTCGACGGCCTCCGGGCGGCCGAGGAAGCCGGGCTCACCCCCCTCAAGATCAATATGGTGCCGATTGCCGGCGAGAATGCCGACGAGATCGTCGATTTCGCCCGGCTGACGCTGCGCCACCCCTGGGAGATGCGTTTCATCGAATTCATGCCGGTGAGCGCCGACGTCGGCTATCCTCCCGAAAGCCGTTTTCCGGCTGCCGCCATAATCGAGGAACTCTCCCGCCTCGGCATCTTGCTCCCCATCTCCCGCAGCGGCCCCGCCGGCCCCGCCCGGCTCTTTCACTACGCCGGAAGCCCCGGCCGGCTGGGGGTGATCCCCGCCGTTTCCGAACATTTCTGCGGGGAATGCAACCGTCTGAGGGTCACGGCCGACGGGCGGATCCGTCCCTGTCTTTTCTCCACCGAAGAGATCGACATCAAGACCGCTCTGCGCAGCGGGGCCTCGGAAGAGGTGCTCCTGGAGATCCTGCGGGGCGCAGTGCAGGTCAAGCCGGAACGGCATCGTATCGGAGAGGCCGACTTCTCCCAGGGACCGCGGGGGATGCAGGGGATCGGCGGGTAGCAAGCCATCTTTTTCATTCAAACAGACAAAAAGGGGAGGAGGCCGATGGCCTCCTCCCCTTTTTGTTGCGGTGCAGGGTCCGACCAGGAGCCGGTCGGACTATACGGGCCGAAGCGAAAAATTGGATATTTGAAGACAGATTCGAGCTCGTTTGAGAGCCAATAGTTGTCTCTATTGGTCGAAAAGGAGCTCGAATATGGCCCAAATAGACGATTTTGCAGCCGGCTCATGGATAGTCCGACAGGCTCCTAGGTCAGCCGTTCCAGCCAGTCGTTCTCCAGGCGGCAGAACTCCTCCAGCAGCCTCCCCCCCCAGCGGTAGAGAGGGTGTCCCTCTTCGTCTTCGGAGAGTTTGCTGCAAAAAAGGGGGACCCAGGGGTGAAGGAGGGCACGGCAGAAATCGGCCTGGCGGCGAAGGGCCTCGCGGGCCTCCGCGATATCCTTGCGTCCCAGGGCGTCCTCTTCCTTCGTCACCAGGTAGTAGAGGAACTCCAGTTCCGTCGCCAGAAAGTCCGGCGGCTCGCCGCTTCCGTCGAGGCTCAGCCCTTCGGCGCGGTAGGCCTCTCCGGCGTGCAGGGACGTCTGCCCCATCAACTGTCCCCCCTCCTCGAGATAAACCGAGCCGTAGGGGGGAGCGGGAGCGCCGCCGAGGCGGTTGATAAAGAGGTCGGTGTAGGCGACTTCCAGATCCCGGAGACCGACCTTGTCGCTGCCTGGCGGCGCCTCCCCGAGGACGCGGGCGGCCAGGGGTGCGTCGTCCCCCTGCAGCGCGGAAAGGAGTTCGGCATCGGGATAGGAGAAGAGCCGGGCGATAAAGGAGTAGAGTCGCTTGCGTTCGCTGACGTGGAGCATGGCAGGTCCTTTGGGGAAGCTCATTCGAGTCCCATCTGTTTCATCTTGCGCCAGAGGGTGGTGCGGCTGATGCCGAGTTCGAGCGCCGCATCATGCTTGTGCCAGCGGTGGGCCTGCAGCACCGTGAGAATCTGCTGCTCTTCGGCGCGGACCGGGGTGTCGCGCTCGCCGGGGGTTGCGGCGGAACGGAAGAGGGAGGCGGGGAGGAACTGGCGCTCGATGCGGCCGGTGGTGCTGGTGACGTAGGCGTGTTCCACGGCATTTTCCAGCTCCCGGACGTTGCCGGGCCAGTCGTAGGCCATAAGCACCGCCATGGCGCGGCTCGACACCTCGAAAATCCGTTCGCCGCGGGCATTGAATTTCTGGATGAAGGTTTCGACCAGAAGCGGCAGGTCCTCCTTGCGCTCCCGCAGGGGGGGGATGCTGATCGGCACCACGCACAGCCGGTAGTAGAGGTCCTCGCGGAAGGTCCCTTTTTCGATCTCCCGCAGCAGATTCTTGTTGGTGGCGGCGATGACCCGGACGTCGGCCTTGAGGGTCTCGATCCCGCCGACCCTCTCGAATTCCTTTTCCTGCAGCACCCGCAACAGCTTCGCCTGCAGCGCCAGGGAGGTGTCGCCGATTTCATCGAGAAAGATGGTGCCGCCGTTGGCGAGCTCGAAGCGCCCCGGCTTGTCCTTGTGGGCGCCGGTGAAGGCCCCCTTTTCGTGGCCGAAGAGCTCGCTTTCGAGGAGGGACTCGGCCAGGGAGGCGCAGTTGACCTTGACGAAGGCATCCCCCTTGCGGGACGAGCGGAAATGGATGGCCCGGGCCATGATCTCCTTGCCGGTGCCGCTCTCCCCCTGGATGAGGACCGTCGCTTCGGTGGCGGCCACGGTGCGGATGCGGCCGAAGATTTCCTCCATCGACTTGCTCTTGCCGACGAAATCGGAAAAGGAGTATTCGTTGAGGAGCTTGGCCTTGAGGGATTCGACCTCGCTGCGGTCGCGGATGATGCCGATGCAGCCGAAGACGTCGCCGTCGCCGTCCCGCAAAAGATCGGAGGAGAGAAAGGCCGGGAGGCGCCGGCCGTCCTTGGCGACGAGGTTGGCGACGCAGTTCTGGACCGGCTTCTGATTCTTGAGGGTCCATTTCAGCGGACAGTCGGTGTCACAGACGCTGGTGCGCAGGACCTCGCGGCAGGTGAGGCCGAGGACCTCCTCTTCGGCAAAACCGGTCATCTTTTCGGCGCTGCGGGAGAAGCCGGTGATGCGCATGTCGAGATCGACGGTGTAGATGCCGTCGGCGATGGAGTTGATGACGGTGCGCGAGCGCTCCATCTCCTGGGTCAGCAGCGTCTGCTTCTTCTGCAGCCGGTCGGCCAGATCCTTGACCAGCGAGGCGTCGCGGAAGCTTTCCATGACGGCGACGACCGCGCCGCTCGCATCCCTCAGGGGGACGACGTCGAGGCACAGGGAGGCGCTGGAGCGGTTGCGGCTGCATTCGAAGCCGAGGGTCTTGCGTCCCTCCCTGGTTTCGACCACCTCGTGAAAGGGGCACTGGTCGGCGCACAGGGAAAATCCGCTGACCTCCCAGCAGGGACGGCCGATGGCCTCCTCTTCACCGAGGCGGAGAAACTCCTGGGCGCTGCGGTTGAGGGCCAGAACCCTGCGGTTGAGATCCAGCATCAGCATCCCCTGGGACATCTGGTCGAATAGCCAGCGATCGGGCAACAGATTGTCGTGCATGACGCTCTCCTGCTTTGGGTGTTTGCTATTCATATAGTGCAATATATGAATGTATTCAAGTTTCGTGCCCTCTCCGCCCTCAGGCGGTGAGTCAGGGTAATGCCCCTCTTTTTTTGTTGCTTGTCGCGACGGGGGAAAGGGGGGGCACCACTTTTCAGGCCAATTGGCGGACCGTTCCGTCAGCCGGCGTAGGGCGGCAGGTCACGGGCGATGAGCTGCAGGACGTGGATGGTGCGCTGGGGGAGCCCGGCATGGTTGATGGTGTCCTGCAGCTGCATCATGCATCCGGGGCAGGCGCTGGCCACCAGTTCGGCGCCGCTCTTCTCGATGCCGGTGGCCTTGCGGCCGCCGATCTTCTTGCTCGTCTGGTAGTGGTAGACCGAATAGGTGCCGCCGAGGCCGCAGCAGCGGTCGGCGCCCTCCATCTCGACGAAATCGACGGAGGGGAGGGCCTTAAGGAGCGCCCGCGGCTCTTTGGTGATCCCCTGGGTGCGCAGGTGGCAGGGGTCGTGGTAGGTCACCCGGGTGCGCTTCTCCTGTTTGGGGAGGGCCGCCAGTTTTTCGGGGAGCCCCTCTTTGACGAGAAAGACGAGGATGTCCTCCACTCTTTCGGCGAGGGCGTCGTGGCCGGGGCCGAGCCCCTGATAGAGCTTGTCGATGCCGTGGTTGCAGGAGGCGCAGGCGGTGACGATGCGCTCGGCCGCAATGGGAGCGAAGGCTTCGAGGTTGCGCTCGGCGAGTTCTTCGACGGTTTTGCCGTCGCCGGCGGAGAGGGCCGGCAGCCCGCAGCACCCCTGTCCGGAGGGGATGTGGACGCCGATCCCCATGAATTTGAGGATGGCCAGGAGGGCTTCGCCGATCTCGGCGTAGGCGTAGTTGATCATGCAGCCGGTGAAAAAGGCGACGGTCGGCTTACCCTCCTCGCCGGGGATGAAGGCCGGGTGCCGCTGCCGGAAGGGAATCTCGGAGATCTCCGGAAGGGTGCGGTCGGAAGCGATGTAGGGGACGGGAAAGCGCAGGCGCAGGCCGCTCCCCTCGGGGACCTTTTTGAAGAGGAGGCTGGAGAAGGTCTTCCCCCCCTTGACGAGGAAATCCATCAGGGCGGGATGGCCGAGAACGGTGCCGATCCCCTTGCCGAGGGTGGTGAGTCCCTTGCGGGCGGCGATCTCGCGGCGGGCGGCCATGACGATCTCGTCCGTCGGCACCAGGTTGGGACATTTGTCGAAGCAGGAGCCGCAGAGGAGACACTTGGACATGTCGGCCATGAAGCGCTCGTCGAGCTCCACATCGTCCTTGAGGAGGGCGTCGGCGAGAGCGATCTTGCCGCGGGCGACGACGGACTCCTTCTTCTCCTCGCCGAAGACCGGGCAGTGGGCCTGGCAGGCGCCGCACTTGACGCACTGCTTGATCTGCTCTTCGTAGTCTTTGAGTTTTTTATGTTTGCTCATGGTGATCCTGGGGCCTTTACCACAGAGGCACCGAGGCACAGAGATTGGAAAAAATCTGGGTTGCCAGGGTTTTTTGCGACATTCTCAGACGGTATTCTCCGTGTCTTCCGTGTCTCTGTGGTGAAAAAAATCAGTTCTGATCCGCGAGGAAAATCTTCCCGGGATTGAGGATGTTGTTGGGATCGAGGGCGGCCTTGATCGTCTTCATGTAGGCCACCGCTGCCGGGTCGAGCTCCATGGGGATGTAGGGGGCCTTGGTGATGCCGACGCCGTGCTCGCCGCTCATGGTGCCGCCGAGCTTGAGGGTGGCACCGAAGATCTCCTCGATGGCCATTTCGGCTTTCTCCATCTCACCGGAAACGGCGCGGTCGATCATGACGTTGACGTGGATGTTGCCGTCGCCGGCGTGGCCGAAGTTGACGATGGGGACCTGATGGCGCGCGGCGATCCCTTCGATGGTGCGGATCATTTCCGGCACCTTGCTGCGCGGCACGCAGATGTCCTCGTTGAACTTGTCGGGGTTGACCTTGCGCAGGGAGGCCGAAACGCTCCGGCGCACCTTCCAGATCTCATCGCTCTCGGCGGCCGTGGCGGCGATGCGGGTGGCGACGACTCCGAGGGGGGCGACGATCTCCTGGATCCGGGCGGCCTGTCGTTCGATGAGATCGGCGTCGCCGTCGACCTCGATGATCAGCAGCGCTTTTGCCGCCGCCGGGAGATCGAGATTGGTCGCCTTGCGCACGCAGTCGATGGTGGTGGCGTCCATGAACTCGAGGGTGGTGGGGATGATCTTGCCGCGGATGATCGCCGAAACGCCCTTGGCGGCGCCGTCGATGGAGTCGAAGAGGACCAGCATCGTTTTTTTCGCCTCGGGGAGCGGCAGGAGCTTGATGATGATTTTGGTGATGATCCCCAGCGTCCCCTCGCTGCCGACCATGAGCTTGGTCAGGTCGTAGCCGACGACCCCTTTCATCGTCTCGCCGCCGGTCTTGATGATGTCCCCCTGGGGGGTGACGACCTCGAGGCCGAGGATGTAGTCCTTGGTGACGCCGTACTTGACGCAGCGCGGGCCGCCGGCGCATTCGGCGACGTTGCCTCCGAGGGTGGAGAATTTGAGGGAGGCCGGATCGGGGGGGTAGAAGAGGCCGACCTTCTCCACCGCCTGCTGCAGAACCTCGGTGACCACCCCCGGCTCGACCACGGCGACCAGGTTGTCCTCGTCGATGCGCAGGATCTGCTCCATGCGCCGGGTGACGAGGACGATGCCGCCGGAAATGGGGAGCGAGCCGCCGGTGAAGCCGCTGCCGGCGCCGCGGGGAAAGACCGGAATTTTCTCGCTGTTGGCCATCTTGAGGATCAGGCTGATCTCGTGGGCCGACCCCGGGTGAACGACGACATCGGGAAGAAACTGCTGCTGGGTGGCGTCATAGGAGTAGCAGATCAGGTCGGCGCGGTCGGCGCTGACGTTTTCCTTGCCGACGATGTCCTTGAGGATGCGGAGGATGCGGGGCTCGATCATGGGCTTGTCGATTCCTTTGTTGCGATGGGGGGTCATTTCCCGGTTCAGCTGGTTATTTTACCATCACTGACACTTTTGCCGCCAGTGGTAATAATCCCTTTCACCGGATCGAAGTAGCCCAAAAGGCATGAGATGGCCACCAAGGCACCAAGGCACGAAAAAAAACAGACCTGGATTCAGGTTTTCAACTTGGTGTCTTGGCGGCAATATTTGGTTTTTGCAAAGTTTTCAGGGCGCGATGATCATCGGCACCACAGTCCCGCCGTCGGGGATGATCACGCAGGTTTGCGGCCGTCCCTCCCGGGCCAGAGCCAGGGCCTCATCGAGGTCGGCAGCCTTTTCCATCCCCATGGCGCCGGTCTCCACCTCCCCGAGTTCGCTGACCAGGATGACGCGGAAGGCCCGGGCCTTGGCCAGCGTCGCGTAGGCGGTCTGGCCGTTGATCTCGTACCCCTGGCGCAGGGCGGCTTCGAAGGAGGGGAGATCCTGATGACGGAACCAGTCGAAAAAAGTCGGATTGCCGAAGCCGTCGGGGCAGGCGGCCAGGAGAACGAGGGTGCCGCCGGGGCGCAGCGCCCGCACTCCGTAGTCGAGGGCCTTGTGCGCCTGGATGAAATTGATGTCCTTGGGATCTCCTCCGCAGGAGACGATGGCCAGATCGGCCGCCGCGTCGAGGGGGACGGCATAGAGGTCGCGGACCTTGGCGCAGGCGGCCAGATGAGCCGATTCGAGGTCGCCGCAGAAGACTTGGAGGATCTCCTTCTCCGGGGTGAGGACGGTGTTGAGAAGAAAATCGGGGGCGATCATCCGCGCCGCTTCGAGGAGCCCTTCGTGGACGGGGTTTCCCGCCAGGACGCCCGTGGTCGCCCGGGGGTGCCGCCCGCCGACGGATGCCGGAAGGAAAACGGAGAAGTGGGTGGCCATGCAGGTTTCCCGCGACGCCACTCCGGGAACGAGTCCCTTGCGGCCGCCGCCGAACCCGGCGAAGTAATGAAAGCCTGCGGTCCCGGTGACGATCACCCGGTCCGCTTCGGCGACCAGGCGGTTGACGGTGACGGGGATCCCCCCGGTCGTCCGTCCGATGGTCACCAGTCGCGCCGGATTGTCGCATTCGTGGTCGCAGACGCGGATGCGGCCGTAGAGAGGGCCGAGGATCTTGCGGTGCTCGCTCTGGCTCTGCTTGCGGTGGATGCCGAGAGCGATGAGGATTGTGATGTCGCCTTCGTCCACCCCGCACCCCTCAAGGCGCTCCACCAGGATCGGCAGGTAGTGCTCGCTCCCCGTGTAGCGGGTGATGTCCGAGGTGACGATCGTCACCGTTTCCCCGGGGCGCACGATCTCTTCCAGAGGGGGCGATCCCCAGGGGGCATCGAGCGCGGCATGGATCAGGGCCTCTCTTGCCAGCGCCGGGGAGGGGGGGACGACGGAAAGAACCCGGGCGCCGGGCCAACGGCAGGGAAAGGAGGTGTTCCCGTATCTGAGATTGATGGTCGTCAAAATCCATACTCCTTCGGTCAGCTTTCCCATGATACCGGGTCTGGTTCCGCGTTGCAAGGCTGCAATCCCTTCCTCCCCGCCGGGAAGGGGTGCGGCGGGGCGATCGACGTTGACACCCCCCGGCGGAGGGCTTAGAATAAGCCCTTCATTTTTCGGGGGTTCACCGTGCGCCAGAAAACCGTCTATACCTGCCAGCAGTGCGGCCACCAGAGCCCCAAGTGGATGGGGAAATGCCCCGACTGCAATCAGTGGAACACCCTGACCGAGGAGACGGTTGCCGTGGTCAAGGGGAAGGGGCGCGCCGCGGCCCTGGCTGCGGCTGCCGTCCCCTGCCGCCTCTCGGAAGTGACGATCACCGAGGAGGACCGCATCCGCTGCGGCATCCGCGAATTCGACCGGGTCCTCGGCGGCGGGGTGGTCCCCGGCTCGCTGACACTGATCGGCGGCGATCCCGGCATCGGCAAGTCGACGTTGCTGCTGCAGAGCATCGCCCGGCTGGCCGGCGTCGGTCCGGCCCTCTATGTCACCGCCGAGGAGTCGACCCGCCAGGTCAAGCTGCGCGGCCAGCGCCTCGGCGTCGCCGCGGAGGATCTCTTTCTTCTGGCCGAGACCTCCCTCGAGGCGATTCTCGAGCGGGTGAAGGAGCTGCGCCCCTCCTTTCTCGTCATCGACTCCATTCAGACGATCTTCACCAACGCTCTCGAGTCGGCCCCCGGAAGCGTCAGCCAGGTGCGCGAGTGCGCCAGCCGGCTGATGCGGGTCGCCAAGGTCGACGGCATCCCCACCTTTCTCGTCGGCCACGTCACCAAGGACGGGTCCATCGCCGGGCCGCGGATGCTCGAACACATGGTCGACACCGTTCTCTATTTCGAAGGGGATGCCGGCCACCCCTACCGCATCCTGCGGGCAGTGAAGAACCGCTTCGGCTCCACCAATGAGATCGGCGTCTTCGAGATGAAGGAGTCGGGACTCGCCGAGGTCTCCAACCCTTCCGAGCTCTTTCTCGCCGAGCGCCCCGAGGGGGCCGCCGGCAGCGCCGTCGTCCCGTCCCTCGAAGGGAGCCGACCGATTCTGGTGGAGCTGCAGGCCCTCGTCTCCGGTTCGGCCTACGGCACGCCGCGGCGCACCACCATGGGGATCGACCACAACCGGGTCTCCCTGCTGGTGGCGGTGCTGGAAAAAAAGGTCGGCCTCTCCCTGCTGGCCCAGGACATCTTTCTCAACGTCGCCGGCGGCGTGCGTCTCGACGAACCGGCGGTGGATCTCGGGGTGATGGCGGCCCTGGCTTCGAGCCATCTCAACAGGGCGATTCCGCCGCGCACCATCCTCTTCGGCGAGGTCGGTCTGACCGGCGAGGTGCGGGCCGTCTCCCGGCCCGAACTGCGCATCTCGGAGGCGGCCCGTCTCGGCTTCGACCGTTGCCTGCTGCCGGCGGGGAACCTGAAAAATATCGACGCCCCCAGGGGGATGGCCCTGATCGGCGTGCGCAGCGCCGAGGAGGCCCTGAACGGCCTGTTTGATTGAGAATAAGGTATTTCAACGGAGAGGCGCGGAGAAAGGAGCGCCGGAGAAGGGCCCAATTCTGACCTCTCCTCCGATTGTTATTCTTCTTCCCTCCGTCTCTGCCTCTCAGCGTCTCAGCGTTGAAATCTTTTCTTGGGTGGAGATCGGCACCTAATCTGTTTATAGGAGTAAATCCATATGTCCGAACGACTGACCCATTTTGACGAGGACGGCAAGGCGATCATGGTCGAGGTCGGCCAAAAGGCGCCGACGCGCCGCGTCGCCGTCGCCCGCGGCGAGGTCCGCATGCAGGAGGGGACCCTGGCGCGGATCCTCGATCGCGGCGTCGAGAAGGGGGATGTCTTCGGCATCGCCCGCATCGCCGGAATCATGGCGGCCAAGAAAACCTCCGAACTGATCCCCCTCTGCCACCCCCTGCTCCTGACGTCCGTGGCCGTGGAGTTCTTTCCCTTCCCCGGGGAGGGGCGGGTGGAGATCGAGGCCACCGTCAAGGTCGGCGGACAGACAGGGGTGGAGATGGAAGCGCTCACCGCCATTTCGGTGGCCGCCCTGACCATTTACGACATGTGCAAGGCCGTCGACAAGGGGATGGTCCTTGGACAGATCCGCCTCATGGAGAAACAGGGGGGGAAGAGCGGCCCCTACCGGCGGGACGAGTAGCCGACTCGGCCCCAAATGATCCCCCCGGTTGCATGGGGAGGGGGTTCTGTTAAACTACCTGCCGGTTCACCCGGCAGGCTCAAACGTACGATGAGCAGGACTGACATGAAAACATTTGCCATCCGCAAGGCTTTTCTCATCCCTCTCGGACTCCTCCTCCTGCAGTGCCTCGCTCTCCTCGTCCTCTGCGTGGTCAACGGGGAACCGAAGGGGAAGATCATCATCCTCGGGGTGATCATCCTCCCCGTCGCCGTCCTCTTTCTCGAAAGCGCCTTTCGCCGGGTCCTCTTCGACGACCGGGCCTTGACCGTTTTCAAACTGCTGCGCAAAAAGGAATTCCGTTTTTCGGAGATCACCGCGGTGGAGACGATTCAGGTTCGCAAGCGGGCCTTTCTCACCCTCTCAGCCGGCGACGATTTTTTGATCATTTCCAACGCCTACGCCTCTTTTCCCGCCCTGGTCGCCACCCTGCTGGCGAGAGTTCCGCAAGGGGCGGTGAGCGAGGAAACAAGGGCCATGGCGGCGGCGCCGCCGGTCAAGAGCACCGACGTGATTTCCTGCTGGCTGGGGGTGGCCCTGTTGGCACTGATCCTGTATATCCAACTCGGCGGGAGACTGTAGGCAAGGGGCCATTTCGGTTGACTTGATACCCGACATCATTTAACTTGCGTTAATTTCTGCAACTGTTGAGGCGAGGGAGTAGCCATGAAAAAAGAAAAGGCAGAGGAATTCCGAAAAGTTTTGCAGTCGCAGCTCGATGAGCTGGTGCGGGAGGCCGGAAAGACCGTTTCCGAGATGACCGACGAAAAGACCAATTTTCCCGATCCCACCGACCGGGCTTCTCTGGAGTCGGACCGGAACTTCGAACTGCGGATTCGCGATCGCGAGCGCAAGTTGATCATGAAGATCCGTGAGGCGATCGAGCGCATCGACGAGGGAGCCTTCGGCATCTGCGAAAGCTGCGAGGAGGAGATCAGCGAGGCCCGCCTGCGCGCCCGCCCGGTGACCACCCTGTGCATCGAGTGCAAGACCGAACAGGAGCGCCAGGAAAAGATCGGCTGATCCGCGTGGCCGGGTCCGCCACCGAGCGAGGGGGGATGGAAGAGGATCGTTGGGGGTTGCTGCAGCAGTTCCTGCGTCTGGCCAATTGCGGCCTGACGGATTACCCCCGCTCCATCCGCGACTCCCTCGCCCTGCTGGCGTCCTCCCTCAAGCTCGAGGAAACGGCCCTGTGGCTTCTCGGCCCCGGGGAGGACGAATTCGACCAGGTCGCCACCGCCACGGGCCCCCAGATCTTTTCACCCTGTGCCCGCCGCCCCGGACGCAGCACCGAGGCCGAGGCGTTGCGTCTGCGGCACCCGGTCATCCGCGGCCTCAACGCCTGGTACCCCGTCTTCGACCCCGGCCACAACTATGGCGTTCTTTCCCTGCGCTCGGCGGAAGGAAACCCCCTGGGGACGCAGGACCGCGAACTGGTGGCCGCCGTCTGCCAGCTTCTCGGCACCCTGGCCCGCCTCCATCACCATTCCCGGGAAAAACACGAGCGCGCCTCCGCCCTCGACCAGTTCCGGACCCTCTCCGCCGAAAACGACCGCAAATTCCGCGAAATTTCCGTTCTCTACCGCATCTCCCGCCTGATGCACAGCACCCTGCGTCTCAACGAACTGATGCACCTGATTCTCTCGGCCGCAACCGTTCCCGACGGGGGCGGCTTCGATCGCGCCATGCTCTTCATGGTCAACGAACGCAGCGGTGTGCTGCAGGGGCTGCTCGGGGTGACCCGTGAGGGCGCGGAACTGGTCCTGCCGCGGCAGGGGAGCGGGCGGATCTGGGACCGGCCGGAAATCACTCCGGAAGTCCTCGAAGTCCAGCGCCGCTCCCAATTCTGCCGCAGGGTGGTGAAACAGCGGCTCCCTCTCGACCTCAACGACAGCGCCCTGGCCCGGGCCGCTCTGACCGGGCAGGTGGTCTTTGTCGCCGATCCCCTGGGGGAGGACGGCTCCGGAGCCGCCCTCGCCGAAGCCCTGCAGCTCGGACCCTACCTCTGCGCCCCGCTCCTGGGACGGGAGCGGGCTCTGGGTGTTCTGGTGGTGGACAATCAATCGTCGGCGGAGGAGATCACCCCGGCACGGCGGCGTTTTCTCGAACTCTTCGTCAGTCACGCCGGCGGCGCCGTGGAAAATTCCATGCTGGTGCAGCGTCTCGAAGGGGCCCATCACGATCTGCGCGAGACCCAGGAGCGCCTGATTCAAGGGGAGAAGATGGCGGTTCTCGGGGAGATGGCCGCCTCCGTCGCCCACGAGCTCAAGAACCCCCTGGTCTCCATCGGCGGATTTGCCCAGCGTCTGGTTCGGCAGGCCGCCGACGGCAGCCAGGTGCAGGAATATTCGGCCATCATCGCCCGGGAAGTGCAGCGCATGGAGGTCATGCTCTCCAATATTCTCGGCTTTTCGAAAAAGCAGCTCCTCTGTTTCGGCGAGTGCCGTCTCGACGAGGTCATCGAGGAGGCGCTGGCGCTGGTCACGGACGCCCTTCTGCACACCTCGGTGCGGCTGGTGGTGGAAATCGCCGAGAATCTCCCCACCGTTCAGGGGGACGAGCAGAAACTGCGGCAGGTGATGATCAACTTCATCGCCAACGCCCTGCAGGCGATGAAGGAGGGGGGCACCCTGACGGTGCGGGCCTATCGGGCCTCCCTGCGGGGAGACGCCGCGGCCGCCATCGAGATCGAGGACACCGGCGGCGGGATCCCCCCGCAGGTGCTGCGCAATATTTTCAACCCCTTTTTCACCACCAAGGAGGAAGGGACGGGGCTCGGCCTCTCCATTTCCCACCGCATCATCGAACAGCATCAGGGGGAAATCGAGGTTCTCAACCGGGAACACGGGGCGGTCTTCATCGTGCATCTCCCCGCCTTCCGGAAGCACCCTTCTTTCCGTTGACAAATCCTCGCCTGTTGTTTAGAGTTGGGGCGATTTCGGGGCTGTAGCTCAGCTGGGAGAGCGACGCGTTCGCAATGCGTAGGTCAGGAGTTCGATCCTCCTCAGCTCCACCAATAAAAACAAGGACTTACGGTTAATTTCGTAGGTCCTTTTTGTTTTGAATCTTCAAATAGTTGTACCCTAGTTGTACCTATTCTTAGTGCTTGCAGGGTGATATCAGTCTGCAACGCTCATTTTTTTTGGGAAAAATTGCGGTCAATACATGCTCTTCTCGCACTATTAATCTTGTTTAAGGTAAATCGAGGGGGGGGCTTGCCGCCCACATTAATTCCCCTCACTCCCACGCGCTCAATTCCCCGCCGACCTTGACGGTGCAAATCCGTCGTCTTGCGAAATCCTCCCGTGTCAGCTAACGGTATACTGATAGTGCACACTTTAGCCTGACAGATTTTGTGTGTATTAAGGGCTTATTTAAACATTTATTGACAAATTGCCATATCGGTCTTAGAGTGTTTATACACACCTTAAGAGTGGAGGCAAATTATGGTTGATCTGAGAGGTAGGACTATAGGCTACAAGCGAGTTTCATCGTTTGAACAGAATACGGCGAGACAGCTTGAAGGAATGAGGCTTGATGTTGTGTTTGAGGAGAAGGTCAGTGGAAAGGACACGAAACGACCTGAGCTTATGGCACTCCTTAAGACCGCATACAAAGGAGACACCGTTGTGGTCCATTCAATGGATCGCTTGGCAAGAAACTTAATCGATCTAAAAATGATTGTCTCTGAGTTGGTTGAAAAAGGCACTGAAGTAAAATTCGTAAAAGAGAACCTTACCTTTTCTGGCAAAGCTGATCATTACTCTCAACTAATGCTGAACCTTATGGGGTCGTTTGCAGAGTTTGAAAGGTCATTGATTAAATCGAGGCAAATGGAAGGAATCGCTATACGAAAGGCTGCAGGCTTGTATAAGGGCGTGGGTCGCAAAAGATCCATAACGGATGATCAGATCGCAGAGATTAATAGACGAGTGTCGGCTGGGGAGATGAAAACAAAAATAGCTAAGGATATGAAAATAAGTAGGGAATCAATCTACAAACTCCTGAAGAAATAAGGGATAGATTATATTGTAAAAATTGAGAGTTGCCAAACAGTTTAAGACTTAACAATAATTACTACAATAAGGAGCTACTATATGGAAGATATATTCTGGATAATATTTACAATTGGTGTTATAGCAAATTTAGTTATGAGACAATCATAACTATACCATTGCCACAGCTAAGTTCAATTAACAGAGATTTGACAGATAATTTCAGCCGGAATCTCCATGGTTTTGCGAGCCGAGTTAATAACTATCTCGGGATATAAGGTTATTTCGTTGAGTCTTCAGTAAGCAAAATAAAAAGGGTCCGATCACGGGGGGAGTGTGACCGAGCCCTAAATGGGTGAACCTTAGATCCCCCCATTAATAGGACGGTCTGATCTTGGGGTTTATTTGTCAAGTGTTAGTAATAGTTGTGAGGCAAATTGCTTTTGCTAACAGGGACTGAAAATGAGAGATTGGCCATCAGTAACTAAGGCCATTTTTCCGCATCATGTGTGGGCTGCTATTAAGGGAATTTCTCAAAATCATTCTCCCGTGCATCAAAATGCGTTCACACAAGAAAATGTCTAAATGATGTAGTCGGATGCGCTCAGGAGGGCAGGGGGGGGCTCGCAGGAAAGGTTCTGCACTGTCAGATATCGACATTTGAATAGCAGCAGTAAATAGGTGTCGATTTCAAAATGTCAATAAAAAATAGGTAGGGAATTAGCCGGTTTTGGAAGAAATAAAGGACAGCTTACAGTATCGCTTATATCCCCATTGCTCAATTGAAGCGGTAGTTAAATGTTGACCTAGGGTATGTGGGACTATATTATTGGATAGTTTTCAGGAAAGCGTTCCTAATGACCCCTTCCGAATTGTACGCCTTTCATGTGGAACTTTAGGTGGGGGCAGCGTATGATTCATGTGGCCAACCCCTGGCTCTCGATCTAAAAATTTAAATTATTTTGTTCGAACTATTTAAAAATTTACCATGTGAGGCAAAAGGGCAAAACGATTGGTGCAAGGAACTTTTAAGTGGCATTAGATTTTTAAATCAATAAGACGGCCGACTTATTATTTTAATATCTAGTCCGTCGTATAACCCAGTTAAGCATCGGGACAAATTGGTGCATAGGAAAAAAAATGAAAGAATGGATAAAATTAATCGAGCAGAAGCTGCAAAATCAGAAAAACCGTGTTGCCAAAATCAACACTGACAAAGCGACAGTTCAATATTCCGAGAAAATAAAGCTAAACAGAGTTTTGAAGTCATTGACTGGTGACGAAGAAATTGTGCGGGCATTTCTCGTTGACCGATTAGTAAACGAACTCGACTATAAACCTGACAACATTGAAATTGAAAAGGAATATTCAGTAAAAGCGGGACACGGAAAACTCTCGCCAAGAATTGACATCATCGTTAAGGACGAAGAAGGCAATCCATTCTTTTTTATTGAAGCCAAAGCACCTGACAAATTCGAGAAAGACAAATCGGAAATTGAAGGGCAACTTTTTTCGTTAGCCCAAGCGGAAGAAAAAGATTTTAAAACCAAAGTTAGATATTTGGTTTATTACACAGCCGACTTGCAAGACGAGGGAATTTTAGACAAGGCAATCATTATTGATTTTGAAAAGTACCGTAATTACAGCGATTGGGAAAATGATGGGTTCATCTCCATCGGCATAGAATTAACCGCAGGTTATGGAGAACCTAAGAAACAACCATTAATCAAAGGGCACGAAAAGCACGACTTAAGAAACAAAATAAATCGTGAAGAAATCGAAGGTTTGGGAAGAAACTTACATAACGTGCTTTGGGGCGGTGGTGGAACAAACGACAGTGAAATTTTTTATTCCCTTGTAAATATAATTCTTGCCAAAGTCCAGGATGAATACGAAAAAGAAGACGAAGAGGAATATGATTTTCAGATTTATCAATATGGTAATAACGTTGAAAGTTCAGAAAAGGTTTATGACAGAATAAACAAACTTTACAAACGGGCTTTAAAAGATCAACTCAATGTATCGGAACAGCAAAAAATTGATGATGACAATGTGACCAACCGTAACAAGTTTCCTCTAAACAAACTGATTTACACTGTACAGGCGTTGGAGAATTTTTCATTTTTAGAAGGTCGTAGTTCATTAGACGGTAAAGACATTCTTGGCGACTTTTTTGAAACTATCACTAGAGATGGTTTTAAACAAAATAAAGGTCAATTCTTTACACCAACACCAATTGTAAATTTTTTACTTTATGCTTTACAACTTGACAGCTTGGCAATCGACCGACTTAATAATGACCGTGAATTACCTTTGATTATTGATCCTTCGGCAGGAAGTGGAACTTATTTGGTCGAGGCTATGAAACTCATCACCAAAGAATTGAAATACAAACAAAAAGAAAAACTCAAATCAAGCCGACAAATTAAACAACGATTTGAAGAGCTTTTTTCACCTGATTATGCCGAGAACAAATGGGCAAGAGAATATTTATACGGTTCTGAAATCAATTTTGACTTAGGCACGGCTTCAAAGGTCAATATGATTTTACATGGTGACGGCTCAACCAATATTTTCGTAAAAGACGGATTGCTTCCATTTCGCTTTTATGTAAAAGAAACATCGCCCAACTTTTTAGAAACTGCCACGCCTGAAACTTTGTACAACGACAAAGAAGTTAATGCAAAGTTTGATGTGGCTATCAGTAATCCACCCTTCAGCGTTGATTTAGATACACAAACTCAACGAGAAGTAAAAAATGTATTCGTTTTTGGAGACAAAAGGAATTCCGAAAACTTGTTTATTGAACGATATTACCAACTTTTGAAAGAAGGTGGTCGCTTAGGTGTTGTTCTGCCCGAAAGTGTTTTTGACACCACGGAAAATAAGTATATCCGCCTGTTTCTCTTCAAATACTTTAATGTAAAGGCAATCGTAAGCCTTCCGCAGATTACGTTTGAGCCGTTTACTTCAACCAAAACTAGCCTTTTGTTTGCTCAAAAGAAAACCAAACAGCAAGTAGAGAAATGGAACACACTTTGGGACAAGCACGGCAAAGAATGGAGTTTTCTAAAAACACGGGTTACAGACTATGTGAAATATTTCGTCAATGAAGAAAAGATTAATAAAAAGTGGGCAAAAGATGTAGTTGATGACCTTGAAAAAGAAAACTTTGAGAATATCAAGGCCAATATTTATCGCTTTTTAAAAGATTATTTAACGCCCGAAGATGAAAAGTTAACGCCAAAAGAGTTTTTAATAAAATACATGGATGAAATAGACAACATCTCAAAATTTGAGAGAGAAACTAATGTCTTTGGTTTTTATAATGCTTGGTGGGTTTTTGGAGAAGTAGCTAAAGAGTTAGACTATGACATTTTTATGGCAGAGGCTGAAAATATCGGCTACAAAAGAACAAAACGTGGCGAAAAACCAATGCCAAACGACTTGTACGATTTGGAATATGCACCCTATCAAATAGATGCTAATGACATCATTTCCTCTTACGATAAAAACCTGAAAATCTTAAACGACCTTTTGGCTGAGAGCAAGAAAGTCCTTGAAGCCTTAGAAAATAAAATGGCTTCAAAGGAAACTGAACTACAAAAAAAGAAAATCGAAAGCCTTGAAACTGATATTAAAGAGCAAATTGGAAAAATTGAGAATCTAGAAGCAGAGAAAGACCAAGTCACTTTAATTTTTGAAACCTATTATGACGGCGACAAATTAAAAACTGAATATTCAGAAAGAACAGATTCCGAATTGATTAACCATTTCAAAAGCGGTGTACTTTCTCGCTACAAAAGTGATGACATTGTGCTTCGCTCTACTAAATTACTCACCATATTAGACAATATCAGAAAGGAAGTAATATGGGAGTAGTAAAAGCAACAGTCAAACTTTCATCACTTTCTAGTAACGCTAACCTCCGTCTTTGTTTTTCAAAAGATGCCCCAAAAACCTCAAGAGAACTGGTCAAGCTTCTAGGTTGTCTGTCATTATTTGAATCAGGCAGCAGGCCCAAGGGTGGAATTGTTTATTTCGAAGATGAAGAAGTCGCATTGAGTCTTGGTGGTGAACAAATTGGAAAAGACGGAAAAATAAACCTAACTAATATGCCTCTTGTTCCACTAGAGTTTTACAATACGACTGAAAAAGGAATGGTAAAACAAGATGATATCCTTGTTTGCAAGGATGGTGCTTTAACTGGAAAATGCTGTTTTGTCAATTTCAATTTTCCGATTAATGAGGTCGGTCGTCAATAGCGGACACCAAAGTTCTTATGCTGCGCTTAGCTCTTTGTAATATTCCTGTTCGTAGGCAGCAGGCGACAGGTAGCCCAGCCGCTTCTGGCGCCTTTGACGATTGTAGAAGATTTCGATGTACTCCGTGATTTCTCGCATCGCTTCCCACCGGGTGGCGTAACGACGATGGTGGACCAATTCGTTTTTCAGTGTCCCCCAGAAACTCTCAATGGGGGCGTTGTCGTAGCAGTTACCTCGGCGGCTCATCGAAGTCTGCATATTGAACTGCTTCAGTAGTTTCTGAAACTCCAAGGCGCAATACTGGCTGCCCCGATCCGAATGATGGATCAACCCGGTCGCCGGGCGCTTGACTGACACGGCACGGAATAGGGATTGACTCACCAGATTCTTCGTCATTCTTTCGCCCATCGCATATCCCACGATCTCTCCGGTGAAGAGGTCTTTATGCCCGGCCAGATACAGCCAGCCTTCGGCGGTGGGGATGTAAGTAATGTCAGTTACCCAGACCTGGTTGGGAGCTTCGACAGCAAAGTTTTGGTCCAGAAGGTTCTCGGCGACAGGCAGTGAATGGTTGGAGTTTGTTGTCGCCTTGAACTTCTTCACCTGCTTGCAACGAATCCCGTGTTTCTTGCGGATTCGCTTGATCCGATGGACCCCGACCTGAACGCCATGCTCGGCGAGATCGGTTTGTAATCGTTCGGGACCGTAGGTTTCCCGGTTTCTTTTGTGAGCCGCCTTGATTTCGATTGCGAGCCGTGCCTCCTCCTTCTGCCGAGGTGAGTCCGGGCGCTTCAGCCAGGTGTAATAGCCACTGGGTGAAACCTCCAGGCTCTGGCAGAGCAGAGGGACAGAGTACTCAGGTCGAAGTTGATTTATTACCGCGTACCGGGCAGCGACTCCTTGGCAAAGTACGCGGCGGCTTTTTTTAGGATGTCGCGCTCCTGCTTGACCTGGGCCAGTTCTCGTTTAACCCTGTCAAGTTCCAGCTCGACTTCGGTCAGCGGGCGCTGTTGGCCTTTGCCACCGATATTACTGAGCTTTCCGGCCTTGAACGCCCTTACCCAATTCTCAAGGGTGGATTTCGGCAGGGATAACTGGCGCGATGCCTCATAGACAGCGACACCTCCTTCAACCACCATTTTTACGGCCTCAATGCGAAATTCCTTCGAATAGCGGCCATTAGAACCTCTTGTCATGTTGACACCTCCGTAAGATAGATTTCTTAACATTGGTGTCCGATTTTTTCAACTTACCTCATAATGAAGTAATGGTAAACGAACACGTTTATATTTTCCGAAGTAATGAGATGTATTCGCAAAAATTTCTTTATTACTTAATAAGAAGTGAATACGTACAATTTCAAATAAAAGATTTAGCATATCGTAAAAAAGGTCAACCAGGCTTAAACGCAGACCATTTAAAGCTTTTAAAAATCCCTTTCTTCGGCCCAACCGAACAAAAGGAATTTTTGAGAGATATTTGGAAGCTAGAATCTGAAATAGAATGTCTACTTAAATTAAAGGAAGAACCTAGAAAAATAATAAATAATGCGTTTTCAACTCATTTTAAAATTAACCTTGATGAAATGTTAAGTAATGATAACACCAGCATTTTACCAATCTCTTTTAGAAGTATAAGCAAATACAACTCAGGTTTGAGATGCAGTCTACGTTGGAATAAAATGCAGTACCTTCAAAGTATTCTTTATTCTGAAATTGACTGTATTGAGACACTGGGTCACTTCATCAATTCCACCAAAAATGGCTGGAGTCCGTTATCTATGGAAGGCGGTGAAGGCATCCCTGTTTTGGGTCAAGAGCACATCACTACAAATGCCATTTTAAAAATTGAACCTTCAAAAACAACTGAGCAAAATTGTAATAATATTGAAGATTTTTTTATTCAAAAAGATGACTTTTTTGTCAGCAGAGGTAATACGGTTGATTTAGTTGGCCTAGCGTCTATTGTCTGTGAAGAGGTTGAGGAAGATGTAATATATCCTGATTTATATATTAAGGTTGAATTTGATGAATCAAGAGTCAACAAGGAATATATTGCATACCTTTTCAATTCTTTCATTGGCAGATTGTATTTTAAATATGTCGCAAAGGGAAAAAATCAGACTATGGTTAAAGTATCATCTTCTGAACTTTTAAATTTTAGAGTACCACTGCCAGAAATAACTGAACAAACTAAAATAGTAAAAACCATCAAATATTTATTGGACGAACATAAAGAAATTGACCGTCAAATTAAAGAAAAACAACAGTCAATAAATAGAATAATAAAAGAAGCTATAATGCCGGATCAAAAAAATGCATAACAAGGCGCTGAACTCGGTCGGCAATTCCGCTGCGTTCATTACCGCCACTTATCATGAACTTTGTCTTGAATCTCGATGTTTTTTACATGTGTATTTGGCGTTGCCACAGCGTCTCTACGGTTGTGTCAGATGCAATGCCACCTGACGCTAAACTCTATTAAGCAAGAGAATGTCTACATTATGTAATCGGATGCACTCACAAGCAAAGCCAGGGGCTTATAAGCTTGGTTCTGAGTTGCTTTTTCCTGTCAAAAAATATCGAATGAAATTCGTTCTGTAATAAACCTTGCTAATTCTTCCGGAAGGTTCTGGTCACCATAGCAACCTGTTTAATTTCTCTTAAAGGATTTTTTTGTGGAAATAACACACATTATTTTTATCAGTATTATAATAGGAATTGTTCCAGCTGTTATTGCCTCTAGTAAGGGACGTAATGTTTTTTTGTGGTGGTTTTACGGATCTGGCCTGTTCATTGTTGCAATATTCCATGCAATTATATTGAAACCTACTGAAAATCAGCTTCTAGCTGATGGTATGAAAAAATGTCCATATTGCGCAGAAATTATCAAGCCAGAAGCTGTAGTTTGCCGGTACTGTGGGAAAAATTTACCTGAAATTGGTGAAGTTAACATAGTGTCTAGAAAGGATACTTCTGACTTAGACAAAGAAAATGAAAACGTGGATAATAAAAGTGGCAAATTTATTTTTATATTTTGCGTAATATTGATAACATGTTGCATGTTTTTTGTTGTATTTAATAAATAATTTTTAAACGTTAACCAAATCATTGATTGTACAATTTTCTTCGTCAAGAATTAGCATCAAAGCAGAATGTTTAAAACACCCTGCCGTCGCAATAAAAGCTCTCAAGCAAGAAAACGTGAGCATCATGCATTTGAATGCAATCTGAAGAGCAAGGAGGCGCTGAAAAGGTAGGTTGTTAGCTGTTGATGGACTGATGTTTTTATCTGACAAGATGAGTTTTGCGTTTCACTTCGCTTATTTTAGAATAATGGTTCGGGTCACCATAGCCATCTGGTCCGTCGTGATCTGAGTCTTGTGACTGCAAAGACCTTGAAAGACTCGCCACCTTACCAGTCAAATTAATGATTTCCTGGAGCCTCATAGCTGCCTTACGACTCTTGCAAAGACGGGAAAGAAGCTTTGAAGCGTCAACCAAAGCATCTTCAGTTGCAGAAATATTTTTATTCTTATAACTCGTGCTTGTGGTCATGCCCTGTTTTCCTTATGTAATGATGCCTTTAACCATCGAGGAATTGCTGAAAACAAAAGAAATATAAAAGCCCTATTTAACTAAAAAATAAAGAGTATATGCCTTGTCGGATGTAACGCTTTAACTCTCTGATATGAACTTGAATAAGACAAAATCCGAAACATTTATGAAATTATTCTTGTGGCTGTTTAAAATGCCATAAGCCTGAAAGATAATCGATTGATTATTTGTCAGTAAAAACAGTGATGTAGGTGAGACAACAAAAAGAGTAGTATATTGTTATAGGGTTACCTCAACGCTAAATCTGCAATTCGATTGCACTAACATTATTTTTTTATCCCAATTAGACTTCGCCCCGACTTGGGAATTAATTCTTTTTTTTCATTTTTGAACCACCCCGCAAGTTGAGCTGCGGTTCTGATGCCTTCAACCTTCGCAGAGTTCATCATTGTTATTGCAGCAATATCAATGCTAATATTTTGTCGTCTTGTGAAATTCTTCTTTCTGCCCCAACCTAAAATCCATTTTCCAAGCTTCTGAGTGTCGATTTCTTCAAAAACAATATATAAGGCCATTAGATTGTTATATTCTTGTTTGATGTCGAGAAAATAACAATCATTGAAAGTCTCAATTCCAAGCCTTTTTTTTATATTTTTACCTCCACGTATTTTAAATTCTGAGTGGATGCAAGGTTGAGCATTTATTTTAGAAATTCTTGCATAAACAACAAATATTAAACTATTGCTTCCATAATATCCTGTTTGTTCTGAAAATTTACCATGTTCTGTTGCAAATTTTGTCGAATTGTCTGAACCTCTATAATCAAGAATTATATTTTTCGGTGTATATTTTTTTCTTATTAGATTCTGTAATTTATAACTCTCAAACATTGCTTCATGTTTGCTCTCTTTGTAAACATCCATTGCAGCCTCAATATATGAAATTACATAATCTTCTTTCTCCAATCCCGACAACGTTAATAATTCAAAGCATTTTTTGGTCGGCACTGTAATAATTATTTTTGATTTATATCCCCACAATCGGGCTTTTCCCCCCGCTGGTAATAATAAAATTTGTATACATTCAGTTTTCATTTTTTCGATTGGCAATAATTTCTTCAACACATTAAAGTCGAGATAGGTGAGAAATTCTATTTTATCGATTGTATCCTTTGAATCATAAATACCCATACTGACTTTCCAATCATCTGCCCTCCACTGAGTTATTTCACTGACTGACGTGAACGCATCCACTCTTCCACTTCCGACAATCTCCAAGCAACTGCGGACGGACCGAGACGTACAGAGTTCGGGAAACTTCCATCCTTAATTCTTCGCCAAATACTAGATGCTGAATATCCAACAATTTCAATAAGTTCTTTCCGTCTGACAAGTCTGTCTGTTCTCATTGGTCCAATCCTTTCCATGTTTTCCCCTTTTTTGTTTTTTCACGCTGAAAATAAAAACCCCATGCACATGCTTGAAGCATTGTGACACAGGGTTTTTGTCCGCGCTATTCAAGTAATTTGCGTCGAATTATTTACTTCAAGTTTTTTCTGTCTTTACGTATTTCTACGATTTCTAGGAACAATCTGAGCTCCCGTAAAGACTTCTGACCGCTCTTGAGATTGTTAGTGAACGTAGCAAGAGACACCTCATTGGTTCCTTGTAGATGATGTTTTTCACCAAGCTCAGACTGTAAAGTTTTATTGGGAAATTTTATACCTGTTTCTTCTAGTTTTTCGACATCCTCAGCAAGAGCTCTTAAGTTGGACCCCTTAAATTTGGGGCCTCTAGTTTTTCGGAAAAAAGACTTTGGATTCCAATCGCCAGTAAGGATAAAAAATATCTCCTGTCTGTCCTCAGCAGATAAAGATTTTTTATACATAATTTTTTCAGCCAATGTATCTCTTTGCTCTTGACTGATATTGACTAAACGAGAGGATTCTTGTTCCAGATCATCGGTTTTCATTTCCAACCCCCTCGCCACAAATAATGTTTGTCAGCTTATTTGACCACGCGTTAAGAGATTCTTGTTTTTCATCGTCATAATTGTTGCGATTGTAGATTGAAATAACACCCTTCGCAGCATGATTAAGCACAGCATCAATAATGTCGTTTGAAAAACGCAACCTAGACAGTCCTGTCGCGGCTGTTCTTCTTAAATCATGAGGAGTAAACTTATTAATTGACAGTCTGTTCTCAGTCAATAATTTGCCGTCCTCACCATAGAGAAGATTTCCCTTATTGTCTCTAATCGGCCATTCGAGATTACGCCTAACGGCGCAAGCAGCAGCATTACTTTCTATAGGTTTAACAGAATGTTCTGAAATAAAGATGTGGCCTTTACCGTTTGTATCACCAATGAGCAAGAGAGCCATTGCTGTCAAATATACTCGATGAGCCTTTCCGTTCTTTGCGCGTTCCTTGGGAATGGTCCACCAATGACCGTCAATTTCGTTTACATGCATGCCTAGCACTTCACCCGGCCTCTGGGCTGTTACAAGCATGAGTTTCAATGCTCGCTTGACCTCATTGCTCATCCCGCTTGTATCTAGGTTTTCCCAAAGATTCCTTATCTCATTTTCAGCCAATACACGGTCTTTATGGACTTTTTTTGATGGTAATGAAAGCCCGTAACACGGAGAATGTTCAATGATGCCTCGTTCTACGGCAAAATTGAACATCTTACTAATTTTCGCAAATGCATTATTTGCCATAATTAGAGCGCCACGATTAATAATAGTATCGCATAATTCATTAACATCTTTCTTAGTTATATCTTTAGCTTTGGTTGTGCCCCATAGCGGAATTACGTCCTTTTCAAGAACGCGCTTGTCTTCTTTCCACGATTTCTTTTTAACCATAGAGTGTTTTTCCATAAATTCTTTTACAAGATCAGCAACGGATAACGCATTTCTATGGTCAGCATGTTCCGTCATACGCCGCTGACGTTCGTTCTTATTTTCAAGGACAGGATCTAATCCGTCCTTGCTCCCACGCCTCAGTGCTTTAACCTTCGAACTTTCTGTTTGATAAAAATCTCTTGCTGTTTTAAGGCTAGTCGCTGGATAATCTCCTAAAGTCATAAATCGTCGGTATCCATCAAGCTTGTATTGATAGAAAAAGGCCTTACGCCCCGAAGGATAAACTCGAATGCCGAATCCAGGTTCATTCTCTGCCATACACATGTAAACAGAATCTGAAGGCTTTAGGCTTTTCCTGACAGTGAGGTCGTCAAATTTCTTTTTTTTCATAGTGAATTTTCACCCCGCAAAAAAGTTGTATTTTAGTTGTACTTTTATGATTGGTTATAGATGAAATGCGCTGAAAAGGCATGGTGAAATCTATATCGCTTAACATACTAAAAATCAATGTTATTTTGAGGGCATGGTGAATCTTATGAACAGATATGAAATGTAATGACTATGTAATTTTACGCGTTCGCAATGCGTAGGTCAGGAGTTCGATCCTCCTCAGCTCCACCAAAAAAATTAGGGACTCAGGCTATGGCAGCCTGAGTCCCTTTTTTCATTGTGAAGCGCCGCCTTATCCTGCGGCAAAGGACGCATCGCCGGGGGTGACGGTTATCGCCTGTTGCCGGCAAAAGGCGGCGCACAGGCCACAGGCGGTGCAGTCTCCGGGTTGGACCGCCGGCGGCGCGCCGGCCAGGGCCGAAGAGGCGAGGGCGCCGGTGGGGCAGATGCCGACGCAGCCGGTACATCCGGTACAGATCGGGGCCGTTTCGACCCGGGGAAAGCAGGTCGCTGCGACCCGGGGACGCATGTCTTCGGGGATTTGCGGCCAAAACCGGAGCAGTAAAGCCCTGAACCGGGGAATTTTCTTGTTTCGATAGGGTGGGGCCGGAGGAGCGGGGGTCAAGCGGCCGAGCGCCCGCACCGCCGAGTTCGAGGAGCCGCTGCGGACCAGGGAAAAAAATTCCCGGCGGGAGATTCCCGGCGCCTGGTAACGGAGGTCATCGGCCTCCTGCACCGGGCGGATCGCCAGTAGCCCGGGAAAAGGGATCAGGGCTCTGACCCTGGAGAGGGCCAGTTCAAGGCGCGGCAGCACGGCGGAATTGCGGCATTGACCGCATCGGCTCCGGTTGAGCTGCACCCCCTGGGGGAGAGCGGCTGCCACGGCCAGGAGGACTTCGGGGTGGGCAAGGAGGCCCAGACAGGGGAGACGCTCGTGGGCCGGGGCGGGGTTGTTGTCGCAGCCGAGAACAGGCTGCGGCTGCCGGCTCAGTTCGGTCAGATTCTTCTCGACACCGAGGGGAGCGCCTTCACAGGCCCCGGTCGGACAGGCGCCCTGGCACAGCAGGCATCCCCGGCATTTTGCCTGGTTGAACTCCAGTCCAGTGGCGCTCAGGGACCACGCCTGATGGGGGCAGGTATCGATACAGAGGCGGCAGGCGCTGGTATTCAAGCGGAAGCGCAGGCAACGCGCCGGCGTCAGGGCGACGGGATGATCCGGAGTCAGGATTTTGAAGGTTGACGAGCCGAACATGATTAGCCCTGGGCGAGTCGGGGCGACTGCTTTCGGATAAAGCCTTCGGTCAGCTCAGCCAACAGGCGGTAAAAATCCGTTGCGGCTCCCTGAAGGAGAGCGGCGGCAAAGGGCGGGACCCACCGGCCGAGGTGGTTTTGCAGAAAGGTCGTCTTGAGGGCGGCGAGCGCAGCGCGGCGCTTGTTTTCCCCGGAGGCCAGGGCCTCATTTTCGCGAAATGTCAGCAGATAGAGAAATTCCAGCTCCGCGGCGATGTGGTCGGGGACTTCCCGGAAGTCGTCGGAGAGAACGAAGTCTTCCTGCCGGTAGCAGGCCAGGGCGTCCATGGTCGAATCCCCCATCACCACCTTTTCGCCTTCAAGATAGATCGATCCATAGGGTTTCGCCAGAATATCGAAGGGCCCGAGAAACAGCCGGCTGTAGTCGAGAAGGAGCTCGTCCAGGGATTCGGCGGCAAAGGCCTTCCCCAGACGAGCGGCCTGTTCGGCCAGCGAGTCATCCAGGACGGCCAGGGCTTCCTGCAACTGACCGAAGACATCCTCTTCGGAAAACGCGGCTTCCGGCTGATAGTAACAGGCTCCGAGGAGGCGGTAAATGACGGCCCGAGCCTGATTGGCGGACAATGTATTTTGTTTCATAACGAGTCTCTGCGGCAAAAGAAAAGGGGGCGGGACCTGCGCCCGCCCCCGGGATTGGACCCCTGGTCTCCGATTACAGGGTCGGATCGTTGTAGCTGCGGACATAAAAGACGTTCGGTTCGGTCCCTTCCGTCTCTTTGAGGCGGGTCGCCTTGTGCTTTTTCAGCGTCAGGGCGATTTTGCTCTGGGGATCGTTCTGGTCACCGAAGATCCGGGCGCTGGCCGGGCAGGCCTCGACGCAGGCCGGCTGCAGGCCGGCCGTGGTGCGATGGTGGCAGAGGATGCATTTTTCCACCACGCCGGACGCGCGAACCGGCTGGTAGTCGCCGGAGGTGTAGAGGTTGGCGTCGGGGGGGATGGCGCCGGCTTTCTTCACCACTTCGGCCGGAGAGGCGGTGCACCCCGGGATCAGTTCCCCGGTTCGGCGCCACTCCCCCTGGGTCGGAACTCCGTGGGGATTGAAGCTGATCACGCTGTACGTTTCGCCGTGGTTGCTCGTTTCGTCAAGGGCAACTTCGCTGTAGGGGCAGGCGTCCTGGCACTTTCGGCAGCCGATGCAGCGGCCCTGGTTGTGCAGGGTGGTGTTGTCGTCGGCCTTGAACATGGCCTTGGGGGTCACGGGACAGACACTGACACAGGGGGCCTCGGTGCAGTGGTTGCAAAGCACCGGCATCTGGGTGTATTTGGTTCTGGGGAAAATCCCTTCGGTTTTCATGGTGAAATCGGCCCAGTTGAAGCTTTGGCCGTTGGCGCGAACGCCGGTATTGTTTTCATTTTTGCAGGCCAGGGCGCAGGCTCCGCAGCCGACGCACTGGTGCAAATCAATTGCCATTCCATATTTTTTTGACATGGTCGTCTCCTTGATCCTGGCCATAGGTCGTTAAATCTTCTCGACGCGTACGCCGGTAAAGCCGCCGTTGCGCGCCGTCGCACCACTCAAGCGATCATAATCGTCGACCAGCAGTTCGTTGTTGTTGCCGCCGCGAGGTTGCGCCTTGGCGTAATCCTTGGCCGCCACCTGGCCATAGGCCCAGTGCCCCTGGCCGAAGCATTTGGCGACGGTGCCGGGGCGGACGCCTTCCCAGAGCTTCAGGGTGGTGGTGATGGACCCTGTCGTCGAAGAGATTTTGACCCTGTCCCCGGTTTTGAGCCCGAGTTTTTTTCCGTCCACAGGATTCATCTTCAGCACATCGTCCCAGGAGGTGTCTCCGGAGTCGACCTTCTTGAATTCCTGGTAGCCCGTGGTGTTCTGCGACCGTCCTTCGCGATTGAGACGGGACTTGTAATCGATGAAATCAAAGGGGTATTCGCTGAGGCTGCCGTGACGTTTGGGTGGTTCGTAGTGGGGAACAAAGGCCAACTCTCCCCGCGCCGTATAGCCTGAGGCCTCAAGAATTGCGTCGATTCCGGTTTTTTTCTTTTCGGCGAATTCGCTGAAGGTTTTTTTCAGGGTCTCGCTATAGAACTCGAATTTCTTCGTTTCGGTCTTGAACTTGCCCCAGTTCTTTTTGTAGGGGTATTTTTCCGTGTTGTAGATCCCCTTCTTTTTGAACTCCTCCCAACCGTCGATTCTGTCCCCCTTGAGCGGTTCCTTCGGCATCCACATCGGGGCGCTGCTGATCCTGGCGACGATTTCGGCAAATTCATCGGCATTTGTCGGGGCTTTGCCGGTTTCCGGATCCTTGAATTCCCCGGCGTAATAATCGTGAATTTTGGAGAAACCCCGGGCCTTGAGCTTCTCAGCCAGGAGCCAGACGACCTCTGTTTCCTCCTGTTTGACATCCCAGAGGCGTTTGACGACCGGTTGCTGGATCGAGGCATGGGCGTGCATGTTGGCCTTGTTGGAAATGACCGAAAGACCTTCGGCGGCATTGTAGGTCGCCGGCAGAACGATATCGGCGAACTGGGTCATTTCGGCCGGGTTGGTGACCATGTGGACAAAGAACGGCACCCTGGCCATCGCCTCATCCCAGCGGTGGGCGCCGGTGGCGGAAAAGTTGAAGTTGCTCCAGGAACTGAGGAAGACCTTGACCGCCTCGGGATCCTTGAGCATGCCGTTGGCGACATTGTTGGTGACGACCCCGCTGCCGGCCTTGGCCTTCATCATCGCCGGCATATCGATGCCCCCCCGGCCGTCGAGTTTTTTTTCGTGGCCGAAGTGGGTGGCGGTTTCGTCCTTGTAGGGATCGATCTTGGCGAAGTCGCCGAGCGGCGGCTTCAGCTCCTGGAGGACCCCCCCTTCCGCATCGATCGAACCGACCAGCCCGTTCAGGGCATGGACCGCCATCGCCGAGTACGTCCCCCGCGGGTGCATGGCGGCGCCGGGGCCCATCCAGACGGCGGTGGCCGGAGCCGCCTTCCCCATGACCCGGGCCACACGCGCAATCTGCTCGGCAGGGATCAGGGTTTCCTTCTCCCCCCAGGCCGGGGTCTTGTCTTTGAGCTCGATATTCCACCATTTGACCACCCCGTAGGTTTCCTTCTCGGCAAAACTCTCTTCATCCACCGTTTGGCCGGGGACAAACAGATTCTTGCCACCCTTGAAGTCGCCGACGAACTCCTTGTTCCAGAGTCCTTCGGCGAGGAGCAGATGGGCGATGGAACTCGCCAGGGCACCGTCGCTGCCGGGTTTGAGCGGGAGCCATTCATGCGCCTTGGATGCCGAGGCGGAGAGACGCGGGTCGACTGCGATCACCGTCCCCTGATCGAGGATTTTTCCGAACTTGTGGATGGCGTTGGGCACCTGGCGATTGGAGGAGAGGGGATCGCAGCCCCAGATCACCAGACACCTGGTCTTTTCCAGATCGTAATCGCGATAACCGAAAAACCCCTGGGTATATCCGGGCCCCATTTTTTCGGCTTCCGCACACAGGGCGCTGTGAGAATAGGCATGGGGAGTCCCGAAGAGTTTGGGAACGGTCCCGTAGAGGAGTTCGGTGGCCGTTGCCGAGTAGCGGCCGCGCATGTACATGAATTTGTGCGGTTCGTTGTTGTTTCGTAGTTCCATCATTTTATCGGCGACGATGTCCAGGGCTTCGTCCCAGCTGATCGGCACGAATTTTGGATCCACCCCCCGCCCTTTTTGCGGGTTGGTTCGCTTCATCGGCACCTTGATCCGGTCGGGATCGTACAACTGATGAATAATCAGATGCCCGCGGGGACAGCAGTATCCGTTGTTCGCCTTGCTGAGCTGGTTCCCCCGCACCTTCGTTGCGCGGCCGTTCTGGACATAGACCTCGACCGGGCACCAGGCGGTACAACCCTGACAGGTGGTGGGAATCCAATCTCCGGTACCGGGGCTTGAAGGCTGCGCCTTGGCTTCGGCCATGGCGTTCATGGCCGGTTTGCTCGCCGCACATCCGGCGAGGATCACGCCGCCGGTGGCGGCGGATGCCTTGATGAAATTTCTCCGTGACAGCTTCATGCCTTGATTCCTCCTCCATGGATGTTCAACCCGGACCAGTGCTGTTCCTTCCCGATATCGATTACGGCCTTTTTTACCGCTCTTCGCGTTTGCCCAGCGATGAAACGTTCCCAGCAGAAATTTTTCAGAAAGGGCCGAGGCGGGTCAAGTCGGTAAAAATAGATTACCGGAAATTAAAGCAAAATAAGTGCCATTTGCAACAACTTGAAATGTCATTGGTTATTCGGTCGAGAAAGCCACCGACGCGCCCCTTTGATCGCCGGCGGCATGAAGGATGCGGGGAAGGTGGGGGGTGTCGGCGGATGGCCCAGGATGATCGTCGCCGGGACAAGGGCGGCAGCAGACGTCAAAAGACGGCCGGATCAGGGGGAAAGTGTCACTCGGTCACTAGTACCCTGTAACCCATAATCTTTCGCATCTTGCTTGTTCTTTGCCGCGTCAGCTACGTTCCGATTTCAGCTGTTTAGCTACGGCTAGGCAACAGAAATCGCGCCTTGCTGACACGTCAAAGCCCTACGCAATCACTCGAAATCCTATGGGTTACAGGGTACTAGTCGCCGGCACGAAAAGGGGGATTGACACTATCCGCCTATGCGGATATATTTTGGCCATGAAAACCACCGCTCGCCTCTTCAAGGCTCTTTCCGATGAAACCCGTTTGCGCATTCTCGCCCTGCTAAAAGGGGGGGAGCTCTGCGTCTGCGACCTCATGGCCGTTCTCGACCTTCCCCAGTCGACCGTCTCCCGCCATCTCGCCTACCTGCGCAACGGCGGCCTGGTCGAGGATCGCCGCCAGGGGGTCTGGATGTTCTATCGCCTGGCTCCTGAGACCACCCCCCTGGGGCGCGACCTGCTGGCCCTCCTCGGAGAAAGGCTCGATGACCTCCCCCAGGGGCGCCAGGACCGGGACGCTCTCCTCCGCCTCGGCCCCTCTCAGAACCGAGCCGGCTGCCGATGACGGTTTTTCCCTCCTCCGATCCGCCCTGCGGATAATTCCAGCGGGAAAGGTATTTATGGTGATGAAAAAAGTTCTCTTCCTCTGTACCGGCAACTCCTGCCGCAGCCAGATGGCCGAGGGTCTGGTCAACCACGACTTCGCCGGTCGCCTCGAGGCCTTCTCCGCCGGCACTGCGCCCCACGGACTCAATCCGAAGGCGGTGGCGGTGATGGCCGAAATCGGCATCGACATCAGCGGCCACAGCTCGGATCACCTCAGCAAGTACCAGGGGGAACGTTTCGATTACGTCATCACCCTGTGCGGCGACGCCAACGAGACCTGTCCCCTCTTTTTCGGCGGGGTGCAACGGATTCACATGGGCTTTGAAGATCCGCCCAGATTTACCGGAACCGAAGCCGAGGTGATGGCCGTCTACGCCCGGGTGAGGGATGAGATCAGGCGGCAAATGCGGGAATTTTTTGACAGGGAACTGGCCTGATCGCAGGCTTCTGGTAGTTTTTCGAAATAATGACGGCAGGCTCCGGCCTGCCCTGGCAAGGAAAGTCACCATGTCCTCAGAAATTTCCAGGAAGCTCTCGTTTCTCGACCGCCACCTGACTTTGTGGATCTTCACCGCCATGGCGGCGGGGGTCGGCGCCGGCTGGCTCATCCCGGGGGTCAAAGATTTCGTCAATCTTTTTACCGTCGGCACCACCAATATCCCCATCGCCGCCGGTCTGATCCTGATGATGTACCCCCCCTTCGCCAAAGTTCGTTACGAAGAGATGGGGGACGTCTTCGTCAACAAGCGAATACTCGGACTCTCCCTGGTGCAGAACTGGGTCATCGGCCCGATCCTCATGTTCATCCTCGCCATCGTTTTTCTCAGCGGCTATCCCGAATACATGGTCGGACTGATCCTGATCGGCCTGGCGCGCTGCATCGCCATGGTCATCGTCTGGAACGAGCTGGCCGAAGGGAACAGCGAATACGCCGCCGGCCTGGTCGCCTTCAACAGCGTCTTCCAGGTCCTCTTTTTCAGCGTCTACGCCTGGTTCTTCATCACCATCCTCCCCCCTCTCTTCGGTCTGGAAGGGGCGGTGGTCGACATCACCATCGGCGAAATCTCCGAAAGCGTCTTCATCTATCTCGGCATCCCCTTTCTCGCCGGGGCGTTGACCCGCCTCGTCGGCGTCAAGCTCCTGGGACGTGAGCGCTATCACGCCGTGGTGGTCCCGAAGATCAGTCCCCTCACCCTGATCGCCCTCCTTTTCACCATCTTCGTCATGTTCAGTCTCAAGGGGGATCTCATCGTCCAGATCCCCCTGGACGTGGTGCGCATCGCCATCCCGCTGCTGGTCTATTTCGTGGTGATGTTTCTGGTGTCCTTCTACATGGGGAAAAAGGTCGGGGCCGACTACAGCAAGACCACCACCCTGGCCTTCACCGCCGCCAGCAACAACTTCGAACTGGCCATCGCCGTGGCCATCGGCGTTTTCGGCATCAATTCGGGGGCGGCCTTTGCCGCCGTGATCGGTCCGCTGGTGGAGGTGCCGGTCATGATCGGCCTGGTCCATGTCGCCTTCTGGTTCCAGAGGCGCTACTTCGTCGACCGGCCCCGGTTCTGATCCTCAACCGAACGCCTTTTTCCATCGGGAAAAAATCCGCCATTGCAGAGAGTTTCCCCGAGCGCCCTTTTTCTGTGTTAAAAAAGTTTCTGAAAAAAACCGAATTCAATAACTGAAGAGGATCAGGACCCCTTATGACCATGGCTTTTCTGGCGATCGCCTTCGGCCTTTCGCTTCTGGTGTGGAGCGCCGGCCGCTTTGTCGAGGGCTCGGCCGCAACCGCCCGCCACTTCGGCATGCCGCCGCTTTTGATCGGCATGGTGATCGTCGGCTTCGGCACCTCCGCCCCGGAAATGGTGGTTTCCGCCCTGGCGGCCACCCAGGGGAACCCCGGCCTCGCCCTGGGGAACGCCTACGGCTCCAACATCACCAACATCGCCCTCATCCTCGGGGTGACGGCGCTGATCAGCCCCATCGCCGTTCATTCGCAGGTGCTGCGCAAGGAGCTCCCCATCCTCACCGCCATCACGGCCCTGGCCGCCTGGCAGATATGGGACGGGGAGATCACCCGCCCCGAGGCCCTGGTCCTGCTCGGGGTCTTTGCCGCCCTGATGACCTGGACCATCTGGCAGGGGATGCAGAAAAAAGCCGATACTTTAGGGAGCGAGATGGCGCAGGAGCTGGACGTTCACGCCATGCCGCTGCCTCGGGCAATAGTCTGGCTGGTCGTCGGTCTCGTCCTGCTGATTGCCAGTTCCCGCATCCTGGTGTGGGGAGCGGTGGAGATCGCCCGGAACTTCGGCGTCAGTGACCTGATTATCGGCCTGACCATCGTCGCCATCGGCACCTCCCTCCCCGAGCTGGCCTCCTCCGTCATCGCCACCCGCAAAGGGGAGCACGACATCGCCCTCGGCAATATTCTCGGTTCCAACCTTTTCAACACCCTGGCCGTCGTCGGGATCGCCGGGGTCATCCATCCGATGGCGGTGGGGCCAGAGGTTTTTTCCCGGGACATCCTGGTCATGGCCGTACTCACCGTTTCGCTCTTCGTTTTCGGCTACGGGTTCCGGGGTCCCGGCCGCATCAACCGCTTCGAAGGTGCGGCCCTGCTGGTCGGCTATGCCGGCTACACGGCCTATCTGGCCAGCAGCTTTTTCTGACGAAGATCCGGGGAGAGTCGGGAGGAGAAAAACAAAGGGGCCATGTCGACGGGAAAAGTCGGCATGGCCCCTTTGTTTTAAAGAGAGAGGGTCTTCACAAAGGAGGGCCTTGAAACAACGGGCCGGCCTCGTTTCAGAAACGCTCGATTCTGAGCTTGTCGCGATGAAGAGCAGGAGAGGGCGGTTGAAGCTTGAAACCGGCCTGAGAAATCTTCAGGGGCTCTTTGGACAGAGTGAAAAAGGCGATCATCTCCTCGAGCTGATTCGCCTGGGCGGAAAGCTCCTCCGCCGTCGCAGCCATTTCTTCGGAAGCCGTTGCATTCTGCTGAATGACATTGTCCAGTTGCTGAATGCTGAGATTGATCTGTGCGGCGCCGGCATCCTGTTCTTTGCTGGCGGCGCTGATCTCCTGAACCAGGTCTGCCGTCTTGCGGATATTCGGAACAATGACGCTCAGCAGTTCTCCCGCTTTTTCCGCCACCTCGACACTGCTGCTGGAGAGTTGATTGATCTCTCCCGCCGCAATCTGGCTCCGTTCGGCCAGCTTGCGTACTTCGGCGGCAACGACCGCAAAGCCTTTGCCGTGTTCGCCGGCACGAGCCGCTTCGATGGCGGCGTTGAGTGCCAGCAGGTTGGTCTGCCGGGCAATTTCCTCGATAATGAGGATTTTTTCGGCAACCTGCTTCATGGCGACAACGGTTTGCCCCACGGCCTTCCCCCCCTCATCGGCATCGCTGGCCACTTGTATGGCAATTTTTTCCGTCTGGAAGGCGTTTTCGGCGTTCTGCCGGATGTTCGCCGTCATCTGCTCGATGCTGCTCGAGGCTTCCTCCGCGGCCGCGGCCTGCTCGGATGCCCCTTGAGACATCTGCTCGGAGGAAGCACTCAACGCCTCCGTCCCGGAAGTGACGTTCCTGGTTGTCGATTTGACGTGACCGATCACTTCCCGAAGTTTGGTGACCATGTTGAGAAGGGCGTTGCCCAGCTGGTCATGGGATGAGGCCGGCGTGACGACGACTTCGAGGTTGCCTTCGGCAATCTCTTCGGCGACCTTGGCCGAAGCCTCGAGTCGCGCCGCCATCGCATCCAGGGATTGAGAAAGCTGACCGATCTCGTCATTCCTGCTCAGGTTTATGCGCTGGGAAAAATCCCCTCCGGCAATTGCCCTCGCCAGATGGACACCGGCCTGCACCGGTCGGGAAATCCCCCGGGCGATAATCACACCGAGAGCGACGGCGAGGCCGACGCCGAGGAGCAGGGACATGGCGAGAACGCTTTTCACCGTTTCGGCGACACCCTGACCCTCTTCCACACCGGCCTCGACCTTGGCGGTCACGGCCTTGACCGTACGGTTGAGCGCATCGGTCATCTGCTGCCGGACGACGGCCGCCTCGGTTTTCTCGATCTGGTCCATCTCCTCGTAAAGCGCCAGGGAGGCGTTCACCAGGTGGTTGAGATCATCGACATAAAATTGAATCGTGTCGAAGCTGGCGACCACCTCGTACAGATAAAGGTCACGGGCCAGACTGTAATCTCCCTGGGTGAGAAATTCGGCGATACTGCTTACGGAGAGGTAGGCCTCCCGCAGCTGCTGTTGCAAATACCCCCTGGCCTCCTGGGCCGCTTCGTTCTCCGTTTCAAGGTGTTCGAGCCACTGCCAGAACGGCGAATCTTCCATGACCAGATTGCCGTCGAAGGGCGCCCGTTCTAGGACGGCTTTGCCGCTTGCCGCCCCCCAGGCCCGATAGGCGCCGAAATTGCGCTCCAGTTCGAGCGCCAGCTTTTGCGGATTTTGCAAGCGCAAATCGTTGACCCTGGAACTGACGACCAAAAAGCCGTCGACCTTCTCACGCCATTGGTTCCAGGCCGCCTGTACGTCTTTCCAGAGCACCTCTTCTTCGGTGCTCTTTGCTATTCCCTGATAGATACCGATGAGGGAATCGGCCTTTGCAAAGCTTTCCCGAATCTCTGCATGGCGAAGACTTCGCACCGATAATGGCAGCGCCGGGTTGAGCAGGGCTTGTTGCGCGGCGGTAATCCGGCTGGCCGTTTCATCCAGCCCCAGGACGGCCTGAAGCCCTGGGACATCGCCCCGCCCCGTCGCCACCAGCTTGGTCTCGATCCGGGCGGCTCCCAGCCAGCCGACAACCCCGATGACCGCACAAACAAGGGCGACACTGCCAAAAGCCAGGAGGAGCTTGTTTTGTAGATTATTAATCATGGGGATATCCGTTCATCAAAAGCATGAGACCGACGATGGATGGGCCCGTGGGGCCGTAAAGTCACCGGTTAGTCGAGAATGTATTTCCTGCCTTCGGCCGAACGGAAAAAATCGATAATTTTCTGCACATCCGGGGCCGGGTTGCCGATGGTGATCAGCGCCAGGGGCCGGGAAACGGTCTCGGTTTTTACGGTCTTGGTTCTGCCGGGATTCATGTTAAAGAAGCCGGCACTGACGGCACCGACACCGCCGGGGGCTTTGGATACTTCATTAATCTCAAGGCGCGTGCTGTTGACCTCAATGGCGCCGGCCGAATAGGCTGCTTTTTTCATGACGAGTTCCTGGAAAACAGCCTTGGTCGAACTTCCGGCATGGCTCGTCACGACCTGTACCGGCAGGTCGGGGCCGCCGACATCCTTCCAGTTGGTGATCTTTCCCGTGTTGAGATCGGCCAGTTGGGTCCAGGTCAGGCTTTCCACCGGGTTGTCCTTGTTGACAATGGGGACGATGATGTCGGTCGTGATTTCATGAAACTGCAAATTCGCCGGAATTCTGGCTTCAGGCTTGCCTTCTTTTTTGAGAACACCCTGGGCCGACTTGATCGTCCCTTCAAGGTCATTGGACGTCATGGCCACATTCGTTTTTCCGTCCAGAAGCGCCAGCATCCCTTTTCCCGTACCCACGCCGAAGACCTTGATGTCGACACCGGTCGCGTCCTTCAACGGTTTAGCCCCTGGTTCGAGGAAACGCTTTTGACAGGTCGTTGAACCCCAGAGATCCACGTTCCCGGCCATCGCACCGCAAACAGTAAAGATCATGACCATGATAAATGCCGACAACTGCAGACCGAATCGTTTCATGACTGTTTGTTCTCCTTTGTTGGATAGAGTTGTTTTTTGCGACGTAAAAACTAACAGTGTTTTATTGTTGAACGTCTGTGGGGTTCAGGAAAATTTTATGTGATATATTGCACTTAGCATACCAATACCTTTTTCAAGAAACGTCTGTCCACGGCTCATTGCAACGTCTTGTCTTCAATAACAAAAGAAGACGGGGCGACTGGATAATTCTTGAAACCAGATATGCATATTTTTGTGGATTGTCGGAGATTTTCTGGGGCGCCCTGTCAAAAAACGACGCTGGTGGCGTTATTTTGACAGGGACGGGAGACATTCCTTGAGGAGATACCGGGCGTCCTCGCCGCGCAGATTTTCCATCAGCACGAGGAGGGCATCGGTGAGATAGCGGGCCGCGAATCCCCGGGGGGAAAGGTAGCCCATGGCGATGACCGCCCGGTCCATGTGCGGGGAGACACAGGCGACGATTCTGCCCTTCGGCTGCTCGGCAAGGAGTTCGTTGAGGGGTTTCTTCAGATCGGCGCGCTGTAGATCAGCCAGATCCCGCCGGCGATCACCAGCAGGCCGCAGATTTTTTTCAGGATGATGGCGCCTTTGGATTTTTCATTCCAGTCGAGATAGCGCTGGATGACTTCGGTAAAGGTGCCGGCCAGAACGATTACCGCACAGTGCCCGAGGCCGTAGGCCAGAAGCAGGGCGGTCGCATAAACCGTGTTGTCGGCCGCCTGGTTGAAGGCGACAGCGAGCATCGGCGCCATGTAGGCGAAGGTGCAGGGACCGAGAGCGACGCCGAAGATCAGGCCGAGGAGGAAGGCGGCGAGCATCCCCTTGCGGGCCATGCCGATCCTGCCGGGGGCCGACCAGGGGATGGGGATGATGTCGAGGAGGTGCAAGCCCACGAGAATAAAGATCGCCGCCACGAACCAGTTGGCCCCGGGTCCGAGGTCGCCCATCATCCTTCCTGCCGCGGCGGTGACGGCACCGATCAGGGCGATGGTTAAAAGGATGCCGAAGGCGAAGAGGTTGGAGATGACGAAGGCGCGGCGCGTGCTCATCCGCCCCTGGCCGTCGATGAACCCGACGATGAGCGGGATGCTGGCCAGATGGCAGGGGGAGAGGACCACGCTCAAAACGCCCCAGGCGACGGCGGCGGAGAGGGCGACCAGCGGGGTGCCGGATACGGCATGGTTCAACGTAATAAAGAGCGATTCCACACATAACTCCCGGATTTGGAATGTCTGACCAACGTCTCAACGCAGAGACCGCAGAGTTTTGGAGTTTTGGTGAAAAGGGTTTTCCTCCGCGATCTCAAGGGATTCTCTGCGCCTCCCCGTTAAAATCTTTTTCCAGGTATCAATCCCTGAAGTCGTAACCAAGCTCCCGCCACCTGGCCAGGATCTCCTCCTTGCCGATGAACCCCGAATGACGGAAGAGTTCCTTGCCGCTGGCGTCATAGAAAATCTGCGTCGGGATCATCTGCACGCCGTACCGGGCGGCTTTCTCGCGAAATTTCCAGGCATCGACGAATTCGACCTCGAACTTTCCGGCATACTCCGTCTTCAACTCCTCGAGAATCGGCGCCATCATCTTGCAGGGGATGCATTTGTCGGCGCCGACATCGACCATTTTCGGCAGTCTTCCGGCAGCGACAGAGGCGGCCGGCGTTGTTGAGGCGGCCGACTCGGCCCGGCTGAGCGAGGGAAGGATCAGGGCCAGGGTCAGAACCAGGGGAAAAATCCAGTGTTTGGCCGTCGGCATAAGGGGTTCCTTTCGTCTGTTAGCGCAAAAATTCGTCGATCTGAGCTGCCGTGAGCACCTTCCCCTGGGAGACGACCCTGCCGTCGATGGCCAGGCCGGGAGTCGTCATCACCCCGAAGGTCAGCATCTCATTGATGCTGGTGACCTTCTCCAGCTCATAGTCGATTCCGAGGGCTGTCGCGGCATCTTTGGCGTTGGCGGCCAGCTGATTGCATTTCGGGCAGCCGGTGCCGAGAATCTGGATTTTTTTCATGGTTTTTTCTCCCTTGTCGTTTTGGAGGGGCAGGGCATGCCTTGTCCAGGGCGACGCCTGCGTCGCCCCTGCGGGTTAAAAGAGGGCGCCGAAAATCATCCCGGAAATCGTCGCCATGACGATCACCAGACCGACGAAAACGACGGTCTTTTTGGTCCCCATGACGCTGCGGATCACCAGCATGTTGGGGAGGCTCAGCGCCGGCCCCGAGAGGAGGAGGGCCAGGGCCGGACCCTTCCCCATGCCGGCGCCGATCAGTCCCTGGAGAATCGGCACCTCGGTGAGGGTTGCGAAGTACATGAACGCCCCGACCACCGAAGCGAAGAGGTTGGCCGAGAGCGAATTGCCGCCGACCAGCCCGGCGATCCAGCCGGAGGGGAGGAGCCCCTCGTGGTCGGGGCGACCGAGGAGCGCCCCGGCGATCAGGACCCCCAAAAGGAGGAGGGGGAGGATTTTCTTGGCAAAATCCCAGGAAGTCGCAAACCATTCCCGCAGTTCGCCGTCTTCGGTATCGGCCGTTGAAGTCAGAAGCGACAGGCCGATGGTGCCGGCGATGAAGGGGAGAAGGGGATAGTCCGGCAGGAAGAGGGCGAGCCCGGCGACGGGGAGGGCGGTCAGGAGCATCCGGTACTTGCCGACCTTGAACCAGGCGACGAGAATCACCGCCAGAGCCAGGGCAAAGAGTGCGGTGATGGACCACTTGGCGGCGTAAATGGCCTGCCACACTCCGACCGGCTCGGCCGGTTTCCCCCAGTTGGCAAAGACCAGGATGCCGACCATGCTGGCAAAATAAAGACCGTTCTGCCAGAGGGGGCGCGCCACCTCCGGCTCCGGCATCGCCGCTGCCGCCGCGACCTTGGCCGACTCTTCCTTGCGGAAAAAGAGGTGCATGAGAAGGCCGATGACAACGGCGAAAACGACCGCCCCCACGGCCCGGGCGATCCCCATCTCGGGACCGAGAACGGCACCGGTGAGGACGATGGCGAGGATGTTGATGGCCGGTCCCGAATAGAGAAAGGCGCAGGCGGGTCCCAGTCCGGCTCCCATGCGGTAGATCCCGGCAAAGAGGGGCAAGATGGTGCAGGAGCAGACGGCCAGGATCGATCCCGAAACCGAAGCCACCCCGTAAGCCACACCCTTGTTTGCTTTGGGCCCGAGATACTTCATGACCGCGGCCTGACTGACGAAGACTCCGACGGCTCCGGCGATGAAAAAAGCCGGAACCAGGCAGAGGAGGACATGTTCCTGGGCATACCATCGGACGAGGTGGAGCGATTCCCACAGGGCGTTTTCCAGCCGCTGCGACTCCTGCAGCCATTCCACGGGCAGATAATAACAGGCGAGAAAAACCGCAATGATGGTGGTGAGCGGCTTCCATTCCCGGGAAAAATTCATGACCTGTGCCTCGATGGGGTTTGGTCGTTTGGCGATACGGCCAAATAGATTGTTAAAAAAAAGGGGAGGACCGGCTAGCGGTCCCCTCCCACAGCCAGGAAGCCGGCGTGGGCCCGGGCCTGCGACTCGAGAACCGATTCGATGCAGCCGAAAAAGTTGAGGATGCAGGGGACCTGCAGACGGTAGAAGACCTGGTTGCCGCGCTTGTCATCGACGACGATCCCGGCCTGCCTGAGCACAGACAGATGCTTGGAGACGGTGGAGACGTCGGCGCCGATCATCGCCGTGAGGTCGCAAACGCAGCGCTCCTCTTTTTCCAGCTCTTCGATGATGAAGAGGCGGGTCGGGTGCGCCATGGCCTTGAGGACCCGGGCGCGGGCGTCGAGATGGTTTTTTCTGTTCAGATCCATAGCTCTCTCTTTGGGTATTTGGCAATATAGCCAAATACCCAGGCGTTGTCAATCCGCGGTTTCTCCAGTCCTTATTTATTCAAGGCCTTTCCCACATCCTCGGTCTTGCCGATGACGATTAAAACGTCGCTGTCCTTGATCATATGGGTCGGCGGAGGGGCGGGGATGAACTGATCGCTCAAGACATCCTTGATGGCAATTACCGTGATTTTGAACTTGCGGCGCAGGTCGAGATCGATCAGGGTCTTGCCGATGAAGTGCTTCGGCGGCGCCGATTCGGAGATGGAGTACTCCTCGGCCAGGGGGATGAATTCGAGGATATTCGGCGTGGAGAGGCTGTGGGCGATCCGTATGGCCATGTCCTTTTCCGGGTAGATCACATCGGAAGCCCCGACTTTTTCGAGAATTCGGCCGTGATCTTCGCCGATCGCCTTGACCAGAATGCGCCGAACCTTCAGTTCCTTCAGATAGAGGGTGATCAGGGTCGACAGGTGGGTGCGCTCGCCGGTGGAGACGACCACCGCATCCATTTCATTGACGCCCTGGGCGGAGAGGAACTCCTTGCTGGCTGCATCGCCGAGAATGGCATAGGAACAGATGTCCTTGACGGACTGAACCTTCTCCTTGTCGGTATCGATGGCCGTCACTTCGTGTCCCTGCTCGTAGAGAGTCGAAACGACATGAAAACCAAAATTCCCCAGGCCGATGACGCAAAACTTTTTTTTCATCGTAACGTTCTCCCGTCCCTATCCAATCATGATGTTTTCTTCGGCATAGCGGGTGGCGAAGCGCCGAGTCCGCCCGGCAATGGCAAAAGCCATGGTGAGGAGACCGACCCTGCCGACGAACATCAGGACAATGATGATCGTTTTGCCGGCGCCGGTGAGTTTGGCGGTGGCGCCGATGGACAGTCCGACCGTACCGAAGGCGGAAAATGCCTCGAAGGTGTAGTTTAAAAATTCCCTGGCGGATTCATGGGCGAGGTCGAGATTCTGGCCGATCATCAGCGCAAAGAGGGCGATACCGATGAGGATGATGGCCAGGAGCACCAGCGCCAGCGCTTTGCTGATCAATTCTTCGGGAATCGTCCGCCGAAAGAGACTGGTATGGGGGCTCCCCTTGAGACGGTTATAGAAGATGGCGAAAAAGAGCGCCATGCTGGTGGTCTTGACGCCGCCCCCTGCCGACCCCGGGGAGGCGCCGATGAACATGAGGAAGATGATCAGAAAGAGGGTCGGGGCGCGGAAAGTATTGAGATCGATGGTGTTGAAGCCGGCGGTGCGGGCCGACACCGATTGAAAGAGCGCGGTCCAGAAACCCTCCATGAGCGGCATCCCGGCCAGGGCGTTGCCGCCTTCGAGCCAGCCGATCACCACCGCGCCGTAAAGAATGAGAAAGGAGCTCGTCACCAGAACGATCTTGGTATGGAGGGAAAGTTTCGGTCGCTGGGAGCGTTTCTTCGAACGGTTCCGTGCGACCTGCAGCAGTTCGCGGATGACGAGAAAGCCGATCCCGCCGAGGACGATCAGCCCCATAAGGGTCAGATTGACCAGCCCGTTATCGCGAAAGGCGACCATGCTGTCGGGAAAGAGGGAAAAGCCGGCGTTGCAGAAGGCGGAAATCGAATGGAAGAGAGCACTGTAGAGTCCGGGCCAGAAACCGAGGACGGGGACAAAGGCAAGGGCGAGGAGGAGCGCTCCTCCCCCTTCGATGACCAGGGTCATGACGAAAATCCCCTTGATCAGTTCCTGCCAGGAGCTGACCGGACTGTGCATCAGGGTTTCGTTGATGATCCAGCGGCCGCGGCTGCTCATTCCGACCCGCAGGTAAATAAAGAGATAGACTGAAAAGGTCATGATCCCCAGCCCGCCGATTTGAATCAGCACCAGGACGACGCTTTGGCCGAAGAGGGTGAGCCTGGTCCCGGTGTCGACCACGATCAGGCCGGTGACGCACTGGGCCGAGGTGGCCGTAAAGAGGGCGTCGAGAAAGGAGAGAGGGGAGTCGTTGGCCGCCCAGGGGGTGGCCAGCAGCAGCGCCCCGAGGAGAATGGTCGCTCCGTAATAGAAGACCAGCGCCTGGGCCGGTGAGAGGTTTTTGAGCCTTTTGAGTAAAGGGACGTCGGCCATCGGTGCTTTTCCCCCTGGATCGCAGTTTTAATTGGCGTCGGTCTGCCGCACCCTCGGGGCGTGGCAACCGGTCCGGACCTGCCGGACTCGGGACAGGGCAGGAGAATATAACATACCTGCGGGCAATGGTCACCTCCCCCTTGGTCCGCCGGCGCACTCGGGGGGTGGGGGAAAAGGGGAGGGCCGAAGACAGGCATTCCCTTTGATCCATTAATTTGTTATAAATTGCGATGCTGCTAATGGGCAGGGTTATTGGTGCGGACGCTTTGCGGAGGGAAAATGGCGATTACATTAAGGGACATGCTCCTCGAGGTGAACCTGATCACTCCGGAGCAGTTCGACGAGGCGCTGCGGAACCTGGTCATCTACGGCGGCAAGATCGGCACCAGCCTGGTCGAGATGGGATATCTGGACGACGGGGAACTGGCGCGGCTTCTGAGTAAGAAGCTGGCCGTCCCTTACGTCCGTGCCGACGACCTCCTGCACATTCCCGACGAGGTCATTGGGCTTCTCTCCCGGGAGCTGACCCTGAAGTACAAGGTCATCCCCCTGAAACTCGAAAAAAAGAAGCTCAGCCTGGTCATGGCCGACCCCACCGACCTGCGGGCCATCGACGATATCGCCTTCATTACCGGCTACGTCATCAAGCCGCTGGTCGCCCCGGAACTGCGCCTGATCCAGGCCCTGGGGCAGTACTACCAGATGGAGATCAGCCCCCGGTTTCAGCAGGTCATCGACAAGGTGGCCGTGCGGGACCAGGAGAAGGAGCGGCAGCGCCGGGAGGCGGAGGAGCAGGAGCGTGCCGAGGCCGAGGAGCGGCAGCGCCTCGAACTCGAGGAAGAGGAGCGTCGGCGGACCGAAGAGCGGCAACGGCGGGAGGCCGAAGAGGCGGAGCGCCGCCAGGCCGAGGAACGGGAGCGCCAGGAGCAGGAGGAACGGGATCGCCTCGAAGCCGAGGAACGGCAGCGTCGGGAACTCGAGGAGTGGGAAAAGCGCGAATTGGCCGAGTGGGAGGCGCAGCGCAAGATCAAGGAGCAGCAGCGCCGCGAGCTGATGGAGCGGGCGGCGCGCGAGCGGGAGGAGCGTTCGCTTCTGGAGCGGGCGGAGCAGGAGCGCCTGGTCCGCGAGGACCGCCGGCGTCGCGAGCAGGAAGTTCAGGAGCGGGAGCGGCTCAAGAAAGAGGCGGCGGAGCGTGCTGCCATGGAGGAGCTCGAAGAGCTCGAAGTGATCGAGGAGGGGGCCTGGGTCGAGCGTCTGGAGCGTTATTCCATCGGCGAGATCCCTCTCAAGCTGGCCCGGGCCGAGAACCGTGACGAGATCGCCCAAACCCTCCTGCAGTTTCTCGGGCGGGAATTCGATCGGGCGGCCCTCTTTCTCATCCGCGGCGGTGTGGCCACCGGCTGGCAGGCCTTCAACCGCGAGGAGCCCGTGGAGAATTTCGATACCTTCAATATCACCCTCGAGCGCGCCTCGTTTCTCAAGACCGTGGCCGAAGGGAAGAGTCTCTATCTCGGCCCCCTCCCGGATACGGCGCAGAACCGGCGCATTCTTGCCGGTCTCGGCGGCGGGCGGCCGGAGACCGTCCTCCTCATCCCCCTGATGATCTCGGGGCGCGTGGTCAACGTCATCTATGTCGAGGGGGGTGAAAAGATGCTGGCGGATCGCCTCGGCGAGCTGACGTCCCTGGTGGCCAAGGTCGCCCTCGCCTTCGAAATTCTCATTTTGCGGGAGAAGATCCTCAGCTGAAGCGGCGGAGGGGACGTCTCCCTGAAAATCTCAAGCCGGGCGGAAAATCCGCCCGGCTTTTTCTATGAGCGCCGGGCGTTGCCGGCGCTGCGACCGCTGAGACGGGGGACGGAGGGCCCTCGGGGATTGAGCTCCCTTGACCCCTCCCGGACGGCGGCCGGGACGGTCTCGCAATCGGGCCGGGAGAGGTGGAGAAAGAGTCCCATGCCGATGAGGAGGACGCTGGCGCTGCAGAGAATCCCCACCGGGTAATAGAGGTTGCCGGCGAGATCGAGCTGGCTGTACTTGATGATCATGATCAGCCCTTCGAGGACCAGGGCGATGCAGACCGTGCCGACGAAACGGACGATGGTGCGCCGCACCAGGGCGTAGGTGTTTTGCTCATGCTCCCGGCCGATGTATTCCTTGCTGATGCCGATCCCCAGTTCGAAGATCGCCAGAGAGATGATGACGGTGTTGATCGACTGAACGAAGACCGAGATCATCTCCTTGCTCTGCGCCAGACCGTGATAGAACTGGTAGCCGGCCAGGGCGATCAGTCCCAGGGCCATGAGCAAAAAGGCCGCGGCGAAGATCCCTCCCATCCAGGATTTTATCTTGTGCTGCATCAGGTTTCCTCCTTTTGACCCCCCTTTGGAGGGGTTCGTTGACGGACCCCAAGGTAGTCGATAGCGGGGACGGAAGGAAGGGGACAACGCGCAAATATCCGCGGCACAGAGGCGGTAGGGGAGTGTGGTATCGCACAGGAGGGAAAGGAGAAGGGAGAAGGGAGAAGGGGTCAGCAGATGCGCGGCAGCTGCTCGCCGGCGAGCATCTCGATGGCACGGCGGCCGCCGATGGCGGTGGCCATGTAGACCTTTCCTGCGGAGACGGCGCCGACCTCGCCGATAATCGCCGCCTCCCGTCCCTCGGGGCGGCGGCGCATCAGCGCCAGGATTTCTTCAGCGGCTTCTGGGGCGACCACCGCCAGCAGCTTCCCCTCGTTGGCGACGAAGAGCGGGTCGAGGCCGAGAATGGCGCAGGCGCCGGCGACCGCCTCCCCCACCGGCAGGGCGCTCTCCTGCAGGGTGATGTCGACGCCGGACTGCAGGGCGATCTCCTTGAGGGTGGTGGCGACGCCGCCGCGGGTCGGGTCGCGCAGGGCATGGACCGCCCCGCCGGCTGCGGCGAGAATGTCGGCCACCAGGTGATTGAGGGGGGCGCTGTCGCTGCGGATGTCCGACTCGAGAGCGAGCCCTTCGCGGGAGGCCAGGACCGCCATGCCGTGGTCGCCGAGGGTGCCGTTGATGAGGATCTTGTCTCCGGGACGGGCGCCGCTGCCGCGAATTTCCAGGGGGTGGTCGAAGACCCCGATCCCCGAGGTGTTGATGAATATGCGATCCCCCTTGCCGCGGGGGACGACCTTGGTGTCGCCGGTAACGATGGCGACTCCGGCCAGGTCGGCGGCCGCTCTCATCGCCTCGAGAATCGCCTTCAGATCGGCCAGGGGGAGCCCCTCCTCGAGGATCAGTCCGACGCTGATGGCCAGCGGCCGGGCGCCGGTCATGGCCAGGTCGTTGACCGTGCCGTTGATCGCCAGGTCGCCGATGTTGCCGCCGGGAAAGAAGATCGGATCGACGACATAGGAGTCGGTGGTGAAGGCGAGGCGGCCGCCGTCATGGTGCAGCACGGCCGCGTCGTTCTGGTCGCGCGTAGCGATTCCGGAAAGGATCGGGACGATGAGGTCGTCGAGGAGCTGGTGGCTGAGTTTGCCGCCGCTGCCGTGACCGAGAAGAATGACGTCGGATTTCATGGAGACTCCTGAAGACGGTGACGGGTATTGCGGTTTCAGCAGCCGTACTTGTATTCGGCGGCGCAGGTCCCCTCGCTGGAGACCATGCAGGCCCCCACCGGGTCTTCGGGGGTGCAGACCGTGCGGAAGAGGGGGCATTCCTTCGGCCTGACCTTCCCCTTGAGAATCTCCCCGCAGAGGCAGCCGCCGTGCTCCACGGGCTCCTCGACCGTTACGCAAAGCTGACGGGCGGCATCGAAGTATGCGAAGGCGGTGCGGATTTTCAGGCCGCTGCCGGAGATCTCGCCGATCCCCCGCCAGCGGGCGTCGCAGGGGGCGAAGACTTCATCGAGGATCGCCCGGGCCCGGGGATTGCCGTCTGGTTTAACGTAGCGGCTGTACTGGTTTTCGACCCGCGCCTCTCCGGTTACAACCTGACGGGCGAGCATCAGTACCCCCTGGAGAACGTCGAGGGGCTCGAAGCCGGTGACGACGCAGGGAACCCGGTGCTTTTTGGCGAGAGGGAGATAGGCGTTGGCGCCGATGACGGCGGAGACGTGGGCCGGGCAGAGGTAGCCGTCGACTTGCAGCTCCGGGTCGGAGGCGAGAGCGGCCATCGGCGTCGGCATCGTCTTGTGCGCCGCCAGAACCAGATAGTTATCGAGTCCGCGGCGCCGCGCCTCGAGGATCGAGCCGGCGACGGTCGGAGCGGTGGTTTCGAAGCCGACGCCGAGGAAGACCACCGTCTGCTGCCGATTGTGTTCGGCAATAGTCAGGGCGTCGAGGGGGGAGTAGACGATGCGCACATCGGCCCCCAGGGCCTTTTCCCGCAGCAGGGTGCTGCTTGAGCCGGGGACCCGGACCATGTCGCCGAAGGTGGCGACGATCGTCCCGGGGAGCCGCGCCAGGGCGATGGCGTGGTCGACGTACCCCACGGGGGTGACGCAGACCGGGCAGCCGGGGCCGGAGATCAGCCGGATCCCTTCCGGGAGGAGGGCGCGGATGCCGTGCTGGTAGATGGCCATGGTATGGGTGCCGCAGACTTCCATCAGCGTCATTTTACCCCTGTACCCGGCCACCGTTTCGGCGATGGCCGCAAGGAGCCCCCGGGCCAGAGCCGGGTCGCGGAATTCGGCCGAGTATTTCATTCCGGGATCATCCCCTTGTCGAGGAGTTGGCGAAAGAGGCGCAGCGTCTCCAGGGCCTCTTCTTCGTCGAGTTTCTCGATGGCGAAGCCGGCATGGATGAGGACGAAGTCCCCGACGGCGACGTCCTCGACCATCATCAGGCTCGCCTCCCGTTTCACCCCGTCGACCTCGCAGATCGCCGTTCCCTCCTCGATGGTCATGACTTGCATCGGTACGGCCAGGCACATCGCTTCCTGCTCCTGTTGTTTTTTGAGGGGAAAACCTTAATCACCCCCTCGCGTTGCTCGCTGGAGGTACCGAGAGACAGAGGTTAAAGACAAAACAGAGGCAAATAAACAAAAATAACAGGAAGTTCTGCTTTTCTAAAGATCTCCTCTGTGTCTCCGTGCCTCTGTGGTGAGGTCTTTCAAGGCCTTTTTCCGCGATAAACCCGCCGCCAGCCACGCGTACCACCCCTCCATCCCTACGCCGCTCTGGCAGGAGAGTTCGAGGATGGTGATCTTCGGATTGACGCGGCGGGCAAAAGTCTTGCATTTCTCGAGGTCGAAGCGCAGATAGGGGAGGAGATCGATCTTGTTGATGAGCATCAGATCGGCGGCCTGGAACATCTGCGGGTACTTGAGGGGTTTGTCCTCCCCTTCGGTGACGGAGAGGACCGCGACCTTGTGATCTTCTCCGAGGTCGAAGGAGGCCGGGCAGACCAGGTTGCCGACGTTTTCGATCATCAGGATTTCGGCCGCCGCCAGGTCGAGGTGTTCGATGCCGTGCCCGACCATGTGCGCGTCAAGATGACAGCCGGTGCCGGTGTTGATCTGGTGGACCGGGACGCCGGTGGCGGCGATGCGGTCGGCGTCGTTGGCCGTCTGCTGGTCCCCTTCGAGAACGGCGAAGGCGATGCGTCCCCGCAACTCGACAAGGGTGCGCTCGAGGATGGAGGTCTTTCCCGAGCCCGGCGAACTCACCAGGTTGAGGACCAAAAGCCCCCTGGCAGCAAAGAGGGCGCGGTTGATCCCGGCCAGACGGTCGTTTTTGGCCAGGAGGTTTTCCTCGATGCGCACGGTCTTGCCGCCCTGCGTACGGACCTGGTCGTGGTCGTGAGGGTGATCGTGCCCGCCGGAGGGGCAGCCGCAGTCGATGCACATGATCAGTCGATCTCCATTTCCCTGATGCGAAGTTCGTCCCCCTGCAGCCGGTCGAGGGCGAACTCGCCGCACGCCGGGCAGGCGAAGGTGAAGGTGTCGATGGCCGCTTCGGTGCCGCATTCCCGGCAGCGCCCCCGTCCGGCGATTTGTTCGATGATCAGCGTCGCCCCCTCGAGGAAGGTGCCGCAGCTGCAGGCCTCGAAGCAGAATTCCACCGCCTCGGCCATGACCCCCGAGAGGGCCCCGATCTCCACGGTGACCGACAGGATTTTGCTCGCGCCCTGGTCGCGGGCGCTGCGCTCGGCGATCTCGATGATACTGCGGGTGATGCCGACTTCGTGCATGCGGGGCCCTCGAAACGGTCGGAGGTATCAAGACTGACTATAGTGCGGGGGGGGGAGAAAAATCAAGGAAGAGCTGGCGCCGAAGGCGTATACGTCAGGTATCGGAGGACTGCTGCCGGAAGCGCTCGAGAAAGAGGGAGGCCAGCCCTGCCGGGTCGGGGTACCCGAGGGCGCGGGCATATTCGTGGATGAACCCCCGTAGGTAGACAGGGGCGGGGAGGTGGTCGAAACGCTCCTGCTCGATGCAGTCGATGGTCGTCGTGCTGATCTTGGTGCGGCTGGCGATCTCGCTGCGGGGGAGTCCCTGGGACTCCCGCAACCGCTTGAGAAAGAGCCCCGGCGAGTCCGCCGGGTCGATGGGCGGAGGCTCGGGCCCCTCCTGCTCTTCGCGGAAGGGGGGGGAGACGCTGCGCTGGGCCAGTCCGTGGCTGAGGGCCTGATAGGCCTCTTCGATCGCCTCGAGTTTGTCCCGTCTCTCCTCGTCGTCGAGGAGGGTGTAGGTGGCCAGGCTCCCCTCGGCATAGAGGTTCTTCATGCGCAGATAGGCGCGCTTCACCTCGAGGATGCCGGCGTCCGGGGGGATCCCCAGGGTCTGAAAATGACGCTCCATCAGCACCCTCCGAAGGGGGCGGCGGCGAGTTTGCGGGTGATCTCCCGCAGAGCCAGGGAAAAGGAGGATTGGGGGTAGGCCTCCATGGCGGGACGCTTCATGCGCACGGCGTTGTAGGCCCGGTCGTCGTTGCGGATGCAGCCGAGAAAATCCACATCGAGGCCGAAGAAGTCGCGGCAGGCGACCTTCATCTGCGGCCCCAGATCCATCTCCTCCTCGGTGCGGATCTGGTTGACGATCAGGGCCGGTGCCAGAGGGGACATCTCGGCCTCCAGGGAGGCCCCGAGAGGGGGATTTTCCCGGGAGATGCTGGCGATGAGGTCGCGGGGTGAGCGGATCCCCCGCAGCATCTTCTCCCCCATGGCCCGGTCGACGAGGCGCTGCGCGCCGAGGGTCTGGATCGCCCGTTTCAGTTTGCGGTAATAGACGGCCTTGAGGAAGTGATAGGCGTTTTCCACCGAGGTCGGGGTGGGAACGACGACCATGATCTGGGTATGGGCGGCCAGGAAAAAGTCGAGGGCGTTGAAGGCGGAGCCGGCGCCGAGGTCGATGAAGATGTGATCGACGTCGAGGGAGAAGAGCTGGCGGATGATCTTCTCTTTCTGAACGTGTTTGGGGTTGGCCATCTCCATCAGCGCCCGCGAGCCGCTGATCAGCTGGAGGTTGGGAACCGGGGTGTCAACCATGACCGCCTCAAGCTTCATCCCCCGGCGGCTGAAGAGGTCGGAGAGGGTCGTTTTCGGGTTGGGGAGGCCGATCAGGGTGTGGATGTTGGCACCCCCGAGATCGGCGTCGAGGATCACACAGCGCTTCCCCTCCCGGGCGAGGACAACGGCCATGTTGGCGGTGATCACCGATTTCCCCACCCCCCCCTTGCCGCCGCCGACGGCCCAGATGCGCGGCGCCGCGGTCGCCGCCGTCGGGGTCGGAACCGGAGAAGAAGGGGTGGTTTCTGTCGTCAGGGGGAGGGACTGGTGCATGGCACAAGACTCCGTCGAGGGGTTTCCGGATAAAGTCATATAAATAGATGCACAAGGGGTGCCGAGCGGGGAAGCGCCGGGAACTGGCGGGCGCCCGGCGGCGGGGTGTCGGTAAAATGACACCCGTCCCCGGCGGATTTGCCGGGACGGGAGGGAGAGGCCCTATCCCGACAGAGCTCCGGGGCCTCCCCCGGGACCCGCGATTCGGCCGCGCCGGGTGACGCAATGGCGCCGGGGCGCGGCGGTGATTTGGCGGTCCTTTTGCATGGAATCGGGAATGATGGGGGACAGGCCGGGGATTATGTGTTTTAATGTTCAACGAGTCGGAGCCGTCCCCGATGCAATGTTCCTGACGGGGTTTCCCCGGGAGGTGTGCGATGGAGTTGGCGAAAAAACCGGGGCAGACCCTGGTGCTGGTGGTGGACGACGAGCCGTTCATGCGGCGGACGATTCGCGAGGCCCTGGAACCCTTCGGCTTCGAAGTCGCCGAAGCCGTCGACGGTCGGCAGGCCCTCGAGCTCATCCCCCGCCTTTCTCCCGATGTGGTCCTGCTCGATGTCATCATGCCCCACCTCGACGGCTTCGAGACCTGTGCCGCCCTGCGTCGTCTCCCTGAGGGGGCTCATCTTCCGGTGGTGATGCTCACCGCCCTCGATGACAACGCCTCGATTCTCCGGGCCTACGAGGTCGGCGCCACCGATTTTGCTTCCAAACCCCTCAATTACTCCGTCCTCGGCCACCGCCTGCGCTACATCCTGCGGGCCAACGCAGCCTTCGCCGGGCTGCACCGCAGCCAGGCGCGACTCGCCGAGGCCCAGCGCATCGCCCGCCTCGGGGGGTGGGAGTGGGATCCCAAGGGGGAGCGGTTCCGATTAAGCGCCGAGGCGGCGCAAATTCTCGGTCTGGGAACGGATGAGGTTTGTCTTTCCGAGAAGGAATTGCTCCAGGGCCTTCTCCCGGCGGACCGCCCCGTCCTCGCCGAAGCCCTGGAGGCCATGCTCCGGGAGGGGATTCCCTTCGGCGTCGACTGCGGCCTCCTTCTTCCCGGGAGGGAATTGCGCCATCTGCGCGCCCAGGGGACCACCGCCTGCGATCTTCCCGAGGCGACGACGCGCATCTTCGGGACCATCCAGGACATCACCGAGCACAAACAGGCCGAAGAGAGGATGCACTTCCTCGCCTACTACGATCCCCTGACCGCTCTCCCCAACCGGCTGCTCTTCAACGAGCGCCTCACCTACATCCTGGCCCATGCCCGGCGCTACAAGACCCGGGTCGCTCTCCTCTACCTCGACCTCGACCGCTTCAAGACCATCAACGAATCCCTCGGCCACAGCGCCGGAGACCGGCTGTTGCGGGAGGTCTCGCGACGGATCCTGGCGACCCTGCGGGTGACCGACGTCGTCGCCCGACAGACGGCGGAGGAGTTCCCCGAAACCCTCGCCCGCCTCGGCGGCGATGAATTCAGTCTCTGGCTCCCCGAGGTCGATGAGGTGCAGGACGTGGTCAAGGTCGCCCGACGGATCATGGAGATCTTCGAGCGTCCCTTTGAGGTGGCGGGGCAGGAGCTCTTCGTCTCCGCCAGCATCGGCATCGCCCTTTTCCCCGACGACGGCGGCGACATGGAGGTCCTCCTCAAAAACGCCGATACGGCCCTCTCCCACGCCAAGCGGATGGGGCGCAAAAACTACCAGTTCTATTCCCGGCCGATGAACGCCGCCGCGGTGCAGATGCTCGAGATGGGAAATCACCTCCACCGGGCGGTGGAGAGGGGGGAACTCCTCCTCTATTACCAGCCGCAGATCGACCTGCGCAGCGGCGAGATCTTCGGCGCCGAAGCGCTGCTGCGCTGGCGCCACGGCGGCAAGGATCTGGTCCTACCCGGGGAATTTATCCCCCTGGCCGAAGAGTCGGGGTTGATCATCTCCATGGGCGAATGGGCGTTGCGCAGCGCCTGCCTTCAGGCCAGGGCCTGGGAGGAGGAAGGGCACCCGCTGCGCGTTTCCGTCAACCTCTCCAGCCGCCAGTTCTGGCACCGGGATCTGGCGCCGATGGTCGCCCGGATCCTTGCCGAAACGGCTCTTCCGCCCCATCTCCTCCATCTGGAGATCACCGAGACGATCCTTCTCGAAAGCGGACCCGCGACCCTCGAGACCCTGATGGCACTCAAGGATCTCGGAGCAGTTCTCTCCCTCGACGACTTCGGCACCGGGTACTCCTCCCTGAGCTACCTGCGGCGCTACCCCTTCGCCATGCTCAAGATCGACCAGGCTTTCACCCGTGAGATCGAGGGGGATGCGGGCGCCGGGATGGTGGAGGCGATCATGGCCATGGCCCGTTCCCTGAAACTGCAGGTGATCGCCGAGGGGGTGGAGAACGCCGCCCAGCTCGATGCCCTTCGGTCCCGGGGATGCGACATCATTCAGGGCTTTCTGGTCAGTCCTCCCCTCGCCGCCGAAGAGTTCGGCACCTTCCTGCGCCGCGCCGCCTTCGCCGGCGAAAAGCCCCTCCCGCCGGGAACGGGGTGGCTTGCTGAAGGGGCGATTTAGGGGAAAAAACTGGAAGGCAGAAAATAGAATACAGAATATAGAAGAAAGCGTCAGGCTTTGAGCTCTTCTCGGATGAGGGCGAGGAGGGGGGGGAGGGCGGCGGCGACCGGGTCCGAGAGGCCGAGGCGCACCTCCACCGAGTGCGGCTGCACCCCGAAGAGAATCAGCGGCGGAAGGGTGCCGAGCGCGCGCCCGAGGGCCAGGACCTCGGGGAGGCCGCCGGAATGCAGGGAGAGGGAGGACGCCGCCGTCTCCGGCTCCAGGTCCTCCCCCGCCAGGCGCAGGATCGTCCCCGGGGGGCTCCCCGTCTCCACCGCATCGACCAGGATCACCCTCTTTGCCCCTTCCATCAAAGTCAGCAGCGTCAATCCCCCCGTTCCGCCATCGATAATGTCCACCCCTTCCGGAACCCCTTCCTTCTCCAGAGCCGCGACGGCGGCGATGCCGATGCCGTCGTCCCCCATCAGCGGGTTGCCGATGCCGATGATTCTCACTTCCCTCCCTTTCCGCCGACGAAGCGCACCTCGAGGAGGTGGGTCGAGCAGCTGATGCAGGGGTCGTAGGCCCGCACCAGCATCTCCAGGCGCTTCGTCACCTCTTCCTGCGGCAGGTGGAGGAGAGTCGGCACCAGGCCCCGCAGATCAGCCTCGATATTGCCGAGATTCTGAGCGGTGGGGATGACGCAGTCGGCGCTTTCGATGCAGCCGGAGGCGTCGTAGCTGTAGGCGTGGAAGAGAGTCCCCCTTGGGGCCTCGATGGCCGCCGCTCCGCGCCCCGGTCCCGAAGGGGAGGGTGCCGTTTCCGGTCGCAGTCCGTCCTGAAGGACCAGGTCGATGAGGTGAATCCCTTCCTCCAGACAGTGCACGACTTCCACCAGTCGGGCGACGAGGTTGAAGTAGGGGTTGGCGGTCGCCGCCGAGAGCCCCAGGGCCCCGGCCACGGTGCGGGCCATGGGGGAAAGTCGGTCGTGGGCGTTGCGCACCCGGGCCAGGGGGCCGACCATGTAGGCTCCCCGCGTCGCCCGGGCGAAGCGGGCCGTGGAGTGGGGGACCGGGTACTCCTCGATCACTGTGCGGTACTCCGCCGCCGGGGCGCAGAGGCCGACGCTGGAGACCAGGGTGTCGCCGAGGAGGGGGTAGCCGTCTCCGGCGGCGAGGGAGAGGTATTCGGTCTCCCGGATGAATTCGGGGATGGGGAAGGCGGCAAAGAGCTCGACGGTCGCTTCGAGGTCGGGGAGCGCCTCCACCAGTCGTCGTCGCAGATCCTGCAGGGCCTGGGGGGAGGGGAGGGCGGAGAAGCCGCCGACGCAGGGGGTCACCGGATGGACCGGCCGGCCGCCGACGGCCAGGCAGATGTCGTTGGCCAGCTTCTTCAGGCGTAGGGCGCGGGTCACCAGCTCGCGCTCGCTGCGGACCAGGGGGAAGATGCTGGCCACTCCCAGGTAGTCGGGGACGGCCATGAAGTAGATCTGCAGGATGTGGCTCTGCAGAATCTCGCCGTAGGCCAGAAGCCGGCGCAGCCTGCGGGTCTGATCGCTGACGGCGATCCCCAGGGCGTTTTCCGTCGCCGCCAGGGAGACGAGGGTGTGGGAGTTGGAGCAGACTCCGCAGATCCGGGCGACGATCGGCGCCACGTCCCGGTAGTGGCGCCCCCTGAGGATCCCCTCGAAGAAACGGGGCGATTCGACGATCTCCAGCCGGCACTCCTTGAGTTCCCCCTTTTCGGCGTCGATTACCAGGTGGGCGTGTCCCTCGACCCGGGCCAGATGCCGGACTTCAATCCTCATGGCGCCCCCCTTTGCCGGGAAGGTTGAAGGTGCGGAATTCGCCGAGAATCTCCTCGGCGTCGAGGCCGTGCTCCTCGAGAATCCGGTAGTAGGGGGTCTGCCGGGGGTTGTCGATGACCCCGCGGCAGCCGCGGCAGCGGTCGCCGGCGGCGATACACAGGGCGTTGCAGCCGGCGCGGGTCACCGGACCGAGGCAGATCCGCCCCTCCTCGAAGGTGCAGGGGAGTTCGGCGAGCTTGCACTCCACGCAGAGGGAGAAGCTCGGCAGCTCCGGCGGGCGGCCGACGAGGAGCGCCTGGAGGACGGAGAGGAACTCCCGCCCGTCGATGGGGCAGCCGGGAACCCGCCAGTCGACGGTGACGTGGGCGCTCAGGGGGAGGGGATGCCCCCCCTGCAGGCGGGCCGGGTCGTCGCCGTAGAGATCGCGCCGCAGCTGCTGCGGGTCGTGCAGGTAGGTGAGGGCGTTGACGCCGGCGGTGTCGGCGCAGGCCCCGAGGGCCACCAGGGTTTTGGTGCGGGCGCGGATCGCCTGCAGGCGGGAGGCTTCCTCGGGAGTGGCGATGCTCCCCTCGACGAAGGCGATGTCGAGGTCGCCTTCTTCGGAGCTCATCACTTCGCGGAACTCGACGATCTCCACCAGTTCGAGGAGCTCGAGAAAAGACTCCTCGAGGTTGAGGACGGTGAGCTGGCACCCCTCGCAGCCGGTGAAGTCGAAAAAGCCGATCCGTGGTTTCATCGTTCGATGGCCTCCCGCAGGTGCCGCACCCGGTCGTAGGAAAAGATCGGTCCGCACTCGCAGACGCAGATGTCGTTGATCCGGCACTTGCCGCACTTGCCGAGGCCGCACTTCATGTGGCGCTCGAGGTTGAGATAGATCGCCTCCTCGGGGATCCCGAGGCGGAGCAGGAGGGGATTGACGAAACGGTACATCCCCGGGGGGCCGGAGACCGCGGCGGTGGTGCGTTGCGGCGCCAGGTCGAGATCGCGCAGCAGCACGGTGACGTCGCCGACGGCGCCGCTCCAGGCGTCCCCGCCGTCGCTGACGGTGAACCGGCAGTCGAGAATCCCCTCGCGGTGCCACCGCAGAAGGTCGTGACGAAAGAGGAAGGCCTCGGGGGAGCGCGCGCCGCAGAGGAGGAGAACCCGGCCGAACTCGCCGCGGCGGGCAAGGATCGTCAGGAGGAGCGAGCGCAGGGTCACCAGCCCCAGTCCGCCGGCGATCAGCAGCACGTCGCGGCCGAGGAAGCGATCCACCGGGAAGCCGCTGCCGAAGGGGCCGCGCACCCCGACGGTGTCGCCGGGCTTGAGACGGTGCAGGGCGCAGGTGAGGGCTCCGGCGGCGCGCACCACAAGGTCGATTTCGCAGGTGCCGTCCGGCGGCGAGGCGATGGTGAAGGGGGCCTCGCCGAGGCCGAAGACGGAGACTTCCATGAAGGCGCCGGGAGCAAAGGCCAGCGGCGCGTCGAGCCGCAGCCGCAATCCCCGTTCGCCTTCGGTGAGGGTCTCCACCCCGACCACCTCCGCCAGCTGTGGGTGGTACTCCCCCCCCGGAGTCTCCGGGATCTCCGGCAGGGCCTCGGCGGTAAAGAGGCGGTTGAGGACCGAAGGCGGGTCGATGCGGCTCAGGCATTCGCGGCTGCACCGGCCGCAGCCGACACAGGCGGTGCGCTGGTGTTTTTCCCAGAGGTACTTGTACTTGCGGAAAAAGCGGTGGCGCTGGCGGTCGGCCTGATCGGCGCGGAAGTCGCCCCCGCCGGCGACCTTGCTGAACTGGTCGAGCTGGCAGGAATCCCAGGTCCGCAGCCGTTCCCCCCCCTCGAGGTCGAGGTCGAGGCGGTCCTGGACGTTGAAACAGTAGCAGGAGGGGCACAGAAGGGTGCAGGCGCCGCAGCCGAGGCACTTCTCCCCCAGTTCCCCCCACAGGGGGTGGTCGTAGACCCCTTCGAGGAGGGGGGCCAGGGACTCCACGGAGAAGCGCAGGGCGCTCTGCGTCTGCTTGACCTGTAGGGGGAGAGGCGGTTCCCCGGGGCGAAGGGCGACCTGGGGGAGGTAGCGGCCGAGGAGGGCTTCGCCTCGTTCGCTCCCCGTCTGGGCCAGGTACCCGCCGTCGACCTTATGGAGAAAGAGGTCGAAGCCGCCGGCGACCCGGTCGGTCCCCATGCTGGTGCAGAAGCAGTGCTCGTCGGGGACGCAGTCGACCCCGATCAAAATCGTTGCCTCCCGCTTCGCCCGGTAGGCGCTGTCGGCTTCCCCCTCGAAGAGGCAGTCGTCGAGAACCCGCACCGCATGCAGGTCGCAGGGGTGCATGCCGAAGATCACCCGCGGTGCCGCCGCTTTTTCCGCCTCGAGGAGGACCCGGCCGCCGAGGCGGAAGCGGAAAAGCTTCTCCCAGTGGGGAAAGAGGTACTTTTTCGGTGAGTGGACCCGGGGGGGGAACTCGAGGAGGAGTTCGGCTGGATCGTCGAGGCGCTCCAGGGTCAGGCGTCCCCGCAGGCGCTGCACCCCGACCACCTCGTAGGCGCTGGACAGGGCCCGGGCGAAGCGTTCGATTTCGCCGCGGCTGATCGGTCGCCAGGGGGTTCCGCCGGACGACGGGGGAGCGGCAGAGGGAGAGATGGGGCGGTTCATCGAAGGACCCTTCCTGGAGGGATCGCGGGCGCCTGGCGCCGAAGTTTTCCAGTGTAGGCGAGGGGATGAGGCAGAGTCAAGCGGAGGGGGCTATCGGTTCCTTCCGAGGAGAGGGCGCAAAATTCTCCACCGAGTAAATTTCAATTGCCGAGGGACCCTTATAAGGCTACTGTTGCGGAATCGAATGGATAGTTCTGTCCCCTGCAGGCCAAAAAAGGAGAATGCCGCGTGAAAAAAGGATTACGTAAACTGGGACTCGGTCTGCTGCTGCTCACTTTGGCTACACCGGCGATGGGTGCCAGGATCGATATTCCCGGGACGGGTGACGGCGTCAATATCCTTGCCGCCGTCGGCGAGGCCTTCACCGCGGCCACCGGAGTCGAGGTCAGGGTGCCGCAAAGCATCGGTTCATCGGGAGGGATCGAGGTTGTCGGGACCGACAAGGCGCTGATCGCCCGGGTGGCCCGCCCGATCAAGGACAAGGAACAGCACTACGGCTTGACCACCGTGAATTTCGTTCGGGTGCCGACGGTTTTTTTCGTCGATCCGGCCATCGGAATCGACGGCCTGAGCAGCCGCCAGATTCTCGACATATATGCCGGAAAAATCACCAACTGGAAGGCCGTCGGCGGCATCGATGGGGAAATCGAAGTTTTCAGGCGCGAAGACGGCGACAGCTCCTTGCAGAACCTGATGCAAACCTTCCCCGGCTTCAAGGATATCGTTCTGAGCGACAGGGCCCGGATCATGAACAAGACGCCGCACATGGTTAAAGCAATCCTCTTTACCCCGGGGAGCATCGGATTCGGACCCCTCGATGTCGCCATCGCCGGAAAGCTCAAGGTGTTGAAAATCGACGGCATGGCCCCTGAGCAGAAGGGATATCCCGCTTTCGGCATTCTCTCCTTTGTTTTTAAACAAAATAATTTCCAGGGTGATGTCAAGGCGTTCGTCGAATTCGCCACCTCTCCGGCGGCCCATGATGCCATCAAAAAGGCGGGGGGCGTGCCGCTCATTTGATAGAGTCCGGTTATCGATAAAAGGAAAAGGGGGCAAGCTGTTTTCCACAGCCTGCCCCCTTTTTATTGAGCCATCGATGCGAACTCCAGGATGTCGTTTCGTCCTAGGGTGAGCGGATTCGCGTCCAAGGGGTAAAATCGACCCATCCGGGGGAGTTTCTGAAAAATCCCTTCTCCTTGTCCGGATTTACCGTTATACTAAAATAGAACACGGTCTCAATTCTCTCGATGGAGATTATCCTCCCATGCCGCAAAGCCAGTCAGTCGCCTATTTTAAACTGTTTTACGAAGCGGCGCAGACGATCCTCTCCTCTTCGTCGCTGCAGGTCACGCTCGAGACGCTGGTCGAACGCTCCGTTGCGGCGCTGCACGTCAGGGGGGGGAGCCTGCGGCTCGTCGACGAGGAGACCCACCGTCTGGAACAGATGGCGTCCTGCGGCCTGAGCGAGGCCTATCTCAACAAGGGGGCGCTCAACGCCGACCTCAGCGTCCCCGAGGTCCTCGACGGGAAGGTCGTCTGCATTCAGGATGCCTACGACGACCCGCGCATCCAGTATCGCGACGAGCTGCGATCCGAAGGGATCAACACCCTGCTGTCGCTGCCGCTGGTCGCCTCCGGCAGGGCCATCGGCGTGCTGCGTCTCTACAGCGCCGAGCGCCGAACCTTCACCGACGAAGAGATCGAACTGGTCTCGGCGATGGCCGAACTCGGCGCCCTGGCCATCGTCAATGCCCGGCTCTACAAGGCCCAAGGGGTCAAGCTCTCGGCCCTGCTTCAGGATGTCGGCGTCGAACTCACCGGCGCGCCGGCCGAGGTCGAGGAGCAGACCCGTCCCTTCGCCTCCGTCCCCGGGGAGACAGGGCGCAGCCTCGAATATTTCCGCGCCCTGCACGAAATCACCCGGGCCATGCTCTCGACCCTCGATTCCCGCGAGTTGATGCAGCTGATCATCGAGCGGGTGATGGGACTGATGCACGCCAAGGCGGCGGCCCTGCGCCTGATCAACGAAGTCTCCAACGAGCTGGAACTCCTGGCCGCCCGGGGGCTCAGCGACCGCTTCCTGGCCAAGGGGTCGCCCCATGCCGACAGAAGCATCCGCGAGACCCTTGAGGGGATTCCGGTCCTCATCGCCGACACCGGTAGCGATCCGCGCCTCGAATACCCGAAGCAGACCGTGGCCGAGGGGATCGCCTCGATTCTCTCTCTGCCGATCATCGCCCGGCATCGGGTGATCGGTGTGCTGAGGGTCTACTCGGATCGGCCGCGGGCCTACAGCCAGGAGGACGTCACCTTCCTTTCGGCCGTCGCCGAAATTGCCGGGATCGTCATCGTCAATGCCCGCCTTTTCGAGAAGACCCATTACGACCTGTCGTTCTGGAATGCGACGCTCGGGTATCTGCGGGAGCCGGAAAGCTGAAAAAAAGAAAATCCGAGGAAAAAAAGAGCCGGCTGCGTGAAGCAGCCGGCTCTTTTTTTTTGCTGTCCCGGAGACGTTATCTCAGGTCAGCGAGCAGCTTGCCGCCGACGGCCACCTGTTCCGGGGTGTTTTCGCGGATAAGGACAATGATTTTTTCTTCCGGCAGGGCGTAGGCCCGGGCGGCGGCGGACGTCAATTCACTGACCAGTTTGCGGCGGACATTGAGATCGGCGATGGGTGGCCCTTCGATGGCGATGATCGGCATGGTGAACTCCTGTGAATGTAGTGGAGGGAAAAATCTCCCCTGAACCGGTCAGCGCTTCACCGGCATGATCGGCTCGCGATTGTGTTTTGCGATGTCGGCCGAAACCTCCTTGACGCTTCGATGATAGAGGATCTCGCGCCCCATCAGGCTTCCGACGTAGGCGAGGTTGTTGCGGGTGGGGGTGAGCTTGCACTTGACGTTGTGGAGCCCTTCGCCGAGGACGATCCAGATGGCGTCGGCTTTCTTGCTGGTGACCACGACCTCCAGGGTCTGATCGTTTTCCGTCTCCACCTTGATCTTCTCGATGTCCATGCGGATCCAATCTCCTTGTTCACATCGTGGTTGCCAAACGAGTCCAAGCCATCGTTGAGGGGTGCTCTTGCCGTTCTCGGTGAGATCCTCCTGGGTATTTAGAGGGCGAAGGCGAAATTGACTACCCCCAGGCTCCTTGGGGGGTGATTGCTGTCCATTCGTCATGTCGGGCAGGGACGATTGCGGAAGGATTGGAATCAAAGGGTGCGTGTCCTGAAACGTGCAAATCGCGCGTCAGCATACTATGCCAACCCGGGATGTCCAAATGCCAACCCGGATCCCAAGGATTTTCTGGTGCATCCATCGAGCATGAATATACACTTTGCTTCCTTTAATGCATGCGGCCCACATGCCGGGCAGGGACAATCCCTGGCCTCTTCCTGCCGATCGAATGTCCTATTCAAAAAACCAGGGCACGCCAAGCTTCTCTTTCAATCTCCGAGGTACTTCTTGACCGTTCTGCGATCAAGGTCGGTGCGGCGGGCGACTTCCTCGATGGTGCCGTGGCGTTGGTAAAGAAGGCGGCAATAGCAGGCCTGGAGTTCCCGGGCATTGAGGGCCCCGGCATCGATGTCAATCAAGAACTGCTGTTTCCCGTTGGCCGCCGTCGGTGGGGTTTCGCCTCGGAAATCCTCGGTCACGAGGATGCGGCGCACCGCCTGTTCGAGTTCGCGGACATTGCCGGGCCAGGGGTAGTCGGGTGCGACCGACCGCGTCAGGGTGGCACAGACGAAATCAACCAACCTCAGCCCTGAAGAGCCGAGCATCCGGGAGAGAATTCCGCTCACCATCTCGGTGAGTTCCCGTGGTTCTTCACGCAGGCGTTGGCGCAAAGGCGGCACGACGATGATATCGGAGCAGAGTCGATAGTAAAAGTCGTCGCGAAATTGCCCGGTTCGGCGCATCGCCTCGAGGGGCTTGTGGGTGGCGGCAATGACCCGACCGTGAAAACGCTGACGGTCATGGCTCCCCACCGGAGAAAAAATGCGTTCCTGCAGGATCTGCAGGAGCTTGATCTGCACCGGGATGGAGAGATCGCCGATTTCGTCGAGAAAAATCGAGCCATGGGGGGTGCAGCGGGAAAAAGCTCCGGGGTGGTCGACGATGGCGCCGGTGAAGGCCCCCTTTTTGTGGCCGAAGAGTTCCGACTCGATGAGCGCTTCGGGATACTGGGAAAGATTGAGGTGGATGAAGTTGCGGGTGAAGCTCTCGCTGAAGCACCCCTTGCGCTCCTCGAAGGGGATGAAGCCCGAGCGGCCGATGGCGGCGGCCGCCGCCCCCTTGCCGGTGCCGGTTTCGCCGAGGAGCAGGGTCGAAAAGTCCTCCATCCTGTCCCAGAGGAGGGTCTCATAGCGGCCGATATCGGCAGTAAAGATGCAGTTCCAGAGGTTCCGCCGCAGGGTGTTCATCGACGGGGAGAGCCCGAGCAAGGTTCCTTCGATGAAATAAAAAGCACGCCGGAGCTGGTAGAAGATGGCGAAGTAACGGAGGATTTCGTCGTCGGCAAAGCCCCGTTGCGCGAGGAGGGAGAAGATCTCGGGGGCAAAGGGGATCTGGCAGGGGGCGTCGCCGGCGGCGATCTGCTGCTGGATAGAGGCGTCGAACGCCTCGCGGTAGCGATGATAGATGTCGAAGAGACAGACTGTGCGCAAGACATCCTGGTCTTCACTGCGGTAGCGGGTCAGGTCCACCCGGCCATCGACCTCCAGTCGCCGCAGAGCAGCCTCGGCCCGGTCCACCGCCCGTGCATAGAGCTCGTTCCGGTCGAGGGGAATATCGACCCCGGCGATGCGCCGATCGAGATCCTCCCGCTCGGAGCCGAAGGGGTTGGCGAAGGACGCTCGGGCAATCATCGTGAAAAACTCACGATCCGCTGGGCCTAGGGTGAGGGTATTATTCATGCACGGAATGTAAGGCTAATGTTCATTTTTTGTCAAGTCTGCCGTGACCTCCTAACAATGAAAAAGAGATAATCCTTTACTTTTGCTGTAAATTCACCATGATAGCAACGCTTGCCATTTTCGGCACGACTCCTGCGTAAGGCATGACTGTCATCACGAGACAAGGAGAGAATCATGGACAAATCGATGGTCATCGACATTCATACCCATGGGGCCGGAATCGGCGGCGGCGGCAGCGGCTGCCATGTGGCGCCGCAACTGCGCAACAGCTGGAAGTTCCGCTTTTACCTCAGGGCCTTCGGCGTCACCTTCGCCGATCTGGAGCGGGACGGAGACATGCGGGTGCTGCAGGGGATGTCCGCACGCCTGGCCGCCGCGCAGCATGTGCACAAGGCCGTGGTCTTCGCCCTCGATGGCGCCATCGACGGCCAGGGTCACCTCGATCTAGAGAAGACTGAACTCTACATCCCCAACGCCTTCATCGCCCAGGCCTGCCGCGAACACAACAACCTCCTCTTTGGCGCCAGCGTCAATCCCCGGCGCCGCGACGCCCTGGAACAACTCGACGCGGCAGTCGCCGATGGCGCGGTGCTGCTGAAGTGGCTGCCGTCGATCCAGGGGATCGACCCGGCCGACCGGGCCCTGATCCCCTTCTACAAGCGCCTTGTCGAGTTGAAACTGCCGTTGCTCAGTCACACCGGAAACGAGGAGTCCTTCACCCGCACCGACAACCGCCTCGCCGACCCAGAACGTCTGCGTCTCCCTTTGGAGCAAGGGGTGACGGTGATTGCCGCCCACTGCGCCAGCAACGGCCGCAACGGCGGCGAGGGCAACTTCGGGCGTTTCCTGAGTCTGGCTGCAGCCTATCCCCATCTCCATGCCGACATCTCCGCCCTGACCCAGATCAATCGCCTCGGTCACCTGCAGCGGGTTCTTGCCCGTCCGGAGCTGCACAGCCGGCTCCATTTCGGCACCGACATGCCACTCCCCTGCACCGGCCTGACCTCCCCCTGGTTCCAACTCGGGCGTCTCCCCCTGGCTACCATCCGTCGTCTCTCGGCTATCGACAATCCCTGGGACCAGAGCCTGCAATTGAAACTGGCGCTAGGCCTTCCGCAAGCGGTGCTGGGCAACACTCCCCAGCTGCTGCGCCTGAACTGAACAAGGAAGAAACCGATGCCCGCTATCGAGCCCAATGTGCAACTGCCCCTGTCATTTCGCCGCCTCAACCTCGTCCAGGCCCTCGGCGCGCTCAACGACAACCTGATCAAGCTTATCATCATCTTCTTTCTCATCGGCCAGGGGGGCGAGGCGAACGCCGCCGGCATCGCCGCCCTCGGCAGTGCCGCCTTCATCGCGCCGTTTCTCCTCTTCTCCGCCCTGGCCGGTTCCCTCGCCGACCGCCTGCCAAAAAGCAGGGTGATCGTCGCGGTCAAGGGGCTGGAGGTCGGCATCGCGATCCTGGCCGCCGTCGGCGCGTGGCAGCAGAATGCTCCGGTACTCTACCTGGCGATCTTCTTCCTCGGTTGCCACAGCGCCTTCTTCGCCCCGGCCAAGTACGGCGTCGTCCCGGAGCTGGTGGGGCGACAGGAGCTTTCAAGGGCCAACAGCCTCCTGGAGATGCTGACCTTTCTGGCAATTGTCGGCGGCACAGCCCTCGCCCCCTTCCTGGTGCAGGCTGCCAACGGGCGCCACGGCGTCGCACTTTTTGGCGGAATCGCCATCGCTGTTTGTGGTCTGCTGATCGCCTGGCGGTTGCCAACCACCCCGCAGGGTGCGCCGACGCGCCCCCTTGCCCTCTTCCCGGCCGCCTACTGGCGTACCCTGCGCAGCCTCCGCCAAGACGGCTATTTGCTCCTGGCGATCTTCGGCGCTGCCTACTTCCTCTTCGTCGGTGCCTTCTGCCAGCTCAACCTTCTTTCCTACGGCATGAGCCGCCTTGGCCTCAGCCAGGAGGAGAGCGGTTACCTCTTCGTCGCCGCCGCTCTCGGGATTGGCCTCGGTTCTCTCCTGGCGGGACGCCTCTCCGGCCGCACCGTGGAATTCGGCGTCGTACCTATCGGCGCCACCGGTCTGACCCTCACCTCTTTCGCCCTGTACGCCGCCCCCCCCCATATTCCCACGGTTCTGGGCATCGTCGCCCTCTTTGGCCTCAGCGCCGGCGTCTTCATCGTGCCGCTGCAATCCTTCATCCAGCTACGCAGTCCGGCCGACCGCCGCGGGGAGATTCAGGCCGCAGCCAGCTTCCTCAGCTGGGTCGGCGCCCTCGCCGCATCGGCACTCCTCTGGTTTCTCTCCGGTCCGCTGCAGGTTTCGCCGGGCGCCTCCTTTGCCCTGCTGGCGGTCGTGACCCTGATTCTGACGGTGCTGACCCTCTGCATCCTCCCCGATTTTCTCCTGCGCTTCATCTCCCTTCTGGCCATGCGCCTCTGCTACCGACTGGAGATCGTCGGCCGCAATAACGTCCCCATGGAGGGGGGGGCACTGCTGGTCGCCAACCATGTCTCCTGGCTTGACGCCCTGCTGCTGATCGCCACCCAACAGCGCCGGATCCGTTTCGTTATGGAGCGGGAGATATACAACACGCCGTTGCTTCGCCAGCTTTGCCGCCTGATGGGAGTGATTCCGGTCTCGTCCAAGGACGGCAAAAAGGGGATGTTGACCTTTATCGCGGCAGCCCGCCAGGCTCTCGACGACGGCTACCTGGTCTGCATCTTTGCGGAAGGGGCGATCACCCGCAACGGCATGCTCAACCAATTCAAGGGAGGCTTCGAGCGCATCGTCAAGGGGAGTAAGCACCCGATCATCCCGATTTATATCGGCGGCGCCTGGGGGAGCATCCTCTCCTATGCCCACGGCAAGCTTCTGTCGCGCCTGCCGACCCTCTTCCCCTATCGGGTGACGGTACTCTTCGGCACGGCCCTCCCGGCCGGCAGCAATCCCCAGGAGGTGCGGGGGGCGGTGATGGAACTCTCCTGTGCTTGGTTCGATTCCCGCAAGCCCCGGCGCCGCGCTCTCGGCGAACTTTTTGCCGAAACCGCCCGTGAAAACTGGCGCCGGCCCGCCCTGGCCGACACCGGGGGCCGCACCCTGCGTTATGGAGAGGCCCTGATCGCCTCTACGGCTCTGGCGGCAAGGCTGCGGACGCAGATCAAGGGGGCGCCGATGATCGGGGTCTGCCTGCCGCCGACGGTCGGCAGCGCTTTGGCCAATCTTGCCCTGAACCTTGAGGGGACGGCGCCGGTAAATTTCAACTACACCGCCTCCCCCGACGGGATCCGTTCCGCCATCAATCAGTGCGGAATCGACACCGTGATCACCTCGCGGACCTTTCTCGATAAGCTCTCTGCCCTGCCGGAGCTTCCCGGCGTTCTCTACATCGAGGACCTCCTTGTCGAGCTGAGTCCCGGTGAAAAACTCCGCGCCTTTTGCAAAGCACGTCTCCTGCCGCTACGGCTCTGGGCCCGTCCGAAAAGCTTCACCGCCGACCGCCTCGCCACAGTGATTTTTTCTTCGGGGAGCACCGGCGAGCCGAAAGGGGTGATGCTGTCGCACCACAACATCCTCTCCAACCTCGAGGCGCTGCGCATCGTCTTTCGCGTCACGAAGCGCGACAACATCTGCTCGGCCCTCCCTTTCTTCCATTCTCTCGGCTTCACCGGCACCCTCTGGCTACCGCTGTTGTCCGGCTTTTCTGCCGTCTACCACACTAACCCCCTCGACGGCGAGGTCATAGCCCGCACCGTGCGCAAGGAGCGCTCGACTCTGCTTATTGCCACCCCGACCTTCCTCATGGCCTACCTGCGCCGTGCCAGACGGGAAGACTTTGTAACTTTGCGCCTGGTCGTCACCGGAGCCGAAAAACTCAAGAGCAAGCTTGCCGACAGTTTCGAGGAGAGGTTCGGACTCCGCCCTCTCGAAGGATACGGCGCCACCGAGCTGTCCCCGGTCATCGCCCTCTCCCTCCCCGATGTGGAGATCGACGGCATCCGTCAGGCCGGCTGGTGCGACGGCAGTGTCGGCCTGCCGATTCCCGGTGTCGTCGTCAAGGTGATCGATCCTGAGAGCGGAGCGCCGCGGAGGACATGTGAGTCCGGCCTGATTCTGGTCAAGGGACCGAATGTCATGCTCGGCTATCTCGGCCAGCCGGAGAAGACCGGCGAAGTGGTCCGCGACGGCTGGTATGACACCGGCGATATCGGCCATCTCGACGCCGGCGGTTTTTTGCACATCACCGATCGCCTCGCCCGCTTCAGCAAGATCGGCGGCGAAATGATTCCGCACGGCGCGGTGGAGGATCTTCTGCACGCCCAGCTCAATCAGACCGGGGTGGTCGCGGTGACGAGCATTCCCGACGAAAAACGGGGTGAGTGCCTGGTCGTGGTCTACGAGAGCGCTTCCAGCACTGTCGAAACCCTGCATCGCCTGATTTCCGAAAGCGACTTGCCCAACCTCTGGAAACCGGCGCGGGATTGCTATGTAGCGGTCGAACGTCTGCCGTTGCTCGGAAGCGGCAAGCTCGACCTCTGCGGCGTCAGGGAGCTGGCTCAGGCAGGGATTCATCCATAAGAGACGAGTGCCCTTGCGGAACAAACCGGGCCGGACCCCAGACGCTGGAACAGTCCCGATGTCAAAGGAGATCACCATGCCAAGAGATGCGATACAGACTCAGGGATTTTTGGCGCACCTGCTTCAGAACCAGAGCAAGGGAGAGCTTCTCAAAAGACTCGAACCGAACTGGGAGCCCCCGGCGGCGAAGGTGCCGGGAGGTGCCCGGATCACCCCGGAGATTGTGGCGCGGCGCTGGAAGAGGCTGGCACTGGCCCCGGAGATCAGGGCGGCGCTCCTCGGTGACCTGGATCCGGCGACTCTGGCCTCCTTTGGCCGCAATATCGAAAACTTCATCGGCGTCGCCCGCCTCCCCATCGGCCTTGCCGGACCGCTTCGGGTCAACGGACTCTTTGCCCAGGGAGACTATCTCCTCCCTCTGGCTACCACCGAGGCGGCTCTGGTCGCTTCCTACCATCGCGGGGCCTCTCTCCTCTCCCAGGCGGGCGGCTGTAGTTCCATGCTGCTGGCCGAAGGGGTCAGCCGCGCGCCGGGATTTGCCTTCCAGACGGCTCGCGAGGCCGGTCTGTTCGTCGCCTGGGCGATGGAGAGCCTCGAGAGAATTCGGGGCGCCGCCGACGCCACCTCGCGATACGCACGACTTAAGGATCTGCGCATTACCATCGAGGGAAACCACGTCTATCTCCTTTTGGAGTTTCAGACCGGCGATGCCTCGGGTCAGAACATGGCGACGATTGCCACCGAGGCCGTCTGTGCCCTGGTTGCCGCGGAGTCTCCCGTTACTCCCGAATATTTCTTCGTCGAGGCCAATATGTCCGGCGACAAAAAAGCCAGCGCCCAGTCGTTCTTGGGTGTGCGCGGAAAGAAGGTGACAGCCGAAGCGATCATCCCGGCCGAACTGGTGGAAAAGATCCTCCATACCACGCCCCTACGCATGACCGACTATTGGCGCATGTCGGCCCTCGGCGGGGTCCTCTCCGGCACCATCGGAGTCCAGGGACATTACGCCAACGGCCTGGCGGCTTTGTACATTGCCTGTGGCCAGGATGCCGCCTGCATCGCCGAATCGGCGGTGGGAGTGACCCGCTTCGAAGTACGAGAGGACGGGGCACTCTACGCGGCGGTGACCCTTCCCAACCTGATGGTCGGAACCATTGGCGGCGGGACCGGCCTTCCCACCCAGCACGCCTGTCTGGAGCTGATGGGGCTCGCTGGTGCCGGGAAGGCGCGGGCGTTGGCCGAGGTCTGTGCCGGCATGGTCCTGGCCGGTGAACTCTCGATCATCGGTGCACTGGCTGCCGGCGAGTTCACTTCGGCCCACAAAAAACTCGCCCGGGGAAAAGAGCAGTCAAAAGAGGGAGATAATCATGACTAACCGCTGGTGGCTCTACCAGAAGGAACGCTTCCCGATCTTTGCCCACGGTCCGCTGATCCTGGCCTTCAGTCTGTCGGCGATGAGTTATTCGGCTTTGCTGCGCGGCGAATCAACCCTGCGCCCAGCCGCAGCCCTCGTCGCCTTCGTCACCGCTTTCTTCTTTTTTCTTCAGCTGCGCATCGCCGACGAGTTCAAGGACGCCGCCGACGATGCCCGCTGGCGCCCCTACCGGCCTGTCCCCCGGGGGTTGGTCACCCTGCGGGAGCTCGGCTGGATCGGGGTCGGTGCCGGGGTGATCCAGTTGGCCGGATCGTTGTGGCTGCGGCCGCTGCAGGCGCTCATGCTGGTAATCGCCTGGGTCTATCTCGCCCTGATGAGCCGGGA